>NZ_JBHVHV010000009.1:0-229358 GCF_042800035.1 Sutcliffiella sp. NPDC057660
ATGAGTTTCGATTTGGTCGTTGATACTCATGCATCATATAGGAGGGCTATTTATTTTTCAAGTACCTCAAAAGATAGAAAACAGGAATGCTCCTCTTACAGTTTGTTCGTTCAAAACTAAGTGCCTACCCACTACAATCAATACTTTCATTATATCTCCTTGACCCATAATAAAGAAGTTGGGAGGCCCGGATATGAAAAAAAGCCGCGGGTCTTCATCCCGCAGCTTACACCAATATAATTGATCATTTTACTGTTACATAGGCCATTACAGGGTAGTGGTCGGAAGGGAATCCTCCGTCTATCCTGTCCCTGATGATGACGGTCGAGGAAAGCTCAGCCCCCATATCAGCAAAAATATAGTCAATCGGAGTGCCTGCCGTTCCGCCCTGGAAAGCATGGAAGGTCAGGCTATTTTGCAGCTCCCCGTCCGTAAATCCGGCATAGCAGCTTTGCATGGAGGCAACCGCCTTCAATGGTTCACTTTCCGGTGCATCATTGAAATCACCTGTCAATAGGACTGGCAACGGGTCTTCGGAATCCTTTTCCTTGATCACATCCAAGATCAGCTTCAGCCCTTCAAGTCTTGCCACCTGCCCCATATGGTCCAGGTGGGTATTGAAGAACCGCAGGACCGGTTCTTCTTCACTTTTGGGGATCAGCTCCACCCATGAACAGATCCTGGCACAATGCGCGTCCCAGCCCATGCTCCCGATTACCTCAGGCGTTTCCGAAAGCATGAAGGAATCTTTTTTCCCTATGGTGAATGTCGATCTTTTTACAAAAATTGCACTGAACTCCCCAACTTCAGTCGAGGTTGTCCGGTTGACTCCGTACACCTCATAGCTTTCCTGCAGCATGTCCTTCAGCCAGGCAAGCATCGGGATATTCGCTTCCTGTGTGCCGATGCAATCCGGCTCATATGTATGTATCGTCTGAACGATCCAGTTTTTTCGCTCCTCCCAGACAAATGGGTCTGACTGAACATCGACTCTCAGGTTAAACGTCATGATTTTATAAACTTTACTCATTTTTCTCCTCCTGATCAATATGGGAGAACCGCCGCCTCTCATCTTGAACTGTGCTGGCGACATCCCATTTTTATACGACTTGTTAAACGCAACTCGGTTTTGTATGGAACCCACCTTCGACTCCTTTTATTATACCTTAATTGACAGTAAGTTTTGACAACTTTCCCGGAAACATTGCAATAGGAAAAGGGATATCTTTTGAGGGATAACAAAAATGATGTTGACTATTCAGTTCAACTGTAATACATTATTACTAAGTTGCACTATATAGTTTAACTGAATAGAGGGGTGAGAGTGTGAAACATAGTTTATTGCCATTATCCGAAACGATGCATTATATTTTATTGGCTCTAAGGGAGCCGCTCCACGGCTATGCCGTAATGCAGGAGATAGAAAAAAACAGTAATGGTACAGTCATTTTAGCGGCTGGTACATTGTACGGTGCGATTGAAAATTTGAATAAACATGGCTGGATTGAATCTGTAGGAAACTCAGGTCGGAGAAAAATATATAAGATTACTGCAGAAGGATGCGCCGTTTTGAAAATGGAGCAAGAAAGGCTTTCACATATTTTATCCTTGTATGAAGGAAGTGGATCAAATGAAGAGGTTTAAAGTATTTTTCAATATTGAAAAAGAAGAGCAATGGCTGAACGAGCAATTACAAAAAGGCTACCGCTGCACAAATATTAACGGCTTTGGGATATACACTTTCGAAAAAACTGACAAGAGATATGTTATGCGCCTTGATTATCAAGATTATCTGCCAAGGAAAAAGCTGGTGGAATACATCGGGATATATGAGGATTTCGATTGGAACTATATAAGTGGGCCATGGTTTAGCGGGATACGGTATTGGCAGAAGGAAAATGATGATCATAATGAAATCTTCTCAGATCGCCAATCCAGGGGGAACTATTATAAAAGATTAATGGATTATTCATTTTGGATGGGGACGCTGTGTTTGACTTATTCTTTTTTGCTCTACAGCGATTCGGAATTATACCATGAAGATTTATGGAAGATGGAAGGTCCATTATTTTGGAAAGCATTTTTATTTGAATCCCCATTTGTCCTTATGAAGCTGCTTCCTGCACTTATGGTTATTTTCTTCGGCATAAGTTTCAATAAAGCTTACCAAAAGTATTCGATATTAAAGGAAAAATGATGAGATTGCATGGACATAACAAAGCTGCAGATAGTAGAAAGGCTTAAAAAATGCTCAGAGCTTCGAACTCTGAGCATTTTTCATGGAAATTGCGCTGTCTTCAATCCTCATCCTTGATATCGATATCCTCCGGAACCGGCTCATTGCGAAGCTCTTCTACAAGCTCCTTATACTTTTCCATCTGCTTCAAATGGGTGGCGAACTGCTCCTTATTGATCAAGTAATTCTCGCCATCGTAAATGGCACGGATCTTCTTTTGCTGAATCAGGCTTTCCACATACGAAGTAGAGCAGGATAAATATTCAGCTGTTTCTTTTATGGATAAATACATAGCTATCATTCCTTTTAAACGTACATTAGTTGTGTGGCAGCGGCAGTGTGATAAGAAAAGTCGTCCCTGCCGGGGAGCTTTCCTGCACCTCTATTTTACCATGATGGTTTTCAATGATGCGCTGGACAATGGTCAGTCCTAGTCCCGTTCCTGAATCTTTCGAGGTCACAAACGGATCAAAGATCGTTTGCTTCATCTTTTCGGATATGCCTGAACCCGTATCCTTCACAAAAATCTGGTAGACATTTTCGAGCTTCTTGGAATAAATGCTGATCGCCCCTTCACCCTCCATAGCCTCTCTACCATTACGGATCAGATTGTAGAATACCTGCTTCATCTGCTTAGCGTCCACCATTAGAGGGACCCTTTCCAATTCTACATGTAAGGATATCCCCTCTTGAACTGCTGGAGCATATGGGATTTCCTTTACGATATCCTCCAGGAATACGAATTTCAACACAGGTGCACCAGGCTTAGCTATCAACAGCATTTCCTCCACAATAGTGTTAATCCGATCAAATTCCTTAAGAAGAAGAGGGATTTGATACTTATTTTTATCTTTTTCAGTGAAGGATTGCTTCATCAGAGATACAAATCCGTGAATCACCGTGAGCGGATTCCGGATTTCATGTGCCGCTCCTGCTGCAAGCTCCCCAAGAACGGCAAGCTTTTCCGATTGATGGATCCGCTTCTCAAGTTCGGCAGTAGCCGTTATATCGATAAAATGAAAAATTCTACCGATCAGGGCTCTCTCCTGGTCAAGCAGTTCGGATTGAGAGACTAGGAGATAATGGTCCCTGCCCTCTTTCACATAAGGAATTTTTATATTTTGGCAGATCTTTTGGGAAGCAAGAATACTCCAGAATGAAGCATTAATAGGATCCCCTTCCTTCACGCTGACCATCTCTTTCACCTCTTCTCCATCCATTTCCAATATGGTAGACGCGGCCGTATTCAGCGAAAAATTGGTAGAGTCATTGTCCACCGTAATGATTCCAACCGGAAGAGAGTTGAGGATCTGTTCCCGATAGATTTTGTCTTTGGTCATTTTTTCGTAGAGAAAGAAATATTTTCTGAATGTTATAGAAACAAAGAGAATAATGATAGTAAAAATCATGATACCAAATACCGGTGCCCGTTCTAGCAAGATGGACAAAACAAAAGCTACTGCTAATGTTATCAGATAATTGATAGTAGATTCTTTAAGTATTTCTTGGAATTGAACATAGAAATTATGAGATGACTGCAGAGAAAAAAAACCGACAATCAAAAGAACATTTATTAAAAAGTAGCATAGCATGGAGAAGATGTAGGGCAAAACATCATCTGCATGCAAAACTCCATTGCTCCCTTCCATCAACTTAAAAACACGCTCTGCTCCAAGTATCATCAAAGTAAAGAGAGAAAAATTAAATACATGTTTCCACCAGGACATGCTTGGTCTTATGAATCCATCAAACACACTGCTGACCAATAATAGACATAGTGTATACTCCAAACCGAAAATAAAAAGGGTGGCCAAATAAATGGAGGAATCCATACTAAGAGAATTTCCTTTAAGAGGAAGTACCATGATATATCGATTCAAAAGTAGAATCGCAATCACCAATAATATGTAAAGTGGAATATTTAGATAGATATGTCGCAGAGAAAAATCAGCTTGAATGATAAATAGACTGCATCCCAATAGAGATATAGTGAAAAGGTATATGGTAGATTTATTTTTAAAGTTGGAAAAGTAGCTCAACAGACATCACTCACAAATCATTCTCAGAAGAAGCAATCAACTTCCTAGGTATTCCCATTGTAATTCATATCCTGTCTCGAATCAATAAGTCTTCCACAGCCATCGGTACACTAAGAAACTACCTTTTTTCCTATTTTTCAGAAAAATCTGTTGTTTTCCCACCTAATCATGTTAAAATATTTCATAATTCTAAAACATTCGACAACAGGAGGCGAACAGCATGATTACTTTTTTTGGCGCACTACTTTTATTGATAGCAGGCTATGCCGTTTATTCCAAATTTGTAGAACGGGTATTTGTGATAGATGACAACAATCGGACCCCTGCCTATACAAAGCGTGACAATTTTGATTTTGTGCCAATGAACTGGTGGCGGGGCAACCTGATTCAGTTATTAAATATTGCAGGTCTCGGGCCAATCTATGGTGCGGTTATGGGTGCGCTTTACGGCCCTGTCGCCTTCATCTGGATTGTGATTGGTACGATATTTGCAGGGGCTGTCCACGATTATTTCTCCGGCATGCTGTCCATGCGACATGGCGGGGCGCAATATCCTTCCATTGTGGGCCGTTATTTGGGGAATACAGTAAAATCGTTGATTACCGTTGTTTCACTTGTGCTGAGCGTGCTTGTTGCAGCTGCCTTCACAGCTGGACCGGCACAGTTGATTGCCCAGCTGACTCCACTTAGTTTTACCGTGGCATTATTGATTATTTTCGGATACTTTCTACTGGCGACACTGTTGCCGATCAACCGCATTATCGGAAAGATTTACCCATTGCTTGGAGGTATTCTTCTATTTATGGCGGTGGCAATTGGTGTCTCGCTTCTTTTCCAGGACAACCCTATTCCGAACTTGACTCTTGCCAATATGCATCCACAGGAGCTTCCTATCTGGCCATTGTTGATGGTGACCATCTCCTGCGGCGCAATTTCCGGCTTCCATTGTACACAAAGTCCGATTGTGGCGTGTACCATGAAAAGGGAATCACACGGACGTAAGATCTTCTACGGTGCTATGGTCATTGAAGGCGTCATTGCCCTTATTTGGGCGGCAGCCGGCATGACATTCTTCAACGGAACCGGCGGCTTGCAGGAAGCACTTGCACAAGGCGGTCCATCCTATGTCGTCAACGAGATTTCCATTTCCCTGCTTGGAACACTTGGCGGGATCCTGGCCATTCTTGGTGTCATCATTCTTCCTATCACAACCGGGGATACAGCCTTAAGATCATCCCGTATGATTCTGACGGAAGGCTTATCCAAGTTTTTTAACATGGATGGAAAAGTGAAGGTCCTGATTGTGACTTTGTCAGTTGCTGCTCCAGCCCTGTTCCTGGCAACCATCGACTACACCTTCCTCTGGCGCTATGTCGGCTGGACCAACCAGGTTGTGGCAACCGTGATGCTTTGGACTGCAACGATGTATCTGTTGAAAAACCAGAAGCTCCACTGGATCTGCGGGGTGCCTGCGATGTTCATGACGGGCGTCGTATGCACCTATATTTTCTACGCCCCAGAGGGACTCCATTTGAGCTATGGGCTTTCTGTGATCATCGGTTTCTCACTAACAGCAGTAGTTCTAGGCTGGTATGTAAGACAGATATTCCTTCACCGTAATGCAAACCAAGCAAAAGGAGCCAATAAAGCGGCTTAATGATTATTTAATGTTTTCCATACCAAAAAAACCTTCCCAATTGATGGAAGGTTTTTTTCGTTTTTTGTGTGAAAAGTAATAATTTCATAGAGTGGAAGCTTGAAAAAAATGATTAAACCTCCAGCCCTTCTTTTTCCCATTTCACAATGGATTCAAAATGCTTCAGCGTTTTGTTTTCACGGTCAATCCATGTAACTCCATTCCAAGTCTGGGAAAGGAAAATCTCCGCTTTGGCTATCTCGCGTGGGTCACCTGAAGCTGCACCTTCCAATGCTACAACACTTTCGAAAATCTTCACCATCAGATTGGCGATTTTTTTGGAATGGAAGGTTTGCAGATCATTGTTGCAGCTTGCTACATAATCACAAAGCTCGACCAGTGTGGATATCGCGGACTCCACAGGCTCCCTCAGGTCTTCTGCAACATTTCCGAGGCTGGTCAGTCTTGTGAGCATTTCTTCCACGAAAAGCCGGTGTACGTGATACTTTTTCATCAAACGCAACACCTCTAAGCCCAGGATATTAGCCGTTCCCTCCCATACCGTCAATACCTGTGCATCCCTGACCAGCCTCGGGGTGACAAAGTCCTCGATGAATCCATTCCCCCCGTGCATCTCGATCGCCTCATGGGAATAATGGACCGCCTGCTCGGCTGTCTCCTTTTTCAAAAGGGCAATGAGCAGCCTGTTCAATGCCACATCCTTTTCCGAAACTGTGCCCTCCTTCCTCATGACCCGGTCAAACAAGGAAATGAGCTCGAAAAGTGCGCTTGTTTCGACCTCCAATTTTACTGCCATCTGTACAAGTGACTCCCGGATCATCGGAAAATTGATCAAGTGATTTCCAAAGGTATAGCGATTTCCTGCATACTCCCTCGCTTCCACATAAGCCCTTCTCATGATCCCTATGGAAGCTACTGCATTACAAACTCGCGATAAATTCAATGCCTCCATCATGTAGTGGATGCCTTTGTTTGGTTCCCCGACCAAATACGCTTCTGCCCCGTCAAACACCACTTCAGCCGATGGAACGGCCCTAACACCAAGTTTGTCCTTAAGCCTGCGGATCTGTATTCCATTCAACGATCCATCCTCCTGCCTCCAAGGTACGGCAAACAGGCTGAGCCCCTTCGTTCCTGCCGGCGCCCCTTCGATTCTCGCAAGCACCATGGCTATCCCACACTGCCCTGCGTTGGAGGCAAAATATTTTTCCCCTTGGAGAAGGTAGTGGCCTTCCTGTGAAAGGACCGCCTTCGTCTCGTTTGCACCGACATCCGAGCCACCCTGCCGCTCGGTAAGGAAGGTTGCCCCTTCATAAAGATCCACTTCCCCTGTTGATATGACATGTGGCAGGAACCTCCCCTTCACTTCGGCATCCGCATAATGCTCAAGCAAATAGGCGGTTGCCATTGTCAATGTCACCGGACAATAGAAACCGGGTTCCGATTGAGATAACAGATAGCCCTGTGCATAGGAATACAGATAGTCCCCCTGCTTACCAAGCTCCGGAATCTCTTTATGGACAAAGCCGACAATGCCTCTGTTGTACGTTTCTTCGACTGTTTTTTTGTATCCGTCATTGACCCAGATTTCTGAAATGTCCTCTCCCATCCGGTTGTATTTAATGAGTTTCGGTTGCCCTTCCCGGTCTGTATGCACCGCTCTTTCGTCAATCTCATTGGCACAGCTCTCCCCCAACTCTGTCAGTTCCTCTTTGGCCCATTGATAAAAGGAAGGCTCCAGATATTTTTGAAGTACCGCCTGCAAATGCTTATCCTCCGTGAAAAAATTACGCTCTTTTCCCATCTTCCTCATCGCCCCTTGTCGATTTTTTCGTTAAAACTCTTCAGCAAACGTTGCATTTCCTCCTTCAGTTCCGTGAGTTCCCGGATGCGATTTTCCACTTCTATCACTTTTTTCGTTCCATACTCAATCGTTTTCTCGAGCTGCTTTTCCCCTGTACGGTCATCAATGAACAGCAGCACCATCTCCTTGATCTCCTCAAGCTGAAAGCCGAACCGCTTTCCCCGGATGATCAGTTTGAGCCTGGCGTGCTCCCGTTTCGAGAATACACGTTGGTTCCCTTCCGTTCTGTCCGGCTTGATAAGCCCTAGCTCTTCATAATAGCGGATGGTACGTGTTGACACCTGAAATTCCTTTGCCAGTTGGGTGATCGTGAACATTATTTGCAACCCTCTTTTGTTAGAATATTTAGATTTATTTACATATTATCATTGACGTAAACGTAAAGTTCAAGGGATTTTTGCAAGAAAAAAAGAGCCTAGCCCAACAATTAGTCGGACCAGACTCCCTTTTGCTCAATCGATTTCCTTTTTGTTCTTCCCTTTTACAAAACGGTAAGCAAGGTAGGCAATATACAAAGGTATCGCGATATAGATCAAATATGGATACTGCTGATAGGTTCCCTGGTAAATGATAAATAGCAAGCACCCAAGGAAAACGGTGACGATGGTGCCGTACTTCGGTAGCGGCACTTCCTTGAAGCTTGGTATCTTCAGCCGGCTGACCATCAAAAAGCATAGTGCTGTGAAAATGACGGTTGTCACGATCTGCGGAATGTAGTTTCCGAACAGAGTGAGCAGTGCCATGATTCCACCTGCCGCTGTGATTGGAACTCCCGTAAAATATTTTCCGGAAGAATTCGTAGGACTTACATTGAACCTCGCCAGGCGGTACGCCCCAAATAACGGGAATAGTCCTGCAATGGCAAGACCGAGTAAACCGAACTGATAGAAATATGTATAATACACCAAAAAGGATGGCGCCACACCGAATGTCACCACATCCGCAAGCGAATCCAATTCTTTTCCAAGATTGCTGTCTGCTTTAAGCATGCGGGCAAGCCTTCCATCCATGCTGTCAAGCATCATCCCGATCAATATTAATATGGCAGCGTTGCTATACTGGGCGTTCGCCGCAAAACCTACCGATAAAAATCCACAAAATAAATTCCCAAGCGTGAACATGTTGGGAATGCCTTTAATAAAGCGCGTACGCATCTGCATGTAATCACTCCGTCAACGTAAAATTTCCTATGTAAATAATTGATAAAAAAACTTCTCTGTTTATAGTCACCTTCATCCAATTATATCATTCCGTCCTAATTAATGGATAAATTTTATTTATGAGCAAAAAATGTTGCATCAAAAACTCTCCTATGTTTTAATAAAACGTAATGATTCCTATTTTCATATTAAAAATTTTAGGAGGGTTTTAATCATGGCCAAAAAATCCAAAGTAGTCAAGGAAAGAAAGCGCCAGCAGCTAGTCGAAAAATATGCAGATCTTCGCCGGGAGTTGATTGCCAAAGGAGACGTAGAAGGCTTACGAAAGCTGCCGCGTGATTCCTCCCCTACCCGTTTGAACAATAGATGTGAAATTACCGGCCGTCCTAGAGGATATTTGCGTAAATTCAAAATGTCCCGCATAGCATTTAGAGAATATGCACATAAGGGGCAGATCCCTGGAGTGAAAAAAGCAAGCTGGTAAATTCGTGATGATACCGGAGAAGAGGTGACTTGAATTGCAAGAAAGCAAGTACAGCTTTTTGATGAAAATGGCACAGAGGTCACTTTCCGAAGAAAAACGCAGATTCCATTCTTTTATGGAAGAAATTGAAATGGCATATGCGGAACAGGCTGAAACCGCTGAACAATATTATAATCTGCTCACCCTCCAACACCCATATCAACAGGCTGCAGCAAAGTTCAACTTGACGGTGGAGGAAGCGAGACAATATATGCTTGCCATCGATGCGGAGCTGCAACGGGAAGTGGACAGAAAGATGAAATCGGCTGTTTGGCTTGAATGTACGCAGAGTCAATTCCCGATCCATCATCATAATCAAAATAAAAATTTTCTAACCTTTTTCTAAGGCTCTATTCTTTGTTGCTTACGTTCGTAAAAAATCGGCTTTTGGATTTTTCACAGCATTTATCCCAATATTATTCAAACAGAAAATAATCTATTACTCGTGAAAAGAGCACGAAAGCAAGCAATATTACGTTTTTACGTTGGATACGTCAAAAGCAACAATGTATGCGAAAAGAGACTTCTCTAAAGAAAAACGGCATAGGATTTCCATCCTTAGGCCGTTTTTCTTTTACATACATTCAATCCTCTATGATCAGCATATCATTCTCATCAAACTTCCAGTCCGCACCATAGGCCACTTCCCAATAATAGCCGTCTGGATCCCGGAAGTACCCGCCGTATCCTCCCCAATCCGTTTTCTTTGGTTCTTTGGCAATCTCTGCCCCAATCTCTTTAACACGGTGGAAAATCTCGCCCACTTCTTCTTCTGACTTTGCATTATAGGCAAGCGTGATGCCAGGGAAGCCGCCTGTTGAAAGTGATGGAGGGTTTTCCTCATTGATATCCTTAGCCAACAGCTCCAACGGGTAAAGCTCCAGCTTCGTGCCCTGGTTTTTGAAAAAAACGATGACTGGCGCCTCCTCCGGTCCTCTTACCGAAGCTTCAAAGCAGATTTCCCGATAAAATTTGAGTGATTTTGCAATATCTTTTACGCCAAGTGCGATTAGGTTAATTCTGTTCATATAAGCCATCTCCTTAATATTTCGTATATGATTGCATTCGACAAAAACAGTAGATTTCCTGTTACAAACACAACGACTATGCCTTCATCTTTTGCATCAGCAATTCAGAAACGCTGCCAATTAGAAATACCAGACCTAAAAGCAACGAGCCCCCTGTCCAATAGGTGATTCCAGTCGATATGGATTCATAGCCTCCATCGAAATAATTGGTCTTGGCACTATTGATATTGGATATCATGATTGCTGCTGTGATGTGTTTTGCTGCATATAGAAAGGCAGCTATCATGATGAAAAAGCAGCCGATTGCCGCTGTTGTTTTATTCACGTTTCTTCCCTCCGCACTCCATTTTTCTTCATTATACCTATTCAGACAAATTCAGTCCCAGTTTTAGAATGATAAATGTTACCTTGTTTTTTGAGGTATAATAACATCTGGAAGAACTTAACTTGTTGCTTTCTTTGCTAAATAATGGCACCCTTAATAGGTTGACTATTTTACAATAAATGAATGGCGAAGGTGATAACTATGATCGAGGTAAAAAAATCCCCAATTAGCGATGGGGAATTTAATAGAGGGGTTTTTGCAACCCAGGATATAAAAGAAGGCGTCATGTTCCACGCAGCACCAGTTATATCCTACTTGAATGAAGAACATCAGCATATCGAAAAGACGACTCTTGCGGACTACGCGTTTGAATACGGAGTGAATCACTCTGCCATTCTTCTTGGATATGGCATGCTCTTTAACCACTCGTATGAACCGAATGCGAGATACGAGATCAACTTCGACGAGCACACCTTTGACTTCTACGCATACAAGGACATCAAAGCGGGAGAAGAAATCCTTATCAACTATAACGGCGACGTCGACCAAATGGACCCACTTTGGTTCAACAAAGATGAAGGCGAAGAGGAAAAATAGAAAAATAAAACAAAAACCACCTAAGGGGCCAGACCCCATTCGGTGGTTTTTCACATTATTAAACCAATTCTTTGATTTCCACTCTTCTTCCCTGATCATGGGAGAGTCTTGCCGCGTGGTTGATGAGGGTAAGGTTGTATCCGTCCTGATGTGTGATGCTAGGTGTCTCTCCTGTGCGGATTTCCTTTACCCACTGGTCCATAGGCATGATCAGTGGAGCAGGGAGGTCCTTCACTTCATGCCAGCCTTCTTCCATCAGATTGCTAAAAATACGGATCTTGTCATCTTCAATCAGGAGCGTTCCCGCAGTCCCGTACAACTGGAGTTGGAATGGGCTTCCATTTGCAACAAAGCCCGTTTCAAGAATGCCCATGGCACCTGATACGTATTCCACAATGGCCACTGCATTGTCATCCACATCGTACCCCAGTGTCTGCTGTAGCCTTGCTGTGACGGCAGAAGCCTGACCTCCGAGACGGTTCGTCAAATAGATCGGATGGGCACCCAGATCGATAAATGCCCCGCCTCCGCATTCCTCCATGTTATAAAAATGCTTCGGCAGCCAGCCATGAGGACTATTTTCATATGGTACCGCCCCATTGTGCGCCACCCTGCATCGGATGGTCGTCAGCTTGCCAAGTAAGCCTTCATCCACTACTCGCTGCGCATAGAGATAATAGTCAGCCGTTAAACGTGGCAAGGAAACCATCAGCTTCACGCCATTCTTTTCCACCGCATCCAATATGGCCTCTGCATCTTCAACGGTGATTGCCAGCACTTTTTCCGTAAAAATATGCTTTCCGCTCTCCGCTGCTCTGATAATAACATCCCGATGCATGGAAGTAGGGGTATCAACAATGACTGCATCAATATCAGGATTGCTAAAAATGGACTCGATATCCTGGACAAATTCCACACCAAGCTCATCGGCCCATTCTCTGCCTCTTTCTTCTTTTTCATCCCAAACATGCGTGATTTCAACATGCTCATTTCCCTGCGCATGCTCTGCATATTCCGCTGCATGCACATGCCATTTACTTAGCAAGGCAACTCTGATCATCCGATTCATTCCCTTCTATGTATCTATCATCTTTACTATACCACGGTTACCGGAATATGTTTCATACTATAGACTGCTTTTTCAAAATAGTAGAAAAGGGCGAAACTATATGGTGCTTCATACGTATAGAGTGATACAGGAGGTGCTCTAAAGTGGATTTATGGTTCTATATTACTGTGATTGTTGCATTATCACTGATCTACTACGGCTATGATAAAAAGAAAAGTTATGAACTGCAGGAAAAGAAAGTAGAGCTGGAATATTTAAGATTGGAACTGGAAATGAAAAAAGTGGAGATGGGGCTTCCTATCGAAAAAGACGACAAACAAAAACCTTGAGAGGAGTACTCTCAAGGTTTTTTACTTAACTATCTATTAACCCTTCAGTTCTACCTTTATATCAAGGTCTTCCCCGATTTTTTCATTACTTTCGTTGGTTGGAGCTTTCATTACAAGGCGAACCCACTCGACATCTTCAGCTTTTGATTTTTCCAGCACATAGAAAACAGAAGCCTGCTTCTTTTCTTCGCCTGCAAAGTTCCCCTCCGGAAGCTCTCCCAATTTCGGGTTCGGAGCTGTGATCTCTTCTCCGGTACTTGTAATCAATGTAGCCTGGTATGCATCAAAATTAATAGGATCTTTTGAAGTATTCGTCACTTGGATATCCACTTGAATATATTCAAGTTTATCTTGTCCAACATGCTCTGCAAATTCCGGAGAAAGCACGCCGCTGATTCCTGCAACCTGGTCAAAATCCAATGTCAAAGAACCCGCTTCCACAGTTTCCACCTGATCGTTTCTTGTATGGAAGGTAAAATCCCCACCCTCAGTGGAAATTGTTTCGCCAACAGGTGTAATCCAATCCGGATCGGTCTGCTTGCTTGGGCTCTTCGGGCTTTCCGTCTGTTCCGTAGGCTCCTTTGTATCCGTCGCACTATTATCATTCGAACACGCCATCATCGTCGCTGCAAGCATGGCAGTCATCGACAACGCTACTAATTTTTTCATCTCTCAGTTCCCCCTTGATCGTATGTGTCTCTATTCTACTATTGATTATACTTATTTTGTCGGTAAATTGGTAGTATTGTGACAATTTTCTTTTAAGAGGTATGTTTTAGCAAAAAAAAAACATCTCGATTTTGCGGCACTTCACGAAAAGGATATCATTCGGATAAGTATGGGTTTGCTGTTAGGCACGATTTTTTGGATTTTCGCCCGATTTTTCTGATTTACGCCCCCAAAGTAAGATTTGCGCCCGATTCGGGGAGCTTTCCGCCCGGTCTCACCTACTTTTCGCCCGTACACCAAATTCAACCAGTTTCTGTTCCACCGATATCCATAGACAGCGGTCTAATCCACTGAAAAAACCGCTATCCCATCTCGGGACAGCGGCTCTCATCAAATATCACTAGATCAGCCTTCCAACAACAAGTCTTCCGGATCCTCTAGCAATTGCTTCACTTTTACAAGGAACTGTACAGCATCCTTACCGTCGACGATTCGGTGGTCATAGGAAAGGGCGATGTACATCATCGGTCTTACTTCCACTGTGTCCTTATCGTCCACTACAACAGGGCGGCGTTGGATGGTGTGCATGCCTAGAATACCAACCTGAGGTGTGTTCAGGATTGGAGTGGAATACAGGGAACCAAAGATTCCGCCATTTGTGATGGTGAACGTTCCTCCTTGAAGGTCTTTCAAAGCCAATTGGTTGTCACGCGCTTTTTTACCAAGGTCACCGATTTCTTTTTCGATCCCGGCAAAGCTGAGTTTGTCTGCATCGCGAACTACTGGTACAACGAGACCTTCCTCGGTGGAAACTGCCACACCGATATCATAGAACTTCTTCATCAGGATTTCGTCACCCTGGATTTCCGCATTCAATAATGGGAAGGACTTCAGCGCTCCGATTACCGCTTTTGTAAAGAAGGACATGAATCCAAGCTTTACGCCATTTTTCTTGAAGAAAGCATCCTTACGACGGTTACGCACGTCCATAACGGCCGTCATATCCACTTCATTGAAGGTAGTAAGCATCGCTGCAGTGTGCTGTGCTTCCACTAAGCGCTTCGCAATCGTTTGACGGCGGCGGGACATTTTCACGCGCTCGATACGATCATCCTGTACTACAGCTTTTGGAGCTGCCGCTGGTTTGGAAGGAGCTGCAGGTGCAGGCTCGCTCTTTTTCTTTTGAACGGAAGCCTGATGCGCTTCAACATCCTCTACGCGCACGCGGCCCATTGGATCACGGTAGCTCACTTCGTTCAGGTCGATTCCAAGCTCACGCGCTTTTTTGCGAGCTGCAGGAGATGCAACAGCAGTGCGGGTTGCCACAGATTTCTTCTCTGCTTCCGGAGCTTTGGCAGCAGGTACTTCCTGTTTCGGCCCTTCCGCTTGCTCCTCTTTTGGGGCTTCTGCAACTGGAGGAGCTGCTGCAGGCTCTTCTGCCGATCCGCCTGACTCGCCAGCATCACCAAGTACTGCGATAACCTGGCCAACCTCTACGTTGTCACCCGGTTCAAAAAGGAATTCCTTGATAACGCCAGTGTGCTCACTTTTGATTTCAACGTTTACTTTGTCCGTTTCAAGCTCAGCAATCGTCTCGCCCTTTTCGATGGACTCTCCCACACTTTTCGTCCACTCTGCAATTGTTCCTTCTGTAATGGATTCCGCTAATTCAGGTACTTTAACTTCGATCATATGAATTCCCCTCCATGCCCTTTGCTAACATTTAATGCCGCTTGTACAATTCCAGCTTGCTCTTGTTTATGAATATGTGGCTCCCCTGTTGAAGGACTGGAACGCTTTGGACGTCCAATATACTCAACAGCCAGGCCACTTGAAGCGATCTCATGCAATGGTGCCTTTACCACAGGCCATGCGCCCATGTTTTTCGGCTCTTCCTGTACCCATACGATTTCCTTCAGGTTCGGGTACTGGGCGGCAAGCTCTTCCACTTCCTTTTTCGGGAATGGATATAGCTGCTCCACTCTCACTATATGAAGATTTTCGACATCTTCTCCAGACAGCTCCGTCAGTTTGCTTGCAAGGTCGATTGACACTTTCCCCGTACATAGTACAAGTCTAGTAACCTTGGTCTTTTCCTGCCCGGTTCCTTCCTGCTCCACAAGAAGCTTGAATGAGCCTTCGCTCAATTCGGAGCTGTTGGAAACTGTCATGGAATTACGCAGTAAGCTCTTCGGCGTCATCACGATCAAAGGACGTGCATCCTCCGTTTTCGTTAGAAGCGCCTGTCTTCTTAAAAGATGGAAATACTGGGCTGCACTTGTTACGTTTGCGACAATCCAGTTGTTCTCAGCAGCAGAATTCAGGAAACGCTCCACTCGACCGCTCGAGTGCTCCGGTCCTTGACCTTCGTAGCCATGTGGCAGTAGCATCACAAGGCTTGATTTTTGGCCCCACTTAGCCCGGCCTGCAGCAATGAACTGGTCAATGATAACCTGTGCCACATTCACGAAGTCACCGAACTGAGCTTCCCAGATGACAAGGGATTCCGGTGATTGCACACTATATCCGTAATCAAAACCAAGTACCGCAGTTTCAGACAACGGGCTATTATAGATGGAGAACGAAGCTTTTGCCTCCGGGATATTGTGCAGAGGCACATATCTTTCTGCCGTCTGGTGATCATGCAATACAAGATGGCGGTGGGCAAATGTTCCACGCTCACTGTCCTGACCTGTCAAACGGATCGGTGTGCCGTCTGCAAGGATGGAAGCAAATGCAAGTGTTTCGCCTAGTGACCAATCCACTTTTCCTTCCTCGCTCAACAGACTCTCCCTCTTTTTAAGGATACGTCCCAGCTTCGGATAGACCTTAAAGTGGGAAGGCCATTTGGCAAGGTTTTCATTAATGGAACGAAGAAGATCAACGGAAACTGCAGTCTCCATTTCCGGCACATGTTCGACGATTTTGACCGGCACCTGTTTGGTGACTTCTTCTTTATTTTCTTTTTCTTTTAATAGATCAAAAGTCTCCTGGAACTTTTTCATCATCTCGGACTTTTTGTTGGTCGTGTCTTCATCTGTCAAAATACCGCGGGAAACGAGTTCCTTTGCGTACTTCTCGGCAATGGTCGGATGATTGTTGATCTTTTCATAAAGATACGGCTGTGTCACGTTCGGATCATCCATTTCGTTATGTCCGAAACGGCGGTAACCGACTAGGTCGATCACAATATCCTTATTGAACTTTTTGCGATACTGATAGGCAAAATACATCACAGCCAAACAGCTTTCCGGATCATCAGCATTGACGTGGATAACCGGGATCTCGTAGCCTTTTGCCAGATCACTCGCATATTTGGTCGAACGGGAATCCTGATAATTCGTGGTGAAACCTAGCAGGTTGTTCGCAATAATATGGATTGCTCCGCCCGTCGCGTAGCCTCTCAGCTTCATCAGGTTCAATGTTTCCGCCACTACCCCTTCTCCAGGGAAAGCCGCATCTCCATGAATCAATACACTGAAAGCAGATTGTTCATCCTGTTTTGGATAGCCCTTTTCACTGCGATCTTCCTGTAAGGCACGTGCAGATCCTTGTACAACAGGATCGACAAATTCCAGGTGACTTGGATTGTGGGCAAGATGGATACTAATAACATTTTCCTTATCACCTTTAATATTTCGGTCTGCTCCAAGATGATACTTTACATCTCCGGACCATCCGAAGTTGATTCCACGGGAACCCTCCGAAGGCACAAGCTCCTTGTTCGGGGAATGATGGAATTCAGAGAAAATCAACTCATACGGTTTTCCAAGCACATGAGCGAGCACGTTCAGACGGCCACGATGCGCCATTCCGATGCTGATATTTTTCGTACCTTCCTCACAGCCGGATTGTACCAGCTTGTCAAGCATCGGCACCAGCATATCCAACCCTTCAATAGAAAAGCGTTTCTGACCGACAAAAGTTTTGTGTAAAAACTTCTCGAATCCGTCCACATGCATCAAGCGCTCGAACAATTCTATGCGCTCCTCTTTGGACATCGGTTGATGGATGCGGGACTTCTCGATGTAGCTGTTCAGCCAGTTCTGTTCCTCTTCATCATGGATATGACCGAATTCGTAGGCGATGGTACTTGTATAGATTCGTTTCAGGTGTTCATACGCTTCCCAACCATTGGAAATCGCGTCAGGGGCATCTTCCCAGACTAGATCAGCCGGAATCTGTAAAAGATCTTCCTTGCTCAATCCATAAGTTTCCACATCAAGAAATCCTGCAGGATGCTTCTCCTCAAATTGAATCGGGCTTATATTTGCAGCCAAATGGCCTAATGTACGAATATTCCTTAAAAGCTTTGTTGCAGCGATGACTTTTTTGATCGCGGATTGTGGAGCTTGACTAGCTGCATCTTTCTTTACGGAAGTTACCGTCTCCGTCTGCACACCATACTCCATTTCCGGCGGGGGACCCATCTCATCGAACAATTTCCGAATCGTATCATCTACTGATTCGGGATCCTCCTGATACTTGTCATACTCTTCATAAATATAGCCCATATTCGGCCCGTAGAAGCGCTCCCAAATATGCGCACGGTCTTTATTACTCATCAGACATGCCTCCATTATTATTGCCTGTTACTGCTAGCTAATATATCAGAATAATAACTCTATACGTACTATATTACATCATAACTGTAACTTATTAAACCGTTTACATTCCAATACCCTAAAAAAAGTATGATTAACGGGAAAATAGGTAGAAATAACTACGAAGATTGTCGAATCGCGCCATCAGAAACATTGGTTTCATGCGCTTTTCGACAATGAATCTATTGGGACAAGTAAAAAGCACTTTTCCTCGTTCTGGGAAAAGTGCCAGAATATTATTCTAGGTCGCCTTCATTAATAAATTGAAGTGGCTCGGTGTAGCTTCCGGTAGAATACCCGCCGCCCTCATTCCCATATGTTTTTTCCAAGCGAATCTTTTCGTCCATCTTGTTAAATGCCTGCCATGCGAAATAAGTTTGATGGGATTGATACTCCGTATACCATCCATGAAATTCATTTACCTTATTAGAAGATTCGATGATTCCTGCCCATTCCTCGGGGATCGGGACGGCCCCGTAAGATGTTTCATCAACTGGAACCCGGTGCGCCATCTGGATTTTCGGCAAATATATTTCAATCCTATCATTTGCATTCACATTGGTTACCTGGAAGTACCTATCCGATAAAAGATAGAACTGAAAATATTCCACCTTGTCATCCGGATCGACGTTCCAAGTAATAAAGGTTTTCGTCCCATCCTTACTCGTCCAGGAAATCGGTCCAGAGGAAGTGGTCACAGAAACATTTTCCCATTTGCCGCCAAGCCACATCCAGACGCTCGAAGCATACCGGTCACCTTCAAGGATAAATGGTACGAACATGCTCTTATCATCAAGAGGAACGATATCCTGAATCTGCTTCACCCTTGCAGATGAATTTGTGAGGTAAAGCTCATCCATGATTTCTTCTTCCGTAAGAAAAGCTTTCGGCGTTTGGAGGTAGAGGTAAGTCACAAGGATCAACACTCCCGCTAGAAGAAGCCCAATAAGAAGTACTACTTTTTTATTCATCTGTACCGCCCCCTTCCATCTTCAGAAAGGATTGCTCAGATCGGAAATAGTACTGCCTTTGGTTGTCCGATGTGATCAGCACCCCTTTGCCATCCCTCTCGACGAAAATCTGGGTGGCAAGTCCGCTGCCAAGCTGCGATTTTGTTCCTGCCAGCATGTATGGAAACCGCTCCACTTTCTCCTCTTCCAATACGATGGAATTATACAATTGTTGAGTATCAACCTTACTTTTCTGCATCCCCTCCAAAGCTTGTTCAAGAGCTTCAGGGTTTAGAACCGCCTTCTGGGCTGATGGGTGGATGATATGGAGGCTCGCATTTTCCGCCTCACTGATGAATGTAGCCGCCTGATCCTTCGGGTAGATTATTCCATGAAACAAAATCCCCACTAAAGTGGTGGCCAATAAAATATAGTTTGCACCAAACCCTAGCCATGCATATTTCCCGTAAACTTTCCATTTTCCCTTTCTAAGCACGTAGAGTATCCACACACCAAGCGGTAGGATGGCGATGGAAATCGGAGGTTGAAAGAATGTCAGAGGAAAAGTAAATGAAAATAATCCGATGATAATAGTCAATATTCCTTTCCAGAGCTTCGGCCGGATGTCCTTCTCCTGATTTTTGTAGATCCGGTAAAAGAAAAACAATACAATTCCCCAACCGAGAAGAACGAAAATCATTTCCAACCCATTTATATGAATGTTCAAATTAAATTCCATGGTTGCTCCCCCTAGTATATATCTTTCTACATTTTACCAGATTTATGGTAGCTTATGTCCGGAATTTTCGATTTTTTTAGGGGGGGGCAGGGTCTTGGACCATTTTCACGGGGAATTTTGTCGAACAATGCGAATTGTGCATAAGTGCCTTATTTTTGTGCGTATTTCCAGAAAATTAAGCGCAAATTCTATTTTTTGTGCATAACCATGGGAAAATTGTGCACAAATCAAAATTTTTGTGCATAAACGTTTTTCCTGCACTCTAAATCCATATAAAAAGCCGCCGATTCCAGATCAGCGGCTCATCATTACTTATTCTTCGTTTGTTTCCTCTGAATTTGTTTCAGTTCCGTCGTTATTGTTGTTCATTTCATCATTGCTGCAGCCAGTTGCAAGTCCTAGTAACATAAGTGAAGATATTAAAGCGATTAAACCTTTTTTCATCTTTAGATTGCCTCCTTGGATTGCTTGCATGATTTGTACTACAGGACTATCATACAAAAAATTCGGACAAACAGAAGGTGATTTTCGAAATATTAACACAACTCATACAGTCGTTAACGCGGGGTTTACAATTTTCATAAACTTCATCTGGTCCACCGCCAAAGGCCTTTATTTCTCCCCGTCCTCCAAAATCACCTCATCAATATGCCGCTTATTCATCTGGCTGCGGAGCTTGCGGTTTTCCTTTGATTCGAAGATGATATCATAGTCATAGCCTTCCTCATAAAGCTCCTCTGCCTTGATGTAGAGGGTCAGGCGCTTGTGATTGAAGGTCTTCATCTCTCCTTTTACCTGCACCACTACATTCCCGCGTTCATCGGCCGGCTTATAGACAATCCCGAACTCGTCGATGGATGGAATCTTCACATTATCCCCCATTTTAAAGACGATCTCTTGGGCAGCTTTTTCCACAACTGCATGCTTTTGCTTGTGGATATATTTCTTGTTCATCGCGAGCTGCCTGTTCAGCTCCTGCAGTGATTTGTCAGTGGCGGCCGTGTAATCGCGTTTTTCCTTATACGTGATTTCATGGGCGCGTTCGATCAGCTTTGGATGCATGCCGAGGCGAAGCGCAATGGCAAACGCCTGGCTGTCCCCTCCTTTTCCAACAATCAGGCGGTAGGTCGGCTTCAAGGTTTCCATATCAAATTCCATCGATCCGTTCATAAAGCCTTCCTGGGTATTGGCAAATTCCTTGATTTCGCTGTAGTGGGTCGTTGCAAGCATGGTTGTTCCCTTGTTGAAGAGCTCCTCCAAAATGGAAGTCGCTAGCCCCATGCCCTCTGCCGGGTCGGTTCCTGACCCCAGTTCATCGAGAAGAACCAATGTCTGCGGCGTAGATTCTGCGAGAATATCGATAATATTCTTTATTCGCGAGGAGAAGGTGCTCAACGACTGTTCGATGCTTTGGCCGTCCCCGATATCGACGAGAATTCTGTGGAAAATGGCGATTTCGCTCCCTGCATCAGCAGGGATATGCATGCCACACTGCGCCATCATTGTAAGGAGCCCGACCGTTTTAATGGTCACCGTCTTCCCACCCGTATTCGGGCCAGTGATGACAAGCGCGTCGAAATCCTCGCCAATCACCAGGTTCAATGGCACTGCACTTCTACCCAATAAAGGATGGCGCGCTCCCTTCAATCGGATCAGGTGATGCTCGTTCATCTGCGGTGCTATCCCGTGAATCGCGATGCTATACTTCGCCTTGGCAAAAATCAGGTCGTAGCCCACCATCATATCCATCGCAATTTTGATTTCGTGTTCATGCTCCTCCACTAGTCCTGTCAGGGCAAAAAGAATCTTTTCTTCCTCCGCTTCCTCCTGGAACTTGAGCAGGTTGATGGAATCCTGGATGACGCTTACCTCCTCAGGCTCGATATAGACTGTGGAGCCTGATGCGGAAACATCCAATACCGCCCCCTTGATGTTGTTTTTGTATTCCTTTTTCACCGGGATGACGTATCTGCCATTCCGGATGCTGACGATGTTTTCCTGCATATATTTACTGTATTTTGCCGACTTGGCAAGCTGCTCGACCCGCTGCTTGATCCGCTCCTCCAAGGTTGATATCTGCTTGCGGATCTTGAGAAGCTCCTTGCTCGCATAGTCATCCACCCTCCCGTTACGGATGCAGCGGATGATTTCTGCAGCAATATGCTCCAGTTCAGAAATCGAGTAGACATAGGAAGTGATGGTCGGCGCCACATACTCCTTATCCTTCATAAACCGTCTCAGCTTCTCGATGCATTCCAGGAATTCGTAAAGCCCCATGAGCTGATCGGGACGGCAAGGAACACCTTTATGAAGATTTTTCAAAATGTATTGGATTCCGTGAAGGCCATGGATCGGCACGCTTGCGCTTATTTCCAGAATGCGTTTTCCTTCTGTCACTTCATGGAGCCATGCGTCTATCCTCTTCTTATGCGTGGATGGCTCAAGTGCTATAATGGCCTCTTTCCCCAAATCCGAGATGCAATAGGATGCTACCTCTTTTTTCAAATCGATAAATTGCAATGCTTGAATGGTTGTGTGATTCAATGTTTTTCCTCCTAAGTTTTAATAGCTTGATACAAGCTGATACGTGCGAGGAAAAGATGGAACAAAGTCTTCACCTTATTTTTGCATATAAAAAAACGCAGAGAACAACACTCGTTCTTTGCGTTTTGAATGGTAGTTTATGATGTAAATGGTGACAGGCAGGAAAATACCTATTCACTCATCTCAACTATCATTTTATGGATCAGGCGCAAACCCGTGTTCTTAACCTTTTCGCGAGAAAAAACATGCATAAACAGAGCCCGACCTTATAGCCGAACCAGCTTTTTTTTCCACACGCACGTATCAAATTACGTTAGTTAAGAACGTACCCTTCCATAAAATAATCTCCTTTGTAGTTGGAATAGTTCCATTATATAGGATAATACAGGGAATGTCACGCCCCGCCCCCATCAATTTTCAAGCCCGTTTTTCCAAATCCTTCGCAGTTTTACTCGTCTCCACCTCTTTCTCATCCTTCAGAGTCCCAAACAGTACATCGACAAAGGGAGTGGAAACGCCATACCAGAAGTTTTCATTCTTATAGTGATGAAGAATGTGCATCTTCTTGACCCATTTACCAAAACTTGATTTCGGCTTGATCGGCCGGTGGGCAACATAGTGCTTCCATTCATACAGGAAGAGCATTGTCTTCAGTCCGGCCGCAAACGCCAGGGTCAGCCAGAGATCGCCTGCTATCAGGTAAAAGATGACGGCCAGGACAGACAAGTTTGGCAAACTGTACCATAAGGGTAAAAATAAGAGATGCAGGTCATTCGGATCTGTATGATGGTCATAATGCAGGCGCTTCAGCATTTTCAAAAGGATTGGGCTCTTCGGCGGCTTCAAATGGAAGACAAACCGGTGGGTCATGTATTCGCTGAACATGAAAACCAGGAGCCCAAGTGCAAGACAGGCCATCGAGGTCCATGATAGTCCGTGCCAAACCTGGAAGGAAACACTCAGGGCGATCAATCCTATTAATATCGTAATATCAGGAAACAAAAAGAACTCTCTGTAATACCCTTTCACCGTACCCCACTCCCCATTCTCTTATTTTACTTGGTTCTCTCTTTCCACATTTTAATACTCTTTTCCATCATCTCCTGGACCAGATACTCCGCCTGTGTGCCGTCCCCTGACAATGTTGCTGCCATCAGCTCACGATAATAGGCTCTCGAAGCATCCCGGTAAGTCTCTTCATAGAAGTAATGCGTTGCCATTTTCACATACAGATGCCCGAAACTGTTCAAGATCAGTAGATAGATAGGATTTGGGGATGCAGCAGCAAGCCCCTTTTGCAGTCGCCAGTCGTATTCGGCAAATGCCGCATCCTCATCAGGCACCGTTTCGCTTTCTTTAAGAAGTGCGACTACGGATAAGGGCTTATGTGTGACGGCATCTTTCACATACGCTGGTGACAGACTTTTTCGGAGCTCCAAAAGATGCATAATAAATTCGTTCGGTATGCTCTCCTCCTCAGCAAGCATGTGCACAATGGTCATCAGGTTGCCCTCTTTCCAATAATCATTGACCACTGCCCTCTGCCCACTGCGGATCGTCAGCCAGCCCTCCCGCTCGAGACGCTGCAGGACCTCCCGAATTACCGGTCTTCCAACTTCATATTCTGCTGCCAGTTCCCTTTCGGATGGAATCTGGGTTCCTGGTGAATACTCCTGCTGCAGTACTTTACCAATGAACAATTTTTCTATTTTATCGGTTGCTCTCATTCTTACACCCCAAACTGGTAATACCAATATTTTATCTGGTATTACCAGTTTACGCCGAACGTCCTTTTAAATGCAACAATTTTCAGAAAAAATAACGACGTTAGTTTTCTACAAATTCTTTTTATAAAGTTAATTCTTTTGCAAAGCTCTGAACCCCTTCTCACTGCTGCATTTCACTATTGGATTAAACAAACGTTTGTTTAAAATTTGCTATTTCAATAAAATCAAGAAAGCACCTGCTTCCCTTTACGGAAAAAAAAGCAGGTGCTTACTAATGAAAATATTAGGCGTACCACTTATGCCAAAGCCTGTTGTTGCCGCCTCGGACAAATGTGTCGATGCGGTTTTGGTCCCAAGAAACTGCTGCCGGTGAGGATTGGACCCCGCCACGTGGGGCACCAAGGTTTGCCCACTCACTCCAGCGTCTGCCATTCCAAAATATCTGCCACATCCGGTCATCTCTGCCTTTTAAGAAGACATCAAGCCGGTTTGGTGACCAGCTTGATGCAGCTGGTGCGCCATCCAAGCCTCCACGCGGGGTACCGAGATTTTCCCACTGACTCCAGCTTCTGCCGTCCCACCATTTATGCCACAGCCGGTTGTTGTTGCAAATGGCAAAAACGTCAATGCGATTTGGTCCCCATGACACAGCACCAGGAGATCCACCTAGTCCGCTGCGCGGTGAACCCAGGTTTTCCCACTGACTCCATGTTCTGCCGTCCCACCATTTATGCCAGAGGTTATTGTCCATCCCCTGGACAAAGCAATCCAGGCGGTTTTCCTGCCAGGAAGCAGCAGCCGGTGAACCCTTGAAGCCTCCACGCGGGGAACCCAGGTCCTCCCATTGACTCCAACTTCTTCCGTCCCACCACTTATGCCACATACCTTCATTTTGGCCCTGGACAAAAGTGTCAATCCGGTTTTGCCCCCATGAAACGGCACCAGGAGAACTCCTTAATCCGCCTCGTGGGGAACCCAGGTCCTCCCATCTGCTCCACCGTCTTCCGTCCCACCATTTATGGAACATCCGGTTACTCTCGCCGCGGACAAATGTGTCCAGGCGATTCGGCCCCCAGGATGCCACGGCAGGCGCCCCTCGGAATCCTCTAAGCGGCGCCCCAAGATCCTCCCACTCCCGCCAGCTTGCACGCATATCAGATTGTGATACTTCCCCCACCAAGCCCTCCTGGTTGCGGTAATACGGTCTTGGATAAGGATATGGGTAATAATAAGGAGCCGGATAGTAAGGGTATGGATAATAAGGGTAGTAAAAAGGACGTCTCGGACGTGGATAATAGTAGATGAGCCGTTCATTCGAAAGGTTGTTGCGGTAATCTACAGAACCCTGTTGATAAAATTGATTATGATCTTGTGGAAAGTGCAAAGAGATAACCTCCCCATAGTTGTTTGCCTAATAGCGTATGCGGCGGTAATAGGTGGAGGTGCATGTCTAGTTTTTATAAAAAATAATTCCCTATCATTCTATAAAGCTTTTTAGCATCGCATTCTCTCTTACTCTGCAATAAACTGTAATAGCCCTGTCACCCCTTTGTAACCAATCTTTACCGCTACTACAAACGCACTTAATAGGATGGAAATATAATTACTCTTGTAAGTTATTAAACTTCAGGAGGTCCAAATCAATGGCATTTTCCAAAAAGTTGTTAACCGTAGCAATGGCGTCATCTCTTGCAGTGAGCGGCTTGGCGTTTCATCAGGCTTCTGCTGAAAAAGGTGGCAACAAGAAGAAAGATGAAATCCAGAATGTTATTTTCCTGATTGGGGATGGGATGGGAAATTCCTATACGACAGGATACAGGACGTTAAAGGATGATCCGAATACCCCGGAGATGGAAGATACAAAATTCGATTCTTATCTAGTAGGCATGCAATCTACTCATTCTTGGGATCCGGAAGAAAGTGTCACAGATTCCGCAGCTGCTGCAACGTCGATGTCTGCAGGTATTAAAACATACAATGGTGCAATTGCCGTTGACCTGGAAAAGAAAGATGTCAAAACCGTTCTCGAACAAGCCAAGGAAAACGGACAATCTACAGGGCTGGTTGCCACTTCCCAGATTAACCATGCAACCCCGGCGGCATTCGGTTCGCATGATGAATCCCGCAACAACTACAATGAAATTGCCGATGATTACTATGATGACCTGATTAACGGAGAACATAAAGTGGATGTCCTGTTGGGCGGCGGGACAAGCTATTTTGTCCGCGACGACCGCGACATCACAAAAGAGTTTGAGAAAGATGGATACTCCTATGTAACGACACGCGATGAAATGCTGAATGATAAAAACGAACAGATCCTTGGCCTTTTCGCGCCAAAAGGATTGGAAAAAAAGATAGATCGCCCAGCTGAACAGCCTTCATTGAAAGAAATGACCAATACTGCTTTGGAGCGCTTGGATAAGAATAAAAAAGGATTCTTTTTAATGGTAGAAGGAAGCCAGATCGACTGGGCTGGCCATGATAACGATGTTGTGGCGGCGATGAGTGATATGGAAGATTTTGAAGAGGCGTTCCAGGCGGCAATCGATTTTGCCAAAAAAGATAAGAACACCCTTGTAATCGCGACGGCTGACCACTCGACTGGCGGGATGGCACTGGGCCGTGACGGTGTGTACAAATGGGATCCATCGGCCATCAAGGCAGCGAAAAAGACACCAGACTTTATCGCAAAAGAAATTACAACGGGTGCCCCAGTGGAAGAAACGTTAAAAAAGTATATCGACCTTGAGCTGACTCCAGAGGAGGTTCAATCGGTTCAGGAAGCAAAGGATAATAGCGGCGATGTTCTGGAAATCGACAATGCCATCGAGAAAATTTTTGACCTTCGCACAGGCACAGGCTGGACGACGGATGGACACACCGGTGAGGATGTAACGGTTTATGCGTATGGCCCTGGAATGGAAAAGTTTGCAGGAAAAATTGACAACACCGACACGGCAAAAGAGATTTTCGCTATCTTGGAAAGAGTTCGACCTTCCCATAAAAAAGAGTAAAGCATAAAGCGTACCGCGGCCTCATGCTACGGAATGCTTCAATTTTTAGGAGGTTGCTAAAATGCGTTTAAAACCATGGATTGCACTTACCCTAACTGCCGCTCTGCTGGCGGGATGCACGGCCAACAGCTCAAACAATTCCGCTTCCGAGGTACACGCGGAAACGCAAGCCAATGGAAAAAGCACCGAGATTCTCTCATTCAAAGATAGTCCACAAGCACCGGATGATAGAGAACTAACAATCAAGGATTCACAATTTAAGGACGAGGATGGCTCCATCACCCTTAAACAATTCGCACAGGTGCATGAAAAGAAACAGACGGGAAATATTTCAATGACCATTTCGGATGTAAAGGTCATGCAATACAAGCCTTCCCCGGACCTCATTGACTTCTTTCACGGCTTCACCCATGAAGAAACAGAGTTCCCCTATGTCAGGGTCAATGTGGTTGTGAAAAATAACGGCGACAAGCCCATGCATATTGCTCCCGTTTCAGAAATCACCACCAACCAAGGGGAAACCGTTACCTGGGAGGATGATTTCTATCTGGAGAAACTGAACGGTGAACTCAAACCCGGAGAAGAAAAAGTCGGCAGCCTAGGGTTTATCCTGGATGAAACCGATCCAGAAGCGCTAGAAAGTCTTACTATCTCATCAAGCGAGGTGTTGGATGGTAAGAAGGATAAGATGGCGGATGGTGTTGAGTTTGAGGTGCGATTTTAACTTTAAAAAGGTTCAATGCATGAAAAGGGGCCTGACCCTCAACGCTTTAAAGCATTGAGGGTCAGGCCCCTACCAATTAATTCATCACCCATTTATCCTTCATGAACATCACTCTTGCTATAATAAAAGCAGCCACGATACATACTAGATTGCTAGCTATCATAATACCAAGGTGCTCGTAGTTGATGATGCCGAAGCTCAGTTCCTTAAGAATAGTGAATACGTTCATGATCGGGATGGCAAAGTGATGGAATTGGAGCTCGTTTATTCCGATTCCTGAAATCATCATCAATGGGAACATCCCTATCATCATGATAGGTGTACTGTAGCTTTGTGCTTCCTTTACGGTTTTCCCGATGATACTTGTTACCATGAGAAGGGTAGCAACAAACATGGCATAGATGACGGATACAAGTATAGAAAAGCCGATTATAGCGTACACATTATCCCCTAGTGAAACGGCACTTTTAAGGTTTTCTGTCAGGAAGCTGATTTCCAAAGCAACTACAATCAGTGTGATGATGCCAGTGAGCGATCCGATTGAGACAATCGTCAACCACTTAGCAACAAGCAGCGTCATGCGATTCACTGGTGTCATCAATAGGGCTTCCATCGTTTTCTTTTCTTTCTCCCCGGCAAACAGGTCTGATGCTGACGGACCTGCACCGATTCCGATCGCTAACCCCAAAATCAATGGAATTAACAACGCGACAAGGTTGATACTCGGGTTATCTTCAGTGATTTCCTTTTGTTCTAACATAAATGGCTGAACCAAGTCCTGTTCGGTTCCCTGCGCCTCTAGACGCTCTGCAATGACTGCTTTTTCATAGACTGCCAGTGCGCTTGTTACCATATTCATTAGATTGGAGGAATTTTGGCTAAAGGAGTTGCCTAGTACGGTAACTGTTGCAGCCTCTCCCGCTTCCACACTTTCCAAAAAACCATCGTTCAAAATAAGTGCTGCCTGTGCTTCCCCTTCTTCAACCACTGCTTCCGGGTCATCCGACTGTACAAATTCAATATTTTCATAGGCAGCAAAAATTCCCTCTTCTTCTGCGGAGAAATTATTATCGACAGCAAGTTGATAGACTTCTCCTTCCCCATTCGACACCATGCTTTCATAAAAAAGCACCAGCCCTGTCATCATCACGATCGGCAGTAACACGGTCAAGAGCAGGGTACGTCTGTCGCGGAAGGAGTCTTTCATTTCTTTCAGATAGATTTTACGAAGCATAATAATCGTTCCCCCTTACCAGTTTACTCATAAAAATATAGTTAAGATCGCGGCTGCCCTCAGAATTATAGAGCTGCTCGAGATTTCCGTGATGAACAAGCTCACCCTTGTGCATCATCGCAACTGTGTCACACAGCATCGACACTTCCTCCATGATGTGGCTAGAGAAAATGATTGTCTTCCCTTCGCGCTTCAGCTGATGGACAAGCTGACGGAATACGTTTGAAGATGTAATATCAAGTCCTGTTGTCGGCTCATCGAACAGGATGATCTCCGGGTTATGGATGAGTGTTCTTGCGATGGCGACTTTCTGGCGCATCCCTTTGGAGAAGCCGCCAACTTTGCGATTCAGATAATCCTTCATGCCGAACATTTTTGCCAGATCATCGATGCGCACCTTTGTTTCGTGCTTGCTCAGTCCGTACAGCGTTGCAAAATATTCGAGGTTTTCGCGAGCGGTCAAGCGGTCATAGAGGCCGGTTTCCCCGCCGAACAGTACACCGATTTTTCTTTTGATCGCATCCGGATTTTTAACGGTATCATCTCCACCGACACTTACGCTTCCTTCCGTAGGCGTCAAAAGCGTAGCAATTGTTCTTAGAAGCGTTGTTTTCCCCGCACCGTTTTCACCAAGCAGCCCGACGATCTGTCCTTTTTTTACCGAAAAGGAAACATGCTTCAACGCAGTTACAAACACTTTTTTATCCTGAAACTTTTTCGTCACTTCATTTATTTCAATCATGCTCTCAGCTCCTCAATTATTTCTTGTCTTCATCTTAAAATAAATGAATCGCGGAATCTTTAGTTATGTCGCGAATATTCCGTTTGATGTCGCGAATATGTCCATTCATCCCTTTTACATGGTAAAATAAAGATAAAAATGGAAACCAACAAGAGAGGGAAATTGCAATGAGGGTTGGGCTTGTCGATGATAGATACATAGATTTGGATAAACTGAATGGCATTGTGGCGGGGATGCCGAACCTGGAAATCGTCTTTTCCACCCAGTCCGCAGAAGAAGCCTATGAGCATATAAAGAAGGAATCGGTCGACCTGTTGATCGCCGACATTGAGATGCCGAACCTTTCGGGGTATGAGCTGGCGGACATCATACACTCCCATGCCCTGAACATCTCCGTGATTTTCGTGACAGGAAGCAGCGGCTACGCTGTCCATGCCTTTGAACTGAACGTGCACGACTACATCATGAAACCCTACCCGAAGGACCGCCTGATCAAGTCCATCGAACGGCTACTCGAAAAGTCCAAATCTGCGGAAATTGCCGGGAGACTCTATATTAAGCAAAAGAACGACATACATATTATCCAAAAGAAAGACATCGTGTTTATCGAGCGTTCAGGACGCTCTACGACCATCTACACGAAAACAGGTCCGGTCAAAACCTACCAGACCTTGAACGAACTCGAAGGCGAGCTGAGAGAGCGCGATTTCCTCCGCTCCCACCGCTCCTTCATCATCAACATCCACCATGTCAAAAACTTCTCCCTCTACGCGAAGAATTCCTATATCGTGAGCTTCGAGGGGATGGAAGAGCAGGCGATGATCACGAAGGATAAGGTCGAGTTTCTGCAGCAGCATTATTTTTGATTAGGAGGGATCACCGTGAAAGCTTCACTTCTATATTGGGTCCTCCTTGCAGCGTTTGGAACCATTCACCTGGAATTTCTTTTCAACAACCTGACTTGGAATGTGCCTATCTATCTTGTGATTTTACCTGTCATCGGGGTGGTGTATTATTTATATAAAAGAACACTCCTGGAAACCTCGAGTATCGGAATGCGTTGGAACCTGATTCTGCTTGCCATGCAGCTCTTGCTGGTAAGTTTGTATTTTACTATCGGGCTTTCCTGGGCCACTTTTGCACCCTTTCTCATTTTTGTTGGTCTGGAGGCAATCCGCCTCAATGGATCCCGGAAGATTTCCGATTTGACGCACAGCTTGCTGGAATATGAAGAACAGCGCGAGCATCTCAACGAAACCTTCCGAATTGTCCGCGGAGAGCGCCACGAGTTTTTGAAGCATGTATCCGCAGTTCATTTTATGCTCGAAAACGGCAAGGATAAAGAGGCCAAGCACTATTTGGATGATCTCGTGGATGGCTATGAAGAGACAAACCTTTCGATAAAAGGGGAGCGCGGTGTGGTGGCAGGCGTTCTGCACCAAATGTATCGCAGAGCTCAAGCCAGCGGCATTTCCGTCGTCTACGACCTGGATCTTCCGCTCTCCACTCTGCCCGTTTCCGATTCGAACATGGTCACCCTTATCGGCAATCTGCTCTCGAACAGCATCGATGCCTGCGAAGAATGGCAGAAGCATTACGAAAAGCAGGGCGTATTGACCCTGCAATTTTACAAAAGAAGCGGACTGTATCTGCTCGTCTGCAAAAATAACAGTCTTCCCATCCCGACTCCAGTGTTGGATGAACTCTACCATTCCTACGGCCACACGACAAAAGGCGAGGGACACGAGGGGCTTGGCACCAAAATGGTCAAGGATATAGTCGAGGGCCATCAGGGCTTTCTTGACTTCGTTTACCGGGACGAGGAGTTCACTGTAAAAATAAAGATACCTGCGATACGTTAAAAAATTTTAAGGAGGGACTGAACATGAACCTACAACAGAAAATAAAGTCCCTTCCATCCACTCCCGGCGTCTATCTGATGAAGGATTCGTACGGTACCATCCTCTATGTCGGAAAATCGAAAGAGCTGAAAAAGCGTGTCCAGTCCTATTTTCGCGCTTCCACCGTCCATGCCCCTAAAATCAAGCGGCTCGTGACCCACGTCAGCGACCTCGAACATATCGAGACCGACACGGAGTTCGAAGCTTTTTTGCTGGAGTGGGAACTGATTCAGCAATACAAGCCGCACTATAATCGAAAAATGAAAAGCCCACAAGGCTTCATCTACCTCGCGATTCCGAAGAATAGGGAGTTCCGCAACCTGAAAATAACACACCAACCGATGAGTAGCGAACACTTCCACTGCTTCGGCCCCTATACAAGCAGAAAGACCGTGGTCCGTGCCACTGAAGGCTTCAAGGACATTTTCCAATTCCAGTGCAGCCATCCCAACAATAAAAAGTCGCGTTGCCTGAACTATTCACTTGGATTTTGCAACGGGCTCTGTCTGGGCGGGGCTGCTTTAGAAGAATACGATTTGATGTTAGATATGCTGATTTCCCACCTTGAACATCAGGACGCCCGGTTAATCGAGCATGTAAAAAACAGGATGGAAGCAGCCGCTGAAAAGCTGGAGTTCGAACAGGCTGCAAGATACCGCAATTATCTGAACATCCTGAACTCCCTGTTCTACAAGGAAGAAGTGATCCATTTTACCGAAGAGAACCATAAGCTTGCGATTGTGGAAGCGATCGATGAGGAAACGGGAAAGGTATTTATCATCCAGAGAACAGACGTAGTTTATTCGGAGAAATTCCCTTTAAAGGTTGGTATAGAAAGTTTAAAAGGAAAAATTATTGAGCAACTTTCCACACCTTCTACAGATGCACCATTTCAAGCAGTTACTAAGTTCGAAATCGATAAGGCGCAGATCATTTATAGCTATCTTAACAGTGGGAATTGCCGGTTTGTCATTTTCGAAGATGCTTGGTTGGAAGAGGAAAACGAACGGATACTTTCGGAACAGCTTAATGAATTAATATTGCAAAAGAATGCCTGATTGGGCATTCTTTTTTACAATATAAACCACTCCATTTTCCTTTAATTAAAAAAGGCTTTCTGTTAGAATGAGGTTGTATTATCCTTTTCCCTTCGCTTGACCACACCAAATATCCCCTAGGAGGAAATCCATGACTGACCATGAACTCTTACACGCCATTTTTCGAGAGGTAAAAGAACAAAGGCAGGAAATTAAAGAGATTCGCACGATTGTAGATGAACACACCAATATTCTAAAAGAGCACTCCAACAAACTCGACGAGCACACCAGTATCCTAAAAGAGCACTCCAACAAACTCGATGAGCACACTAGAATTCTAAAAGAGCACTCCAACAAACTCGACGAGCACACTAGAATTCTAAAAGGGCACTCCAATAAACTGGACGAACACACCAGCATTTTAAATATGCACTCCAACAAATTAGACGAACACACTCATTCCCTCACACGCCTAGAAAAAAAATTGGATGCCCAAACTGATATAGTAAACTCATTCAAAATCGATATTGATTATCTAGTACAAAAACAAGCAAAACAGGACATGGAACTGAACAGAATTAACAAGCTGATTAAGATATAGTCAGGAAAATAAAAAGGTGGAGAAACTGAATGCCAATCAGTTTCTCCACCTTATTTTAATAAGCCAACCCATAAATCAAAAACCGCTCATTTTCATTCTGTTCATACCCCTTCAACCGGACCTCCCGCTTCCATTCGAATAAAGGATGATTCTCCAGAAAATACACGTAATCCTCTGATGGATAATAGAAAATAAGTTCAATGTCCCGGTAGTGCTGCTCGACAGATCCCAGGATATGATCCGCAACCTTCATGAAGATCTGCACAGTAAAAGGGTTGAAGAAATAAAAGCGGTTATCGGAAGGATGAACCTCGTATTCTTCTGCCAGACAACATAGGAACTTTATATCTCCATCCCCGATTCTGTGCTTCGTCAAGTAACGCTCACGATTCTCCAGTGCATCCCTATAAAAGTCTTCGTTCATTTCAATCCCAGTGACACTCGCGCCAAAACGATAATGAAGATAGAAATTCAACCGTCCTTTGCCACAGCCATAATCCACTACACGGTCCCTGCTATTCAGTTGACATTGTTCAAACAGCTCTTCGAGGGCCTCATAAGGTGTAGGCTCATAGCGGTGATAATGGTAGGATTTAAGAAAGCCCTTTTGTTCTTCTGAAGTATGTATTTGAAGTAGTTTATCGTAGTCTTTTTTTATCATGATGTCCTCCTGGAGGGGTACTACATTCCATTATACTAGACTAACTTCCCCTTCCGCCTCCATTATAACCCATGGAAAAATTCAGCAGAAAGAGAGCCATTATTCCTACTTCAGCCTTTTAGCCATTCCATGCCATACATATTGCACCTCTTCTGCCAGTTTTGCTGCGTCCTGTAAAATCCATCCTGCCAGATCCCTGAAGCGCCTTTCGTCTTCTTCAATGGGTACAATACCCCTCCCGACCTCCAGCATTATCAACACAATACAGCCATTCCTTAGGCGTTCTTCTTCCAGGAAGCACTGAAATAACCTGCTGAATTCTGAACGTATGACAGTATCCTCCACTTCTTTTTCCAGCTGCTGTTTTACCCATCTCTCCCAGCCTTCCAAAACTAGAGTAGTTCCATCCTGCCATTTTAGATCCCAGTTTGATAACAGGTCGTTGTGATAGGAAGAAACCCAACTGAATTCTTTATGCTTTTTCCTTACTATATCCCTTTTCCCGGCAAAGGCACCTCCGATAACGAGTTGCATGTCCACTCCCCCTCTTTTCGTGTCAATGAAATCCGCACACCCTGCCCATGCTGGATGGCCCCCTCCCAGAAGGTGTCGGTCGCTTTAAATCTAGCAAGTAGAAAACGAATTACTCCACCATGTGTCACCAAGAGGATGCGAGCTGATGGTTTTTCTGTTATATGTAGAAACCGTTCATGAATAAAGTCGTCCACTCTTGCTGTGAATCCCCTTCCAGATTCACCATTAGGCGGAGATTCATTTTCCCAATCTGTTAGCCATTTTCTGTAATGATCGTTATCCTTTAGTTCCTCATAGGTTTTACCTTCCCACTCACCGAAATTCAGTTCCCTCAATCTCCTATCCGTACATGCCATCGCACCATAACCCAAATAGGATACAGTTTCCCGGCAACGCAGCAGGTCACTTGTAAATACATAATCAAATGAGTGGTTCATCAATTCCTTCCTCAAAGCATGCAACCTAAAGAGTTCATGTATCAATACTCCCCTATCTGTATGCCCTAAGTATCTTTTATCCCTATTCCAATCCGTTATCCCATGGCGAACGAGAAATAGATCCACGTTACCGCAAGTCCCCATAACTCTCCTCCTTCAATGGCGGTTCCAAGCAAATCTCCATTAATCCCTTTAAATGCTTTTTTTACCCACCATCCAAACACCAAAATAAATAAAAAATAGCTCGGCAGTAAAAAGAGAAACTCATGCAGAAAAAGAAAAGCTGCCGCAACAGGAAGCGAGGCCAAAACCACATCCCACCCATTCAGATTCCGCCTCCATTCCCATGCTAGGCCGCTTTTCTTTGCAGGAGGCAGTATGTACATGAACACTACTGCACCAAATCGGGATAAGGCCAGAATCAGCAGAAATGAATAGATTAACTGTAGAGAATCATCCAAAATCATGAAAATAAACATGGTCTTCCACGCCATTAAAAAGAGGAGCGCCATTATTCCGAAGCTGCCTACATGCGGATCCTTCATGATTTCCCATTTCTTTTCGATGGGAGCGTTCGATCCAACCGCATCTGCCACGTCCATCCACCCGTCCAAGTGCAGTCCTCCCGTTAGCCAAACCCAAAGTGTCAGGAGCAGCAAGGATAAAAAGAATAGAGGCAAATGACCTTCCAAACTATTGAAAACAAGGACAATCAAGGTCCCTAATACCACTCCCACTAGCGGGTAGGCCCTGATTGCCCATCTGCTCGTTTGTTTGGTCCATGGACAAGAAACAGGGACAGGTAGACGCGTCAAAAATTGAAATGACAATAATAAACCATATAGGCTATTCTTCATTCTTTTCCCCCTTCCAGTAGGTCGGAATTCCAGCTATAGTCTGGATTGCATATTGTGCTTCTTGAACGACCAGTTGATGGAGCCGTTCCAGGTTATACATATATTCGTTTACTAGTTCAAAACGGGAAGGACACCCTTCATTCAAATCATTGGACACAATGATGAGCTGAAGCTGTTTTTCTTTTGCGATGCTGCACCATTTTGAAACCTCATCGACTAGTTCGGAATAGGAATATGTTCTATCAAACATCATATTGCTTAACCAAATCGTCAGGCAATCGATTAGAATCACATCCCCGGATTGTAAATTTTCAAGAATTCGAGATAGTTCATAAGATTCTTCCTCTACCTGCCATTCATCCTCTCTTTCCTGCCGGTGAATCTTAATACGCCGCTCCATTTCTTTATCACTTCGTTTAGCGGTAGCAATATAGATTAACCGTGCATTTTTTGCATTCGAATAAATAGAGCGGGCCATCTTCTCTGCATACGTGCTTTTCCCTGACCGTGCCCCTCCGGAAATAAATATAATCATGTATCTATCCTCCACTTTTGAAGAGCAGAAACTAAGTAGCGGTTTTCCTCTTCAGACCGTATGGCAAGCCGTAGAAAATTCCCGTCCAGCCCTTTAAAGTTATGGGTATGTCTCGCCAGCACACCATGGTGAAATAAATAACGGAATAATTCGTCTGTCTGTTGGGGATGTTGGCTATCTTGCAATAGATAAAAGTTTGCTTGGGATGGGGAAACATAGAACCCCATAGAGGCTATGGAAGACCTTACTTTTTGCGATTGCTCCTGCAGCCATAATTTCGTCCGGTCTACAAATCTATTATCTTCCAGCAGCTTTGGCACAATAGCGTCCGCCCATGCATTGATGCTCCATGGAATCTGCTCCGCTTTCAATCTTTTTATCAATCTACTGTTTCCCAACATGTATCCCAGGCGAATCCCGGGGATGGTATACATTTTTGTTAAAGAGCGCAAAAGTAGTAAATTCGGATACGAAGCGACCAATACAGACAGCGAAAGGTCCGAAACAAAGTTCACGAACGCTTCGTCCACCACGACATATGTATTCGTTTTTAACCCTTCCTTCAATAACGCTCGTATCTGCTTTTCCGGAACAACTGTACCTGTCGGGTTATTTGGGCGGCACAGGAACAGGACATCCTTTTCGGGGAGCTTTTCCATAACAAGATCAAAAGGTAAGGCAAATCCATCCTGAGGCAATAACCCTATATCCTCTGTTTCGATATGATAATGTTTGCACGCTCGCTCGTATTCCACGAACGTGGGCTGCAAAATCAAAGCCTTCTTTCCTTCAAAATATTTCGCTGCCAAAAAGATCGCTTCTGCTCCACCATTAGTCAGTAGTACTTCACCCTCCTCTACCTGCTCATGCTCTGCAAGGGAGGCTATGCTGCGAGAATAACTTGGATCCGGGTAATGAGTAAGACTCTCATACCGGTTATATAGTTCCTCTTTAAGCCAAGCTGGAGGCCCTAAGGGATTTAAATTTGCACTGAAATCAAGGATGGTTTTCTCCTTCTCTAGTTGAAAAAGCTGCTTCATTGTTGCTGGTTGTCCGCCGTGCTCTGGCCATTTCATCGGTGTGCCCCCTCCATTACTAGAACTGTACAATATAAAGTGCTATTAGTAGAAGCACTAAAAACCCAAGCCAGCCTCCATGCATATAGCGGATGGCTTTATCAATATCTGTGGTCAATAATTTCCTGGTAGGAGTCCCCATTGTTGCCCGTTTTGAAATCCTGCCCTTATAGTAATTGATTCCGCCCAATTGAACGCCCATCAATCCAGCTACCATGGCCTCAGACCAACCGCTGTTCGGGCTTGGGTGCTTTCTGGCATCTCTCCATGTAGTTTTCAGTGCTTCCATATGCCTTGAACCGCGCATAAAAAATGAAGAAAACCACATAGTCAAAGCAGTCAATCTCGCCGGAAGCCAATTGACTATATCATCCAATCTTGCAGATGCCCAGCCAAACTGGATGTACTGTTCATTTTTATAGCCAACCATGGAATCGAGCGTATTGATCGCCCGGTACGCCATCGCTAAAGGAGCACCGCCAATTAATGCCCAGAACAATGGCGCCGTTATCCCATCGACAGTATTCTCGGAAACAGTTTCCACCGCTCCCCTCACAATCTCGCTTTCTTCCAGATGCCCGGTATCCCTGCCGACAATCATGCTGAGGCTTTTCCTAGCCGCCACTAAATCCCCATTAGCCAAGGGCTTCTTTACACTTTTCCCGGCAGAAGCAAGCCCCTTTATCGCGATTGTGGTGGATATTAAGCAAATCTCCATTACTATACCAACTGCATAATAAATGTGATAAGCGATACTGACGAAGAAAAAAGTCACAACATAAACGGTAAAAACGACGGTACCTGTAAGAAACACCCCTTTTATCCTTCTATTTGTTCCAAGGTTCCATTTTCTCTCCAAAAATGTAATGAGCCTTCCCATCTGAATGACAGGGTGCGGCAGCCACCCTGGATCACCAATCCATAAGTCCAGTAAAATCGCTCCTATCAGTATCAAACAACCTATGTAGAACGGTGCTTCCATCATCCCTGGACCCTTTTCAAATATTTCCGGATCGCTTGCACTGTAGCCTGATAGACAACATGGCCAATTCCCTTCCCGACTACCGTTCCCGACCCTGCATAAGGAGTCTGTACCCCTTGCTGCGTGACAGCTAGAACCATCGCATCGGTAGAAGTCCCGGTAGCAAGCGTTTTTGTTTCCGGGTCCATAATTTCCAGATCCTGAAGCGCCTTCACTTTGGCTTCCGTTGCAGACATAAGTCCATTAACGAGTGCTCCGTCCGTAAAATGGGCATCGATAAATATCATCATATTGATGGTCCCGATCTGGAGCGGTAAATTGGCTGGATGCCCTTTCGAGATATCTACCGCATTTCCTACCCCGGCAGTAACGACTGCCAAAAATTCAATTCCCTCTATTTTCTCCATCACAATCGTGACATCCTCTAGCTGTACAGCCGTCATCAATCCTACTGCCTGTTCAGGGGGAATATGATATTTTTCCATCCATTCATGTAGATCTTTTTTCGGATTGGAGCAATTATAGTTTTTTGAAACGTGAAAATTGCAGAAATGCTTCAGCCATTGAATGCCATCCCCCACCACACCATTGGAGATACAACGCATTGGCTGATTGAATAAAACATGAATATAATCGGACGTCTGTTCCATCTGGTAAGCTTTGTGAAGGCTATAGGAATGACCTGGCTGCTCAAAGCTTGGCGTCATGATGAGCTGAGGTTTTGGTACGATTGGGTGTGATTGCGTTTGGATCTCCACTTCATAGACTTTTTTCAACTGATCTTCCTTGCGCAATGTGTCGGTGTCCCCCACTTCAAGAAACGAACCCTCATAAAGCAAGGCAAGTCGATCGGCATAAAGGGAAGCAACATTCAGATCATGCAAAATGGAAAATACGGTCAGTCCTTTTAATTGCTGCCATTCTTTTATCAAATCCAGCATTTGAAAGGTGTGCTTGATATCCAAATGGTTCGTGGGCTCATCCAACAAGAGAATTTCCGGCTCCTGAGCCAATGCTTTTGCCAATAGTACCCGCTGCTTTTCCCCTCCGCTAAGCTTGCGGAATTGTGTGTCGCGAAACTTGGTTATTCTGGTTTTTCTCATCACATATTCCATGACCTTCTTATCTTCTTTGGATAGGCTCTTAAAAATCCCTGTTTGATGTGGATAGCGGCCAAGGCTAATAATTTCTTCCACCGTATAATCAAAAGACACCTGGACCTCCTGGGTCAGTACGGCGACTTTTTTCGCTTTTTCCAGCTTAGAAAAGGAAGTAATTGGTTTTTCGTCGATAAGAATTTCTCCTTGCTGAATGGGAAGCTGTCCTGTAATCAATTTAAACAGAGTCGTCTTCCCACTTCCGTTCGGTCCCAACAGCGCGAAAAACTCCCCTTTTTGAATATTCAAATCAAGCTCTTTAATTACAGGGCCAGCTAAATAACCACCTGTCAGCTTTCTGACCTTAATCAATTGCCTTCCCCCTTCCTACTCTTTCTCGAACCAGTAACACTGCAAAAACCGGTGCGCCAATCAATGCCGTAATGACCCCAATCGGCAATTCCTTCGGTGCGATAATGGTTCTTGCTCCCAGGTCTGCCAAAACGAGAAACCCTCCACCAACAAGCATGGATAATGGCAAGACATGCCGGTGATTGGGACCTGTTATAAGCCTTATAAGATGAGGAATAACCAAACCGACAAAACCGATGGACCCAGAAACCGCGACTGCCGCCCCTGTTAAAAGGGAAGCCCCCACTAAAATGAAAATCTTACCCCGTTTCACATCTACCCCGATATGATCGGCTGCCTCCTCTCCCAAAGCCATGGCATTCAATTCGCGATAATGAATGAAGAGGAGCATTGTACCAAGTATCATAAAAGGAACGATTAGCTGTACATGACCCCAGCCTCTCATTCCGACACTTCCATAAAGCCAATAGATGATCTGTGTCATGGAATCCCGATCCCCTAAGGAGATGATCAAGGAAATGATAGAGCCGATAAAGGCACTGATGATGATTCCTGCCAAAATGATCGTTTCTATTGCAAACCCTCTGTTACTTAAGCGAACCAATCCAAAGACAAGCAATAGGGAAAGCAGTCCACTGATAATAGCGACAAAAGGAAGGGTAAAGCTCCCTAAACCAATAATCGTAACCTGAAAGAACAGAACAGCAACCGCTCCGAGTGCCGCTCCCGATGAAACCCCAATCGTATAGGGATCTGCCAACGGATTGCGTAACAGCCCTTGAAACGCAGCACCCGCCAACGCCAATGAAGCTCCCACAAAAAGGGCAAGAAGGACCCTGGGAAAGCGGATATTCCAAATGATCATCTCTTCATTTTTCGGGACTTCCTCCAACCACCGCAGCCCAAAACCATTTTCCAGGACAATATGGAGGACGGTAGTGATCGGAATGGTTACACTACTGCTTAATAGACCAAGGAGGGCTGCACCAAGTACAAACCCTCCACATCCTATATAGAGCCAAACGAGCTTATTAGTTAAATATTTCCGGATAAACGATTTTTGCAAGTGTTTCCACCCCTTCAATTAAACGAGGACCAGGTCTCGTTACCATATCGCTATCCACATCATGTACTTCTCCAGATTTTATTGCAGGAACCTCGGCCCAGCCATTACGTGCCATCACCGTTTCCTTTGGACTTTCCACATAGTATCCGTACGTGGTGACAATCACATCAGGATTTAATTGAACGATTTCTTCTTCGGTCATCTTGACCCAGCCTTCTTGGTCGCCTGCTGCATTTTCTGCTTGGATGGATTCCAGCATTTCATGCATAAACGTTCCTTGGCCTGTTGTGAAAATATCCGGAGCCGGTGATACCTCGACCCACACTTTCTTTTTATCCGTTACAGATTTTGCCTTTTCCTTCACCGTTTCAAGACGTTCTTTCATATCGGAAACCAGCTCTTTGGCCTCAGCCTTCTTACCTGTAGCAGTACCGATCAGATCGATTGTTTCGTAGACATCATCAAAAGAAGTCTCACTGCCAATAACAATGACCGTAATACCAGCTTCTTCAAACTGGGACAATATTTCAGCATGCGTTTCCAAATGATAGTCCGTCACAAGGGCAATATCCGGTAGTAGTGTAAGGATACGCTCGACATTCATGTCCTGCGCCCCAACTTTCTCTATTTCCAGTGCTTCTTGTGGATAGTTGCAATAGTCGGAAACCCCCACCATTTTATCGCCTAATCCTAATGCATAAGAGATTTCAGTACTGCTGGCCTGTAGGGAAATAATAGATTCCGGTTCCGCTTCGATGACAATTTCCTCGCCGGTTTCATCTTTGATGGTGACAGGAAATTGCTTCCCTTCCGTTCCTTGCACTTCATTCGCAGCAGATTCATTTACTTCGCCACTTGACTGCTTGTTCGTATCAGTCCCATTCACTCCACATCCCGCTAAAATTGCCATTGTCATTATTAGCGTAATAATGCTCCACTTTTTCCATAATTGCTTCATGTTTTTTCTTCCCCTTTTTCTGCTTTTTTGGCAAATAAAAAAACGCTATCCAAAAGGAAAGCGTTGAACGTAAAAATGCACCTATATTCCCTGTCAATGAGACTGGCAAAATAGGAATGGTCTCTGAATAACCACGCACTTTAAACATCCCTTTCCTCGAAGGTGTTTAAAAACAACATAGGCAGGTCTCCTGACTTGCACTTCATCAGTCGGCTACTCCTTCCCATGCATCATCATGCAAAGTGGAGATACGTTAGCTTTCCTCAGCGCTTACAGTGGCGGGACCGTGTTGGACTTGCACCAACTTCCCTTTTCACCTTAAATTTCATTGTCATGAACATTTAAGGAACCTATTTGTCTTAATATTCGTTTTTTTATTCTAAAAGTCATTATAGTTTAACTTCATACTCTTGTAAATTTAATTTTTCCGCTTCAGGAGATGGTCGATTCCGATACTCCTGCAGCGGAAAAAGTGGCCATGTTCTTCAGGATCCTGGCTGAAGCCTCCACGATAGGATACGCGAGGGCAGCACCCGATCCCTCCCCAAGTCTCAATTCCAAATCAAGCAGTGGCCTCTTTTTCAGCAGCTCCAAGGCACGCCTATGCCCAATTTCCTTTGATTGATGGCCGATTATCAAATATCCTCTGATATGCTGGCACATTTCTACCGCTAATACCGCCGATACTGTACTAATAAATCCATCTATTAAAATTGGAATTCTCTTTTCGGCTGCAGCAAAAATTGCTCCTATCATTCCTGCTATTTCGAGTCCACCAAGCTTCGACAATATATCCAATGGATCTCCTGGATCAGGATGGCGATTTTCAATGGCTTGTTTGATCACCTGCTGCTTATGCTTGATCTGCTGCACGGATATTCCAGTACCTGTACCTACTATTCTCTCCAGATTATTTTCCCCGAGAAGCACAGATAGGATAGCACTGCTGCTTGTTGTATTGCCTATTCCCATTTCCCCTAGCAATAGACACTTTGCTCCCCGTTGAATCATATCATTTGCGACGTCCATACCCACTTGGATGGCTTCCAGCGCTTCATCCGGACTCATGGCATCTTCCTTTAAAAAGTTCCCTGTACCATAACGGACTTTTCTTGAGATGAGCCCTTCCCTTGCGATCTCACCTGCTACACCAATATCGACAATATCAAGCTTGGCTTCAATCTGTTTTGCCAGCACATTAATCGCAGCTCCGCCATTCAGGAAATTATGTACCATCTGGACAGTAACTTCTTGTGGATAAGCAGAAACTCCCTCTCCTGCCACCCCATGGTCCGCAGCAAATACGATCACACCAGGAGGAGAAACCGTCGGAAAACGGCTGGAAGTGATCTCCCCGAGCTGAATTGCCAATTCCTCCACCATTCCTAAGCTTCCGATAGGTTTTGTTAAGGTGTCTAAATAAGCACGCACCTCATTCCCAATATTTTTGTCAACTGGTTGTATTTTCTCACATATCTTTAACATGGCAGGCACCTTTCTGAAATTCCTTCATTTTTTGATAGATTGCATCCAATTGAATGTGTTCCCTCACAACATCCGCCAACCGGTCAAAGGATTCTTCTCTTTTTTTGGCAAAAGAGACCCTTTCGATTATTGGATCCAATCCTTTTTTAACCCTTAATTCATTTAGGAGGAACTCCCTGAACTCGTCGTTATGAAAAATCCCGTGAAAATAAGTCCCCATGATCAGCCGATCCTCACTCCATACTCCCTCTACCCTGTCGTCCAGTTCGATTAAATGATCACACCCTGATTCAAAATGCGATTCTCCCATATGTATTTCATAGCCGGAAACAGGAAATGTATTATCTTGAATTGTGATGACCCCTTCGGAGCGGATGGTTGTTTTATTGACCGTGATAGTGGTATTCATGGGAATAAACCCTAATCCCGGAGCCTGCTTAATAGGAGATTCAACTCCCAATACATCCTCGATTTCTTTCCCCAGCATTTGAAAGCCGCCACAAATGCCAACTATCATCGTCTTTTTTTCCGATAATGACAGAAGACGATTAGCCAATCCGCTGTTATGCAAAAATAGTGCGTCCTCCACCGTATTTTTACTTCCGGGTAATATGATCAAGTCCGGTGTCCCTATTTCTTCTGCCCGGCTAACAAATCGCACATGACAATCAGGCTCCTCAAAGAAAGGATCGACATCTGTAAAATTTGAAATCAGCGGGTAGCGAATGACGGCAATATCCAAATCCTTGGACGTATCTGTTTTGGTTGAATAACTGCCTAACACTACCGAATCCTCTGCCTCTATTGTCAAATGATCAATAAAAGGGATGACCCCAAGGACGGGTACACCTGTATACTCCTCAAACCATTTCAAACCTGGTTCCAACAGGGATACATCTCCGCGAAATTTATTGATGACCACCCCGATTACTCTCTTTCTGTCTTCCGGTTCCAGGAGCTGCAGCGTTCCTACCAGACTGGCAAATACCCCGCCCTTCTCAATATCTCCAACCAAAATGACTGGCGCATCTGCCAGACGCGCCACACGCATGTTGACAAGCTCCCTGTCATTCAAATTGATTTCAGCCGGACTTCCCGCTCCTTCTATCACTACACATTCATAGCCTTGCACCAATTTCTCATAGGAATCCTGAATCAGCTTTAATCCTTGCAGGAAAAAGTCCTGCCGGTACTCTCCTGCCTTCATATTTTGATAAGGGACACCATGCACCACGATTTGGGATTCATAGTTTCCTGTAGGCTTGATTAGTATCGGATTCATATCGGTGGTGGCGATAATGCCGGCCGCTTCCGCCTGAACACCTTGGGCTCGTCCAATCTCCTTGCCATCGAAGGTGATATAGGAATTCAGGGACATGTTCTGCGATTTGAACGGAGCTGTTTTAAATCCATCCTGTGCAAATATCCTGCATAAGGCTGTGACAACCGCACTTTTCCCTGCATCGGAATGAGTGCCTTGAATCATGATGGGCATCGCTTTATCCATTTGCTTTCCACTCCAGACATTGGTTGATCCAATTTTACTTCTATCCATCATTCAGATCCTTCACGCAGAATTAAAACTCGATTCCTTTTACAGCCGGCACTCCATCGTTGTAATAATGCTTTTCCGGTTCGATAATGGATACTAGATCTGCCAAATCCTTTATTTCATCCTTTGCATCTCTGCCGGTGATGACCAGGTGCACGTGTGCCGGTTTATTTTTTATCACATCCATGACCTCTGCTAAAGGAAGGACATCCTCTATCGGAAAACGGTCGATTGCCAATGCATTGTTCAGTTCATCTAAAACCACTACATCAAATTCCCCACTCAGCACAGCTTCCTTCGCCTTGGGCCAACCACTTCTCAACGCCTCACGATGGTCCTCGGGTGTTTTCGTCCAAGTAAAACCGGCCCCAAGCTGTACCATCTCAATTCCGAGTTTCTCTAAAGCTATTTGTTCCCCATAGGAACGCTCCGGTGACTTGATAAACTGAAAAATTTTCACTTTCATCCCTCTCCCAGTTGCGCGAAGAGTCAGTCCCAACGCCGACGTTGTTTTGCCTTTCCCATCACCTGTAAAAATAAGTGTCAACCCTCTTTGCTTTTCTTTGCCCATATGAACCTCCTGTAAAAAAGTAATGTAACAGATTAAGAGGAGAGAATTAAAAAACGCCTCTCCTATATTAGGAAAGACGCTAAAGCGCATTATGAATCGCATATCCACTTTTCACAAATTAAATCTATGAAAGCAGCGAAATAGTAATGTCACTTTAAGCATTCTTTCCTCGTAGAATCCTTAAAAACAATTAGGCAGGTTTCCTGACTTACGTCTCATCACAGCGTTAATCCTTCCCATGCATGAAAAGCACAGTGGATAAAAGCTAACACCGTTCAACGTTTACAGTGGCGGGGTCCGTGCTGGTCTTGCACCAGCTTCCCTTTTAACCTCCGAAAAGGCACCTAAATGTTAATATGTAATTGGGTAATTTATTTCTTCACAATATAGTGTATCGTATTGCACTTTGAATGTCTTGCAGATTTTAATCATGCATGTTGTTTCGCAGCGGCATCATGATGCTTCAACGCATGGTGCTCAATTTTAGCCAGTTCCTCTAATAAATCATTGATTGCTATCAGTTCATAAAAAATAACGGTATCCGTCGATAAAATATGATAATCTGTTTCGTTTATTGCCGGAATTCTTTCAGCAAGCTGATCAAAAAGCCTGTCTACCAATCGATGATGCTCTTGTGTCATGTCATATTCTTCATTTTGTAAAACTTCATTCATATTTCGTACGGTTGAGAGTATAAGAGAAGATTTGTCCTGATTGGCTATCCTTTTATGACTAGGGATGAAAATCAAGTTCCCGACGTGATAGGTCAACTGTGTCAAGATTTTCAGTTTTCTATTTTCATAATAGAAATGTCGCATGTCTTTTCTCTTGTAGTGATGGTATTTCCACTCCTCTTTCTGATAGCTGCAAAGGTCCCCGACTCGCTCCACCTCTCTCACTATCTTATGAAAGGTCAATCTGGTCTGCCTGGGATTGGCATGCATTTTCCCTTTAATCAGCTCCCCACCGCTTCTTTCTATCAAGAGCCCTGTTTCCTTTAACAACCCCCTGATTTTTTCGGAGATGGCTGGCGTGTAGTTTGGCTTTAACACCAGGAGGTTTACAAGTGTGGATACAGATAGTCCAGTGATGGTCGTCCCCAACCTGACCAAAAAGGAGGAAAGATAGTGGTCATGAACGGTCGTGATCATCGCCACACCAGTCAAGGTGGCAACTAAGATTCCATCATCCAGGTGCAACTTATGGCAGGTGATGATGGTTGCAAGTGCCACCAATGTGTACGTTACAGGATTATCGCCAAAACCAATATAAAATAAAATGGCATATCCTGCGCCGATGCCCGAGGCCGGAAACCGGACAAACGCTTTTTTTATCGAATTGGCAGCTGTCGGTTCAATGGTAACGATTGCCGCAATGACAGCAAACATGGCAGGCCATGCCAAAGCCTCGCAAATCAACGCGGTAATGAACACCGCAATGCCTGTTTTGAGTATCCTTCCACCAACAAAGTGCTTTAGTTTATGTATGTAGGTCATGTTTGTTCAGTCCCTTAAGTAAGCGTATTCTTTCATTATAACGCAAAGGATGGAGGAAAAAAGGGAAAAAATTGAACTTACCTTTACTCGGATTCATTTGAACACTTGAGATTTATCACTTTAAAGCAACGGGGGTCAGGCACCTTTTAACAGTGCAATCCATGATAAAATGGAACAAAATTGCCAAGCATCATCTACAGGACGTTAATTCTCTATGCATGACGGATTCTCTTATAAAAATAAACAATCCAACAACCTTATTTGTTATAATTTTGGTATACATTGGAATTGACAGGGAGATGGTAGATTTGTTGTTTAAGAAGAAAGCATCCAAGGGTGAGGTAAACGGTGTCTCCTATTTGAATGGAGAAATTTCCTTGAAGGGTGTTTCTTTAAATGTTTACAGCTATTTGATTGATGGCATGTTAATCGATACCGGGGCACACTCTCTGCATAAATTTTTTGAACCCTTCCTTGATGAAGCGGATTTTGATCAGGTCATGCTCACCCATTTTCATGAAGACCATACTGGCTGTGCCGCATATGTCCAAAAAACGAAGAATGTGCCGGTCTATCTTAATGAAACATCTATCGCTTCCTGTTTGATGCGGGCAGATTATCCCTTCTATCGACAGCTATTCTGGGGAAGACGCAGGCCGTTTCAAGCCCAACCTGTCTCAGAGAGCTTCCAATCCAGAAGTGCCACTTGGGATGCCATCGACACCCCCGGTCATGCCTATGATCACAAAGCCTTTCTTAACAGGGAAACAGGACAGTTGTTCACCGGCGATTTGTTTGTAAGTGTGCGTACCAAGCTGGCATTGGCTGATGAAAGCACCCCTGAAATCATCCGCTCCTTGGAACGTATTTTATCCTATGATTTTCTTGAAGTTTTTTGCAGTCACGCAGGATATCTGGAGGACGGCCGTAAAGCAATTGAAAGAAAACGCGACTATTTACTTTCTATTCAAGCGGAAGTACTATCCTTGTATAAAGACGGCTATTCAGCTGAAGAAATTCGTCGTAAGCTTTTCCCCAAGACATTCCCAATCGTAAAATTTTCGCGGGGGGAATGGGATTCGATCCATATTGTCACATCTATTTTGAGAGAGCATAGTTTACAACCTCATAAATAAGAAAAACGAATTCGCAAAAGAATTCGTTTTTTCTAGAAGGAAACCACAGGCTGCATTTCCAGAAAAGCAGCTACCTTTCTTACGGCGTCCTCGCTATCCTTTGCTTGGATCGTCACCTTCCTGCAATGCTCATATTCTTTTTCGCCATGGAGATATCTCGGATCATAATAATGCTCGAGCAGAAGTTGAACGACACGGGCATAGTGTTTACTATCCAGCAGCTCCTGGATTTCTGTCGCGACTGGCGTATGGATGCGCCTTTTTATTTTTTCAAAAGCCTCGATGCATGTTTGATGATGGGCTGCGGGCTGATATTCATCCAGGATATTCTGTACACGAACCTCTAGTGGGAGCTCGATATAAATGTGAGTCGATTCCCGTTTTTTATCCATGATAGATTCCGGCAACAGGATTTTCCCCATCCGCTTGCTCTCGGCCTCAAAAACAAGATAAGGTGCCGCATGCAGATTCAACATTTCATGAACAAGCTCCGCTTCAAACATCTTCTGATTGGTAGGTGGTAGTCCGATCTGCCCGAAAATTGATCCCCGATGACTGGCCAAGCCCTCCAGGTCAAGGGAAGGAATACCATTCTCCTTTAGCTTTCGCAATATCACCGTCTTCCCTGAGCCTGTCCCGCCATTCAAAATAAAGCAACCCGGCCGGATTTCCAACTGCTCGAGCTGTTCAATCACAGAGCGGCGATGCGCCTTGACACCACCCTGAAGACGTTTCGCTCTGATGCCCATCAATTCCAGTAGCGTCACAGTTGTTTTGCTTCGCATTCCCCCACGCCAGCAGAAAACGATAATTGGCGCTTGTAGTTTTTGAAACGAACGGATAAATCCTGGGAGCTTTGCGGATACGATTTCCAATGCCCGGTCCTTTGCCGCTTCCACGTTTACCTGCTTGTAGAGAGTCCCTATCTCCGCCCGCTCCTCATTATCGAAAATCGGAATATTGATGCTGCCGGGTATGGTCATATCTGCAAACTCACCAGGTGATCGCACATCCACAAGAACGGCCCGTGTCCCCTGCACGATCTCCAGCATTTCTTTCACCTTGACTTCTTGCGCCATCTTCATCCACCTCTCCATCATTCAGAAAAATCAGATACCATCATTTTAGCCGAACGAAGGAAGAGTTAACAGATTGAACAGAAAAATTAGTCTGGACTACATAAAAAAGACTAATTTTAACAGTCTAATTGTGCATATTAAGAAAGATAAACTATCGGAAAGGGAGTTGATGAGGTATGTCAAATCAAGGTAAGCAGAATAAGGAACAGACAAGAGAACAAATTGAAAAGCACGATAATAAAAACAATGTGGAATTCGGCAATGACTTTCAGATTGGAAACAATGCTTCACAAAGCCAGAAGAAAAGCGGTACCCAGGCAAATAAAAAATAACCTTATAAACAAGAAAAACAGCCTCCACTAACGGTTCTTTTACTTGTCACAGTATCCAATATGTCTATTAAAATGACCAACGATTTGTATGTGAAATTGATGGTCATTTTTTTATGGATAAAACGCGAATAATGATAAAAATAGGCTTGAAAGTGTGGTCCAATTAGTATATCGATATGTAAGGCTACGAAGATTTCTGTTACCTCTTAAATCGGACTGCAAATTTAAAAACCACTTTTTTCTTTGGCTCTGTAATTATTCTTTGATGATTTTTTTTAGGTATGAGAATAAATAGGCGGAGAATTTCCTGTTAATGTTTATAGAGGAAGCTTAAGAAGCAAAGATAAGCGGAGAATTTCCGGTTAACTGCTCTAAATAAGGAAAAATTCTAAGATTTGGAACATATAAACGAAAAAACTCCGCTTATTCTTCGGGAAATATGGGTATTTCCCAATTTAAACGGAATTTTTCCTGTTATTTTTTACACTGTTTAGTTTTATAACAGTACTTTGGCCATAATACGCATTATACATTAGGTGGCCCTTTGTAATATTCTTACCCTGCATCTTGCAGAACAAAATGTATAACAAATATAAGCAGATTTTTAACCGCATTTTTAATAAAAAGTGACAGGTATCCGAAAACGTTATCTACATTCGAGGCTGTTTTCTTTATTAGTTTTCCGCTAATTTAGCTTTTACATCGGGATTAACTGCTTCTGCTTTTGCCTCTGCTTCCGCTTCATCCCCTATCGGATCCTCTGCCTGCTTTGCCCTCTTAATGAAGAAGGAAAGAACAAGTGCCACTGCGGCGATAAAGACGGACACAAGGAATGCGAAGTTGATCCCTTCCAATGTGGATTGCAGCATGATCTGCTGTTGCATGGCCCCGAGCGCTTCCGCAGAAGGATCGGCACCAAGCTTAGGCATTTCTGTCGCAGCAAGGTCACGGCCATAGCTTTCAGCCCGTGTGGACATGAGGGTTACGAGGAATGCCGTACCGATTGCCCCTGACACCTGCTGCAACGTGCTGTTCATCGCTGTACCGTGTGGATAGAACCTTTTTGGCAGCTGGTTCAGTCCGTTTGTGGAAACTGGCATGAATACCATCGACATCCCGAACATCCTTACTGTATAAAGGATGACCAGTTGTGTATAGGATGTTTCCAGCGTCAATTGGCTGAAGAAATAGCTCGTTACGACCGTAATCGTCAATCCTGTTATCGCGAGTACTTTTCCGCCGTATTTATCAAAAAGTTTCCCTGTAATCGGGGACATGAGCGCCATCGCAATTGCTCCCGGAAGCATCATAAGACCTGCATCCAACGGGGAGATGCCACGTAAAGTCTGCACATAGATCGGCAAAAGGATCATCCCGGAAAACATCGCCATCGTGATGACCATCGAGATGGCGGAGGATAAGGCGAACATCGGATACTGATAGATCCGGAAGTTCAGCATCGGCTTTTCCTGGCGGAGCATGCGGAGGATAAACCATGTCAGGGTTACCACTCCAATAAGAATAGTTCCATAGACAAGCGGACTGTCCCAGCCTTTGGAACCGGCAGAACTGAAGCCATAAAGGAGTCCGCCAAATCCTAAGCTTGATAATAGAACCGAGAACATATCCAGGCTAATATTCGGTTTCACCTTTTTATCCTTCAATAGGAAAATACCTAATAAAAGGATGACCGCCGCGATCGGTGTGACAAAATGGAACAGCATTCTCCAATCATAGTGTTCGATGAGCCAACCGGATAAAGTGGGACCGATTGCCGGCGCACCCATCATGATCAGACCGAATACACCCATTGCAGCTCCCCTTTTTTCCACTGGAAAGCTGACGAGCATCACATTCATCAATAAAGGCATCAAAATGGCAGAGCCGGATGCCTGCAGCATGCGTCCCGTTAGAAGTACCGGAAAGACATGGGCAAAGCCTGCAAGGACAGTTCCGATTGTGAACAGCCCCATTGCCGCGATGAACAAATGTCGGACAGAATATTTTTGAATGAGAAATGCAGTGGTCGGAATCAAGATCCCGTTCACCAGCATGAACCCTGTGGTGAGCCATTGGACGGTCGAAGGACCTACCTCAAGCTCCGTCATGATCGACGGCAGGGCTATGTTCAGTAATGTATTATTTAAAAAAGCAATAAAAGCGCCAATCATCAGGATAGCCAGTATCCCGTATGGCGGTCGCTGTGTGGATTCAGTTTGTTGCATGTTGTTTCGCTTCCTCTCTCCCTATACTATGAGTTCATTATTTTATACTGTAGTTTCATAATGTTCATCTTATACCATCAGTACAATTTTTTCAATAAAAATAAGGTGTTATTTATTGGGGTTTGTGTAAGCTGCGAAAATAAGGTAGTATGAAAATTATACTAGCAGTCTAAAAGGTGATAAGATGAATGAACGAAAATTACAGGTAATCAAGAAGGCCCATCAGCTATTTATTGAAAAAGGGTTCCAAGCTACATCCATCCAGGATATTCTCGATTTCAGCGGTATTTCAAAGGGCACCTTTTATAATTATTTTTCTTCCAAGAATGAACTGCTTATCGAGCTGTTCAAGAGCATCTATACGAAGCTGGAAAAAGACCGGGCAGACCTTTTGATCGGCAAGGACCCAGCTGATATCAACATCTTCATCCAGCAGATTGAATTGCAGATGCATACCAACCGTGCCAATAAGCTCATCTCGCTTTTTGAGGAAGTCTTTTTCTCCAAGGACGAAGAACTGAAGGAATTCATCAAGCGGGGGCAATTACGGATGATTCGCTGGATATACGAGCGCTTCATTGATCTTTTCGGAGAAGAGAAAAAACCATATCTCCTGGATTGCTCCATCATGTTCATGGGTATCTTGAACCACAATATCAAATTCAACCTGATGGGACAGGAAAGTGGAAGCGCAAGCATTCATCGCGTGGTAAAGTATAGTGTGGAACGTATTGTGCAGGTGGTAAATGAGGTTGCACAAACAAAGGAACAGCTGATTGCACCTGAAAGGCTTGAGCAGTGGTTTCCCGAAAACAGGGACGGAATCCTTGCCCGCAAGCAGTCCCTTATCACGTTGCTGGATTCCTTGAAAAGCAAGCTCAGCGGAACACCGTATGTAGAGCTCTTGGATTTCATCCAGGAAGAGCTGCTGGAGGCCAAAAGCCCCCGAAAATTTTTATTAGACAGCATGCTCGGCTCGTTAAAAGAAAGTCCAGCCGTATCGGAGGCTGATATTACTGAACTGGAAAATATGATACATTCGTTTTACAGCAAACCAGTACCACCTGCCGCTTCATAAGGGCGAGGTGGTACTGGTTTATTTATGGTTTTGTCTGTTGACCTGCTGGCTGTTTCTATTAGCTTTGTGTTGGTTGTTGCTTTGCTGGTGCATGTTTCTTTGCTGCTTGCTGCCGGACGGTTGTGGGGGAGCTTTGTGCATTGGTGTGAATTCTTCTGCGATTTCAGCAAAAGCAGCCATATTCGTCGGATTCGCAAGACCTTTCGCCTGGAGTGTCTTCATGATATCGGATGCGGAACGATGCTTTTGCATCGGTCTAGGCTTTGCCTTCCCGTTCATTGCGTTTTCACCATTTCGACCATAGAGAATAGCCGCAGCACTTAAGCCGATTCCAAGCAGTGACGCGAACGTGCCCAAGTTTCTCTTCTTCCTCGGTTTATAGCCAAACATCTTCATGAGGTTCTGAGCTGCCGCCAGCTTCAATATGGAACTTATCCATTTATCCATGGTTACACACTCCTTTTTATTGTCTTACTTTTGTATTTTGCACACTGATTGTGAGAAAAATGCTGGTAAACAGTGGGGACAGGTCCCATTTGAAGTTTGTAGGTCTATTGGGACACTTGGACCTGTCCCCATGTGTCAAATTCCGCCTGAAAGGGAATGAACACTTATATTCTTTTTCATTGGGGGGATAATATTGTGGATTAGACATCCTTTTTTTAAGTATTTGACAGGGATTGTTTTGGTTCTGTTGGTGATTTTTCTATTGAGCGAGGTTCAATTTCTTGTCAATCCGATCCTCAGTTTGATTGCCACGCTCTTCTTTCCGTTGATTTTTGCCGGATTTCTGTTTTATATTCTGAAACCGGTTGTGGAGTTCCTTTCAAGATCCAAGTACATTCCCCGGACTTTAGCCATTTTTATCGTTTTTTTTGTGATTATCGGGGGAGCAGTCTTGGGTGGGTTTACAGTTGGTGGAAAAATCGAAGAACAGGTGATGCAGTTTGCGAAGGATGTTCCATCCATTCTGGAAAAAAACGAAGAACAGACAAAGCAGGTTATTAATGAAAATAATTTCGGACTGATGTCCTATGAAGAAGCAAAGCAAAAACTCTTGAACTTCATGAAGGACCAAGGGGAACGGATTGGAAAAAATGTTGCGGTTATCATTTCTTCCATCACAAGCTTTGTTACGGTACTCGTAATTGTCCCGTTTATCGTATTTTTCTTTTTGAAGGATGGGCACAAGCTTCTGCCTTTCATCCTGAAGTATTTACCTCAAAAGCATCGGATTGAAGGACGAAGAATCCTGACAGATATAAATAAGGCGCTTTCCACCTATATAGGCGGGCAGATGATTGTGGCATTGGTGAACGGATTCCTGATGTACATCGGCTACCTCATCATCGGTGTCGAATACGCGCTGGTGCTTGCATTATTCATTGTAATCACAGCTGTCGTCCCCATAATCGGACCGGCGCTTGGGGTGCTCCCTGCACTGATCATCGGCCTGATGACAGATCCATTCATGGCCGTAAAAATCCTGATCCTCTTGACCATCGTCCAGCAAATAGAAGGAAATCTCGTATCACCGCTGATCATTGGGAACAAACTATCGATCCATCCATTGACCGTCATCCTCCTGCTCCTCGTTGCTGGGAAGCTCTACGGCTTCATCGGCATCTTGCTCGCAGTGCCACTCTACTCCGTGCTGAAAGTACTGACAAAAAACTTTTACCGGCTGTATCAGCTTCGGCATTAGTGAGTAGTGAAATGGTTGGGGCCTGACCCGCTTTCTGTTAAAGCGGTAAAGACTTGTTATCCTAGTATGTCTTCATACTCTACTTTTTAAAAGGAATAACTTAAATAGGTTATTCCTTTTGTTATGTCAGAATGGTGGTGATAAAACTCGTTTTTACAAGCGGCTTCCCTTCAATGATTTCCATCGTTAGCGGCTCCATGGAATCCGGCTTCATGACGAGGGCCGGAAGCTGCTCGATGGTGGAGCCGTTGACACCAGTGACCCAATGCAATTGGAGGGTAAACTGCTTCCCTTATTATCGAAGTTGTTTTTTGTCGAATATTGCGTTTTACGCATAATAGCTCCTTTTTTCACCGCAAAACAGCATTTTTGTGCATAAATTATTTTTTTTGCTCGCAAACCTGCCAAAATTCATCGTATATCCAATTTTTTGATCACAACGATATTGACTGCCTCACATAACGATGAGAAGTCCGTAAGCCCAAGGAAAAAACAGTGACAAAAAATAAATCCCCATCAAATGGACGGGGATTTCCTCTTTTATTCGTTCACCGGACTCGAAACCTTCTCAAGTCTCTCCAAAATTCTTCTCTTTTGATACAGCATCGTCCCGGTTTCGGCCAAATCATTGATCATCGAGCGATTGGAAAATGCCCCGAAAAGTATTCCGGCGACAGGTACCATCTGAAAAAGTTTTTTCCAACCGAATGACTCCGTGAAAGTCAATGTCACCTCACGCCAGCCTTGGATCTGCGAGATCACTTCACTTGATTTGCGCTCATCCTTACCGAATTCGGAAAGCTCGTTAAGGATGGCACCTTTTCCGACGTAATCCGCTGTAGAGAACTGCAGGCATTTTAAAATAAACACTCTTTCTTTCTTTTCTTTCGGGTCGTAGCCATGGATAATGGCAATTTCCTGTAAGGTCTTCAAAGAGATGGCCAGTATGGCTGGTATGTCGATGGCAAGGGTGAATATCCCTCCAATACCTGTGCTTGCCCCTTGCAAGGTTGCCGCATTTTTCCTTCTACCTCCCAAATCCAAAGAAGCCTGCTTCATTTCCTCCAATGGTACATCCTTAAGGTCCGCCAGTTCGTTGATATTCCGCCCCGTCTTCTTTTTGTAAAACTGGAATATGGACTTTTCACTCGTCAAATACTGCCCCCCATTCTGGATATAGCTTCCCAGCTCATCCAACAGACTGCCGATTTTCGTCTGGATGAATTTCGGCGTCACTTTATCCAGCAGCTTGAAAGGCAAGCGTGTCAGGCGCTCCCAGAACCAGACACTCTTCTGGTCCTTCTCCCACTTTTCAATCGTTTTCAATTCGCTTAATAGATAGTCTTTAGATTCCATAGATTCATCACCTGTCACGATTAATATTTTTGTGTACGGTTGTAATCATTATACACCAGGGACAGGTCCCAGTGTCCCCATCAAGCCACACTCTCTCTGGTTTTGACATCCACTTCAGGGTGGGCTTTACGAATCACGGATGGTCTGGCCATGATGAGCACGACGGTTACTAGCATGCTTGCTGACAGGAGCAGTACCCATTGTCCAGGGAAGATGTCGTAGAGTATGCCGTAGATGACCATTCCGAGCGGGATGAGTGCCATTGCCATTGTTTCGATAATGGAAAATACCCGTCCTTTGAATTCATCTTCGATTGTTTTTTGTAGCATGACCTGAAGCGGTGTGTTGACGACTATAATCATGGAACCGAAGCAGAACATAAGTGCGGCATAGTATGAAAATTGAATCCAGTATGACATGGAAAGCAGCAGCGGCAGGGCGATTCCCCCCATAATGATCCCCAGTGCCAGGATTCCCCGTTTGGACACGAGAAGTGGGAATTGCACTTCTTTTCTAGTGGAAAAATAGATCGACATTAGGAGCATTCCCAAGGAGAAAGCCCCCTGGGTCATACCGAAATGCTGGGACTCCACATTCAATTTTTCAATCAGGATGTAAGAATAACCGACTTCAAAGGCCCCGAACAGGAAGTTGATGAGCAAGCTGATCCAAAGCATGATCATGATAATAGGCTGCAGGCGCAAATAGCCTATTCCCGCTTTGATGCTTTGCCACATGGTTTCCTTCTCTGATGCTTCCACTCTCGCCTTCTGTGCGGTGGTGAACAGTCGGAAATTCATCGTCGATTCAAGAATGACAGCAATAATGGAAGCGACGATATACATTACAAGAAATACCGGAATGGATACGGTACCATACAATAATCCACCAACCGCAGGGCTTCCTATGGCGGCAAACGAAATGGACATTTGATTCAAGGCCATCGCCTTCTGGATTCGGTCTTTATCGATAAGACCTGTAATGGAAGAAGAGAAAGCTATTCCGGAAAACATGGACGTAAGCGACAAAATACAAGTAGTGATATATATTGCTGGGATGGAGAGTCCGGATATAAGGGTAAAAATCAGAAGTCCCGCTATAGCCAGGGTGGTAGCAATCTGTGAGGTAATAACGATCATTTTTCTTGAATAGCGGTCTGTGATGACTCCAATAAATGGAGCGGCAAGTGTCTTAGGGAGAATATTGCATATCAGGTTCGTCGCAAAGCTCGTAGCAGAACCGGTTGCCTGTAGAATGTAAAAACTGATTGCGAACGTATAGACCTGTGCACCAAATGATGCGACCAGCTTACTGATCATGAACGTATAAAGGTGATAGGTTGCCCGTTTAATTTTACTGCTTTCTTCCATTAACAACACCCCAATTTCCATAAAGTTTAATTTAATTAAACAAATCATATCACACACTACTCTTCCCTTTCAAGCGAAAGTTTAATATAATTAAACAAAATGGGCGGATTAAGGAGTGTTCTATTCACATGCTTGGAGAACGTATACGGAAATTGAGAAAACAGAAGAAGATGACACTTGAAGCACTTGCCGGGACAGAGCTCACGAAGGGCATGCTCAGTCTGATAGAAAATAACAAGGCTAATCCTTCCATGGAGAGCCTTGCCCATATTGCACATCAGCTGGGCGTAGAAGTGGCGGACCTATTGGGGGGAGACAGTTCCGAGGAGCTGAGAAGTGTTTTGGAGCACGCGGAAAAAATCCATAATACCATGTTGACGATTCTGCCAGATAAATCGAAGCAATTGATCGAGCTGATTGCGCCGTACGCTGACAAGCTGATACAAGGGTTTGAAGGTGCCCGGCTATTGGAAATTTATAGCTATTCCCTTCAACGTGAAAAGAAGCCACACTGGCAGAAACATTTGAAGACGGCCGCTGACATTTTTGATCAAATGAATATCTCCTCCAACCGGACCGCAATCGGGATATTCTTATCGAATATCTCGTTTCATGAGCATGAATACAGAAAGGCGCTCGAAATTTTCCTCACCGAAAGGAAGCAAATCGAAGCAAATCATGCCTATATCGAGCCATTGGCAAGGCTTGATTTGGACTATCATGAGGCAATCCTGCTGTTTGCTGTCGGGGAATACGAGGCTGCGGTCGACGCCATGGAAAAAGCGCTCGCCTTCTCCAAGGAAAAACGGATTTTCTATTTGATTGATGATCTGTACCGGCTTGCTGCGGCTCATGCATGGATGGACGGGAATAAAAGCAAGAAGGCGCATTATTTAAAAAAACTGAAGCAGTACGGGGAATTTGCAGACCATGAATCCTCCATCTATTTCTACAATCTGTTTCAGATTATCGAACTGATATCGGAGAAAAAGGAATATAGCAAAGCACTCGATAACATAGATTCGTTCCTCTCCGATCCGGAACGAATGGAGGACTATGATACGTGGTTCAACTTGGAAAAAGGAAAGGCCCTCTATTATCTGGGGCGTTATAATGAGGCTCTGCAAGCAATCGAAAAGGTGGGCTCCATCGACAACCACCACCCCATCGATCTGACCAACCACTATATCAAGGACACGTTCAAAGCACTGATCTTGTCAGAACTCGGCAGGCACAAAGAAGCCATCGCATCCGCCGAAACAGCAGTCCGGAACCTCGAACCAATGCCAGACTCCCAGCTGAAGCAGTTCAGCGTGGAGACTTTGAGGAAAGTACGTGGGGACAGGTCCCTGTGACCCGCCTTGTGGGACATGGGACCTGTCCCCCTGTCTTATTTTGGCTGCATAAATGGGGAAAGTCTGGCGCGATGGACCGGATCCACTTCTTCTGTTTCCATGGCTTTGATGACTAATTCCGATAGTTTTGCTTTTTCAAGGAATGGAGCAAGCTTCACTAGGTGTTCAACTCGGACAGACTGTTTATCCAGCCGATCGAGTAGTGAGCCCAGGGTTTCACGATTTACGAAAGGAGCTATCTTCACCACATCAGAACCGTCTGCTCCATTGACATCCAGACCTGCTGCTACTGCATGGTTGTTTTTGCCTAAAAATGGTGCGATTAATGTGAATTGCTGAAGGGTGATTCCCTCCTGTGCGGTTTTTTCTATGAAGGCAAATAGACCATCCTCGGACAGGAACGGAGCAAGAAGCTTCACATGCTCAAAAGATACTTCATCCACCTCCACTGTATTCACCAGATCGTCCAACCCTGTTCTGATAAATGGAGCAAGCGAAATGACATCCTTGATACTTGGGGAGCTTTCACTGTTTGCCACCAGCCTTTGTAATAGCATTTCTTCCACAAAAGGTGCCAGGGAACGTATCTGCTTCCAAGTTACGTTCTCTATGTGCATTTTCTCGGCAGCTTGGGTGAACGTTTCTTTTTCCAAAAAAGGAGCGAGGCCAATCAGGTGCTGCAAAGAAAATTTCTCCCCATCCACTTCGCTGATGACTTTTTCCATCAAGCTTCCCTTTACGATCGGGGCAATGGAGACGAAGCTTTCAAGGTCGGATTCCCCTTGGTTGATGAGGTCAGCCGCTGCCGCAGGTTCATTGATGGCCAGCTTCTCCACCACTCCACCGATTCTCGCTCGACCATTCTCTCCACCTTCCAGGATCCGATCAACACTCGTATCAAAAATTCTGCTGAGCTCCACCAGTGTCCCAATATCAGGAATGCTTTCCCCGCGTTCCCATTTCGAAACCGCCTGATGGGACACATTCACCTTGTCTGCCAGCTCCACTTGCGTAAAATCCCACTCCTTCCGCAAAGATGAAATAAAACTCCCAATCAACTGTGTATTCAACATCACCTATCCAACAACCCCTTCAAACCGAATTACAGAGCGCCCTGTTACAACCATCATAGCACCAGCCGTGTTTTTAGCCTATCAACTCTTGGTTGAATGAGGTTCAAATGCAGGTAGAATGAAGAAAGGAGCCTGACCCCTAGTGCGTTAACGCTTTAACACACTGAGGGTCAGGCCCCTTGGCTTTTAAATCTCCATCCCCCACCGCTCCTGCTCGGTTTCTTTCAGCTGCTTTTCCGTTTCTTCCGGATGGACGGTTCGGAATTTGTGGTGATCGGCCGGGATGATATCCACCATTACGTCAATCATGTCCTGTGGATCGAATTCTTTTAGCTGTGCTTCCTGCTCTTTCATGTCTTCTTTTCTAGTAAAATGCTTTTCTTCCTCGTACCATTTCCATTTTTCTTCTGCTGCCCGTTTATTGAAACCGGTTGCGTATGGACCTGGATTGATGGTTGCCACTTTTACTCCGAACTCTTCCAGCTCCGATTTCATCGTTTGGGCAATCCCTTCAATCGCATGCTTGGTTGCAGTATACGGACCGACATATGGGGTCGCTGAAATGCCTGCCATGGAGCTCAAGAAGACAATCTTTCCGCTCCCTTTTTTCACCAGCTTACGCGCCGCATACTGAACCGACTCAAGCGTGGCAAATACATTCACCTCAAATAACGCGCGGAACCGCTCCATCGGCACTTCCCCGAGGGGTCCGCCTTCATTGATTGCAGCATTGGCCACAAATACATCAAAATCGTACTTATTGATCTGCTCCAGGTCGAGCTGGTTCGTGATATCGAGCTTGAATACTACCATATTCAAACCCTGTTCTTCCGCTTCCCTCAAAAGATCAGTCTTCTGTGATGTAAGTTCGGTCGTCGCAATCACACGATGACCGTTCCTAGCAAGACCAAGTGCAGCTCCCCTGCCAAGTCCTGTACCCGCTCCTGTAATGAATATCGTTTTGCTCATATTGATTTCCTCCTCACAAAGTTCTCTATCGTTCTTTGTTCCCATTAGGAGGCTGTATCAAACGTGAATATGGGGACAGGTCCCCCGTCCCACTTAGTGGGACACGGAACCTGTCCCCATCAACTTCAAAAATTCCTCTTCTTTCAAAATCTTGATCTTGCTTTCTTTTTTCATCAATTCATGGGCTTTTCTTTCTTTCGTGCTGAGGCCGTCGGGGCCAACGATTGTCGGGTCCTGCTTGCCTACAATGAGGTAATCAGTTTTGCCGCTGACTCCGGTTTTTATGACAGCGCCTTTATCAACCACCAGTTGCATCGCCTCCGTGCGGTCAATGCTGGTCAGCTCACCTGTGAAGACGAGGTTCTTTTCAAAAAGCGGATGCTTGTCATCGAAGACAGTGCCAGAAGGGGTAATTTCACTGATCGAGACCGAGTTGAACGTCTTACGCACATTCGTCTTTCTTGATCTTGCTTTCGAGTAAAAACTTGTCTGCGGCTTCAACTCCAAGAAACTCTTAACTGGTATCGATGAGTAAGTGCTGCAGTAGGTCCGGAGAGACTTCCGTTTTTTCAGGTCGATGCATCGCAGGACTACTTCCGCACAGGCCCTGGCATCGGATAGGGCATTATGATGATGATCAAGCTCCACACCAAAATGCTCGGCTCTTGCCTTCAGCGAGCCACCCACCTTGAATCCGTTCAAGCCGCGCGTGCTGATTGGAATGCTGCAGGCATAGTCGAATTCGGGGATCTCCAAGGAGTAGTGGAGCAAGGAGCTTTTCAAAACGCTCATGTCAAAAAAAGCGTTATGTGCAACCACCAAAATGTCCGTATTAAAGAAGTCGCTGATTTCCGCCCAGACTTCATCAAATGTCGGTGCATCCTTCAAATCCTCTTCCGTCAATCCGTGCACCTTGGTGAAGGACTTGTCCACTTTCATCCCAGGTGGCTGAATCAAAAAATACTTCTCATCCACAATCCTGTTCTGCTCGACAAACACCATGCCCAATGAACAGGCGCTGCTCAAATCATTGTTTGCTATCTCAAAATCCAATGCGATAAAGTCCATTGCCGTCGCCTCCTTTTCCCACTATCATACCACGGGGACAGGTCACTCGTCCCGCCTTAAGCGGGACATGGGACCTGTCCCCCTGTCTCATCGATATACGTCTTCGCGCGTATGAAACCCGTCACGGATCACGGTTTCATCCATGTTCTCTTTGTCCACCGCTATTGGTGCTAGCAGTACGGATGGGACTTCGGTTTTGCCGTTGTTGACTTTTCGGTCGGTGTCGATGTATTTTCCTTTGGCCATTCGCACTGCCAGCTCGGCCACCTCTTGGGCCAACGTTTTGATTGGCTTGTAAACAGTCATCGTCTGTGTTCCTTGGACGATTCGCTGCGCTGCCATCAACTCCGCATCCTGTCCGGCGACCGGAATTTTGCCTGCTAGGCCCTGTTTTTCCAGTGCTTCGATGACCTTTCCGGCTGTGGCGTCATTCGCCGCAATAACCGCGTCAATTTGATTATTGTTGGCGGCAAGCGCCGCTTCCATGTTGGCAAAGGCATTTTCAGGCAGCCAGTTTTTCGTCCACTGGTCGTACACCACCGTGATGTCTCCCTTGTCGATCAAGGGCTGCAGCACATTGAATACGCCCTTTTTTAACAGATGGGCATTGTTGTCCGTGTCGGCCCCTCCGATATAGACATATTTGCCTTTCGGGACAAGCTTCGTGATAGCCTCTGCCTGCAGCTCGCCAACCTTTTCATTGTCAAAAGATACATACAGGTCGATATCCGAATTTTTCACCAAGCGGTCGTAGGAGATGACCCTGATTCCGGCGAGGTGCGCCTTATTGACGATCGCTGCTGTCGCCTCCGCATTGTGAGGCACAACGACGAGCAGGTCGACGCCTTCACTGATCAGCTTTTCCGCCTGGAGAATCTGTTCCGAGTCGTCCCCGTTAGCCGCCTTAATCTCCACTTCGGCACCCAAGGCTTCAACCGCCGCCTTGAACAGATCCCTATCCCTCAACCAGCGCTCCTCCTCGAGCGTATCCATGGAGAAGCCGATTTTAATTTTATCATCATCTGGCATTTCCTTTTCGGAGAGCTTAGTGGGCAGCACCGGCTCCACTGTTTCCGTAACATTTTTACAAGCAGAGGCAACACAGACCAGCGCCAGTGCCATGATGAAAAATAATACACGCCTCCAACCCATCCACCTCTCCCCCTTCACTCTTATCTAACCTTATTTCCAAGCAACGTTTTTCTATATTCCTTAGGAGACACATGGCACATCTTCTTGAATACCTTTGAAAAATAGTTCGGATCGTGATAGCCGACCTCAAAGGTGATTTCCTTGATGCTTTTCTCGGGATCACCCATCAGCTTCTTCGCCTTTTCGATGCGGCATTCCGTCAGAAAATCAATATAGTTGACGCCCTGTTTTTCCTTGAACATTTTACTGATATAGATTGGACTCAATCCCACTTTTTTCGCCAGGGCATCCAAGGTGATGTCCTCATGGGAGTGGTCCATGATATACTGCTTAAGCTGGTGGATCGTGTCAGCTTCCATCCGGTCGTAATACCCGATATAAGCCTGCCTCATACGGTCAAGCAGCTGCCCGGTTTCTGTCCGAATCTGACGGTAATCCAATAGGTTAAAAGAATACATCGGCGTGCCGTTCTCCACACCCATTTCACTCAGCACACGTGAGGCTACCCATAGCACCTCCTGCACCCGCTGCTGCGTATGCAAAAGCTCGGCCCGCTCCTTCTCGAAGCATTGTATCATGTTCATCACATACTGACGGATCCCGTCCCACTGGCCGAGCCTGACTTCATCGGCAAACTCTTTTTTCTGGTGCCTGTTCAGGTCCCAATCACAAACTTCCCCTATGACCGGAACATCCGAAAAAAAGCGATACTTTACAGGCAGCCCAGTATTGACTGTTGCCATGAGCGCGTCATGATAGGACTCCCGGATCCGATTCAGTGAATCACACACGCTTCCGATCCCGACAAACCAGCCTTGATTGGGGTGGGTGCTTCCATAAGCAAGGATTTCGCGTGCAAGAGCGGTTGCCTGGGAACGATAGGATTTTTCTGAATCACGGAATACGATAATCGGAAGCTGCGACCCATACAAGGCACCAATCCAGCCGCTCCTTGTCCTCCTCACCTTTTCCTTCACAGAGGGATACAAATGCTCCGAACCAGCCGGCAACATCAACAGCATCACAAACATTTCGGCCGTCGACGGGGTTTCAAGCATCTCCACCAGCATATCCAGATGCACTTCATGCACATGGTCGAACAGGAGTTGTGTCACAACATCCGTTTCCACAAGCGACAAGGTTTTCTGCAATGCCTCCTGTTGCACTCTGCTTTCTGCAAGCTTCTTCTGCTCGTCTTCGATCTGATTGATCACTTTTCCGACCGTCACCACAATCTCGCTGGCTTTGCTTGGTTTGAGCACATAGTCCTTCACTCCGAGCTTGATTGCCTGCTTCATATAGTCAAAGGTGTCAAACGCGGTGACCATGATGAATTTCACTGCGGGATAGTCTGTACTGATCAGCTCCACCGCTTCAAGCCCGTTCATTCCTGGCATTTTGATATCCATCAGAATCAAATCCGGCTGGAATTCGGCCGTCATCTCCACTGCCATCCTGCCGTTTTTTGCCTGCTTGATCACTATTCCCGGAAACCCTTTTTCCAGAATGGCCTGCATGCCTTCGCGTTCTATTTGTTCATCATCCACTATCAGGAGCTTAATCATCTGCCTCGACTCCTTATTGTTTTTTTATTTTTCGACTCCTCTAAACACCGCTGTTGATCTCCGCAATAGCTAGATACAGATAATCAGCACGTGCTTTTTAAGAGAGTCTTATTTTCAAAATAACCTTTGTTCCCCGGCCTTCCACACTTTCGATATCGATGACATCCTCATAGCCGTAGAAAAGGCGGAGGCGCTTGACGACGTTGCTGAAGCCGATTCCTGTTGAATGTCCTTCTGATAGGACCGGCGTATCATTGATAATCTGCAGTCTTTTTTCCTCCGACATTCCCATTCCGTCATCCTCGATCTCAATGCGGACGTGGTCCACTTCATCCATCACCCTAAACCAGATGACGCCACCATCCTCTTTAGGCTCGACTGCATGTATGACAGCATTTTCAATGATCGGCTGAAGCGTAAGCGCCGGAATTTTCATCCCGAGACACGATGGGTCCACTTCTATATATAAGTGAAGCCGGTCTGTGAACCTCGCTTTTTGGATATCCATGTACTGCTTTAGAACGACCACTTCCTCGTGTAACGTCACCGAACGGTCCAGCCTCTTCAGGTTGTAGCGCAGGATGCCTGCCACACTCACCAGGAGATCGCTCGTTTCCTCCGAGCCCTCGAGGTACGCCTTTTTTGACAAGGTATTTAATGTGTTAAAAAGAAAGTGCGGGTTGATCTGGCTTTGCAGGCTGCGGAATTGGCTTTCCTGCAGGAGCAGCTTGCTCTCTTGGAGTTCGCGCTCAAGTTGCGCCTTATGCTTGATTTCCGAAATGAGATTGTTGATGTTGATCCGCATCCGGTCGAAGGTTTTTGCCAAAAAGGCGATTTCATCATTCGTTTCGACCTTGACCGGCTGGCCGAAATTCCCCTTGGACAGCTCATTGGCCGCTTTCGTCAGCTTGTATACCGGCCTCGTAATGCTCAACGAAAACCAGTACGTCACAAGCAGCAGGACACATGCGATCAAAAGCAGCACCCAGATTCCCAGCTTCATGACCTCACCCGACTGGTCGATGATCCCCCGGTAAAAGCGGTTGTACGTCTTCAGCTCCGTATCAAGGAGTGCGAGCGACATTTCCGACATATATGTGGAGATCCTTGTCGCTTCGGTGAATTCATTGGCTGAGGCTTCACTGTCATTTTCCGAGTGGAACAGAAGCAGGCGGTCGGTTGTTTCTATAAAGCTATCAATCAGGTTGATGTAGTTCGTGAGGGTAAAATTATTTTCGGTATTTCTCAGTTTGGAGACGTCATTTTTCGCCTGTTGGATCCTCTCCTTGCTATCATCCAGCCGCTCGCGGTTCCCCTTGGAGGGCTGGATCATATAGTTGTTAAGATCGGTGATGACCTGCTGGCTCGCGGTCGTCACCTCGTTCATGCTTAAATACCGCTGCAAAATCTCATTGTACTGCTGCTGGGTTTTATGGTTGTAGTATGTAAGCGCTAACCAAATTACCGACATGATGACCAGTACAACCGAGGTGAGCGTCAATATTTTCTTTTGGATACTGGTCATTGCACATCCGCCGCTTTCAGGATTGTAATCTCCGTTAAATACCCGTTTTTATCAAGTGGCACGGTCACGCCATTCAGCCATTCCATCATCAGTTGCACACTGACCTGCCCCATCATTTCCGGCGACTGCTCGATCATTCCGTCAAGCTTCCCCTGCCTCAGCAAGGCCAATGATTCCGGCCCATCATCAAAGGAGTAGATGTGATACGGCTCAACCTGAGAGCGCTTACCAATTTCCTTGATCATGGCCCCTGCTACATTGGCATTGACCGCAATGAAGGCTTTTGCATCCGGTGCCTTGTTCAGCACGTCCCTGGTGGAAGCGGTGATCTGTTCCCTCGTATCTTCGGTTGCTGCATGAACCATCTCGATGTTCGGGTAATACTGCAGCACTTCCTCGATTCCTTTCAAACGCTCCTGCTGGTAAAATTCCTGTTGGCTGTCGTACATGAGCACGACACTGCCTTCCTCTCCCATATCGGCTAAAAGCTCGCGGGCTATCATTTTTCCGGCGAGATATTGATCCGAACCGACATACGTTCTGCGAAGGCTCTCATTCATCGGTACATCATTCGCCACTGTGATGATGGGAATACCGTAAAAGGAGGCCTTTATTTTCGTGAGGTCCTTGAACTCCTCGGTGTCGAGTCCTTGTATGAGGATGCCATCCACTTTTGACTGAATGGCTATTTCGATGCTTTTCAAAAATTCTTCCTTGTTCTTGCCGTAGCTTCCCCAGACCTCCAGGCTCGCCCCTTCCATCTGGGCCTGCCTCATCGCACCGCTCGCAACCTCATCCCAGAAGGGTGTCTCCCTATCCTGCGTAATGAGGACGAGGCGATGCCGCTCCTCGCTCTCGGTTACCTTCGGAGGCAGTTTCCAATCCGAGCGAAAAACTTTGTTGGCAGATACGAGGGTAAAATTACATAGAATTGCAATAAAAATGCATAGCACAATAATACTAGTTTTCCGCAAGAGACCTGTCTCCTTCCCCTCTATGATGCTAATTTCATCATATCATCTATTCAAAATTGCACAATACTTGCTGATAGAACCAATGATTGGCAGATTAAAAGTTTTTGTAGGATATATTGCTAGAGGAAACGAAGGAGATAAAAAAGCAGAGGGACCAGTTACAGTCCCTCAAACTATTAACGTTTTTTACGAGTCATCACATCAAAGATTACTGCTCCAGCAAGCACTCCACCACGGATCATATACTGATACGAGATGCCGACACCAAGCAGGTTCATCCCGCTTGACAAGGACGCCATTACGATCGCACCGATGATGGCACCTGTCACTTTTCCGACTCCCCCTGCAGAGGATACGCCCCCAACATAGGCTGCCGCGATGGCATCAAGCTCAAAAAGCGTTCCTGCAGTAGTTGTTGCAGATTGCAAACGTGCGGTGAAAAGGATACCGGATAGGGCAGCAAGCATCCCCATCGAACCGAACACGATATACGTGATCTTTTTCACGTTGATCCCGCTAAGGTGAGCAGCTTCCGGATTGCTTCCGACTGCATAGATATGGCGGCCAAGCACTGTTTTCGTAGTCAGGAAATGATAGACGACAACGACCAGAAGCATGATAATAACAGTCCAGGAGAAGCCGTTATAGCCTGCCAAGATCCACGTAATGTACCCAATGATTCCGGAAACGAACACCAATTTCAATGCAAAGATCGGTTTGGACACGACTTCGAAGTTGTACTTGATCTTGTTTTTACGATTGGAAAATTCACTATAGATGTATATTAGAATTCCGACAACTCCAACGAGCAAGGATAACAAATGCAGACCGCTCACCTGCACGAGGGACGGAATGAAGCCGTTCCCGATCGCATTGAATTTGTCGTCCTGGATGATGATGGTTCCTGTCTTTTCCGTCACCTGCAGAAGCGCGCCACGGAAAATTAGCATCCCCGCAAGCGTGGCAACGAAGGAAGGAATCCCAATCTTCGCAACCAGCACCCCGTTGAACAGCCCGATTGCCACCCCTAATACTAGAATGATAGGAATCGTCACAAATACCGGCACACCGGTCTGCGTCAAAAGGATGGCGGCAATCGCACCGAGGAATCCGGCAGCATACCCGACAGACAAATCGATATGGCGGATGACGATGACAAGCGTCATCCCGACCGCCAGCACTGCGATATAGCCTGCAGAATCAAGCAGGTTACTGATATTACGGGAACTCATGAAGAGTCCATCCGTCATGATGGAAAAAGTAAGAATAATAACGAATAGCGCGATGTACATTCCATAGTCGCGAATATTTTCATGAATCAACGTTCTTGCTTCCTGTATTACATTCATTCTATTAACCTCCTAAAGCGTCGCAAGCTGCATGATTCTTTCTTGATCAGCATCCGCAATCGCAAGCTCCCCTTTTATTTCTCCCTGCGCCATGACATACACCCTGTCACTCATACCGAGCACTTCCCCAAGCTCTGACGAAATCATGATGATGCTAAGGCCAGCATCGATCAGCTTGTTCATCACGGTATAGATTTCAAACTTCGCCCCAACGTCGATTCCACGCGTCGGCTCATCAAGGATCAGCAGCTTCGGCCCGACAAACAGCCATTTGCCGATCGACACCTTCTGCTGGTTCCCCCCACTCAGGTTTCCGACAAGCTGCTCGAGCGAGGAAGCTTTAATATGAAGAGAATCCTTATAGCCATCGGCCACCTTGATCTCCTCGTTGTCATTGATGACACCGCTTGAAGCGATGCCCTTCAGATTGGCAGCAGTAATGTTGCTCTTAATATCCTGTAAAAGAAACAGCCCATCACCCTTACGATCCTCGGTTACATAGGCGATTCCCGCTTTGATGGCATCACTCGTATGCTTCAGCATGGTGGAGCTGCCGTCCCACACTAAATCTCCTTGCAATTTATAGCTCTTGGCATTGCCGAAAATGCTCAAGGCAAGCTCTGTTCTTCCCGAGCCCATCAAGCCTGCGATACCGACAATCTCGCCTCTTTTCACATTCATATTCACGTTTTTCACAACTTGTCTGCCAAGCTGCGGATCATACGCGGACCAGTTGTGCAGCTCGAGAATTTTCTCACCAATCACCTGATCGGGTCGTTTCGGATAGATATCCGCAATCTCGCGTCCCACCATGTTTTTGATGATGACACTTTCGGTTATTTCCCCTTTTTCCCCGTCAAGCGTACAGATGGTCTTCCCATCGCGGATGACGGTCGCCTTGTCTGCAATCGAGATGACCTCCTTCAACTTGTGGGAGATCATGATGCAGGTGATTCCCTGCTTTTTCAAATCTCTTAAAAGGTCAAGCAGGTTTTCGCTGTCGTCTTCATTAAGTGCGGCTGTCGGCTCATCAAGGATCAATAGTTTGACGTCCTTACTGAGCGCCTTTGCAATCTCGACCAACTGACGCTTCCCGACACTCAAGTCCTTCACGAGCGTGTCCGGCGTAATGTCCAATTTCACTTTTCCGAGGAGCTTTTTCGCTTCGACAATCGTCTTATTCCAATCGATAAAGCCCCCATGCTTCACTTCATTTCCGGCAAAAATATTTTCATACACCGTCAGGTCCGGAAACAGTGCCAGCTCCTGATAGATGATGGCGATGCCTGTTTTCACACTGTCACTGATTTTGTTAAACTGCTGTACATCGCCTTCAAACACGATATCGCCCTCATAGGTTCCATACGGATACACCCCGCTCAGCACCTTCATCAGCGTGGACTTGCCCGCACCGTTCTCCCCTATCAAACAATGAATTTCGCTTCTTCTCACCTTGAAATTCACATCGCTAAGCGCCTTCACTCCCGTAAATTCCTTTGAGATCTGATTCATCTCCAAAATAAATTCACTCATGCTTATCCCCCCTTAACAAAAGCCCATTTTCTTGTGAAAAGAGCCTAACAAAAGCACTGACAATGACGGGATAGCGGTTAAGAACCACTATCCCGCAACCTTTCTTATAGTCCAGTAAACTCGCTTGCTTCGTAGTACTCGGAATCGATCAGTTCCTTCTTCACATTCTCCTGATCCACCACGATTACATCCGTCTGCTTTGCTTTTACTTCTTTATTTCCGTTATCATAAGCACCGGTTGTTTCTGGTGTTTTTCCGTCAAGGATCTCCACTGCGATACCCATTGCATCCTTCACCAATGTACGAACATCCTTGAATACTGTCATGGACTGCTTGCCATCGATTACGTATTGAATAGAAGCTTTTTCCGCATCCTGACCTGTTACAAGGAAGCTTGAGATGTCGCCATCCGTTCCAAATACGTCCGCAATGGAACGAGCTGTTCCGTCGTTCGGTGCCAATACTGCCACATCGCCTTTAAGATCTGCACCCGCAGCAGTCAAGTGGGTCTGCGCTTTGTTCTTCGCTTCGTTTGGATCCCAGTTCGTAGTTACCTGACCTAGGATCTTACCCATTTCATCGCGAGTAAGCTCCGCTTTATCCTTCAGCTTTTCCGCTTCACTGGAGTTGGCAATCTTGAAAGTGCCATCTGAAATCTTCGGTTGAAGCACACTCCACGCACCCTCGAAGAATAGGAATGCGTTATTGTCAGAAGATGCACCAGCATACAGGTACAATGGAACATCCTTGCCTTCTGAGTTATCAATCAAGTATTGCCCTTGTGCCGCACCAACTGCCACACTATCAAACGTTACATAATAATCCACTGCATCTGTGTTCGTGATCAGACGGTCGTAAGAGATGACCGTTACGCCTTCCTTCTTCGCCGCTTCCACAGCAGAAGCTGCCGCAGCACCATCATGAGGCGTGATGATCAAAACCTCAATACCTTTGTTCAGCAATGTTTCCACATTTTCTTTTTCCTTAGCTGAAGAACCTTGGCTGAAAAGAATTTCCGTTGTATATTTGGAATCGGACAAAGCATCCTTGAAACGCTGCTCATCCTGAACCCATCTAGGCTCGTCCTTCGTCGGCAAGACGATACCAACACTCACCTTACTGCTACCCCCACTGCTGTCGCTGCACGCCGCCATCAAAGCCGTGACCAGCATCACAACCAGTAAAACCGAAATAGACTTCCACGTTCTCTTCATCGTTAAATCCCCCTTCAACTTGTCATCCATATGATTACAACTTAATTATATTGCTGGGATGAAGGGGTTGTAAGCGCTATCACTAGCACTCTTTTGGTATGTTCTGTACTTTTTTAAGGTTCTTGTTCTTTCTTACCGCCACTACACCTTTTTTCGATTGCTCGCGGTATGAAACGAGGCCGTTCTCCAGTACATAGGCCACAAAAAGGGGGCACAGACAAGGGGACAGGTTCCTTGTCCCGCCTCAACGGGACGAGGAACCTGTCCCCATCGGTTTCAAACCAGACTATTTACTTTCTGCAAAATCTTATCTAACTCGTTCGCTTGTTCGACTTTGAACGGGTATCCAAAGTTAGATGTCTGCTTCCCGTCCTTTTGTCCTCTCGGAAATCTTCTTAGTGCTGTGCTGGCTCGAGGCTTTTCTGGGATTACAAAGGATTCCGGATTAGCTGTGACCAATTCAGGATGGAGCACGATGGTTGGCACAGTGTTATCCAAAAGATAGATAACTTGCTTGTTCTCTGCGTGCTCGAACTCTACTGCTTTTTTTGTTGTGTTCTTTTTCTCGTAGTTATTTTTTTGGAACACAGCCAGGATTTCATCACTTAAAGGTACGGTGCGGTTCACCGTTTTCTTTTCAGGTGCTGGCACATCTGATGTGGCAGCCACTTCCGACTCTACTAATGCATTAGCCGCTTTTTCCTGCTTCAGCAAATCCAATTGCTCCTGGATATCCACCAATTTCTGAAGGGTGTCTTGTAGATAAGGCTCCATCAATTTCTTCAGCTCATCCTCTTTCAAGACCTTTTCTTCCTTCACCTGTTTAACAGGAAGCTGATAGACTGGAGCTTCAAACTCATGGCTTACATAGACTTCCGCATACCAAACGCTTAGGTCATAAAGAAATTTGTGCGCCTGAACAGCTTCACCAAGCTCCACTTCCTTCACCTGATGTGTGGCTACATTCCCTTTTTTTCTGAGCCATTCCAGCTTTGTATATATCTCATCAGTAATAAGGTCCTGTTTATATAATCTATTAATCTTCTCAAAAGGCTTAAGTGGATATACATCCTCAATCCCCTCTTCCTCACAAACCATTTTCACCAAAATCTCGCTATAAAGTCGCGCTTGCGTCAACGCAGCTTGAGGCTGCTCCATCAATAAAGCCTCCACACGTCCTGCAAGTTCTCCCAGCACAGCAGAAAACTTCCCCACAAAATCAAACAAAGTAGAATTACTCATCGGCTTTAATCTCCTATGTATAGTGTTTTCTATTAGTTTAGCATAAAACCCATGGAGACAGTTTCTTGTCCCCATGGCACCCAACCCATCCACAGGCATATGATATCTTACCAACCTACATCTAGGAGGATGAGCAACTATGTTTTCGAATCATGACCCCTACCAGCATCAGTACACTCACCATTACCGACAGACTTTAGATACTTATGGTGCAAAGGGGGCATTAAATGCTACCTCTTTAACACTGCGTGAAATGCTTACCTATGCCCTTCAGGACGAATACCTGGCACAAACCCGGTACAACAAGATACTCGGCACCTTTGGCTATATCCGGACTTTTGCAAGAATACAGGAAGCGGAACTCAGACATATTTCCGCATTGCTTCAACTTTTTAATCGATATCAAGTACAGGTGCCACAAGACATATCACCACAATTCGTCACTCCCCCTGCAACGATAAAGAATGCATATGCAGCCGGTGTGGAAGGAGAAATAGAAAATATCGCGATGTATGAAAAATTCCTTGATTTTGATATACCTACTGACATCCGAATTGTATTTACCAGATTAAAAGATGCCTCCTTGAATCATTTGGCTGCATTTGAGAGAGGACTGGCGAGATAATTATGGGGACAGGTTCCTCGTCCCATTTAAGCGGGACGAGGAACCTGTCCCCGTTAATTCGGTCCTATCCCCGCCGTATTCTGCAACACCACGCGCCAACCATCAGGATCCTCCACCGTTATTCCATTCCTTGCCCAATAAGGATTCTCAGGCTCTACCGGCAAATAACCCATCTCCTCCAAGTTCCCGGCAATCCGGTCTCTCGCTTCTTTATCCGGAATATAAAACACCAGAAGATTATCCTCGGTTGGCGCTGGGCACGGGCTTCCATCCTTATGCTGGGTGAACTCCAGATGATAAGCAAAACCAGGCAACCCGATCATCACGCCGTCATAACCATCATGCTCATTAAAGGAGCCGATAACCTTCAATCCCACCCCTTTTGTATAAAACTCAACAACTTTATCCAGCTGATCTGTCGGTCTTGCAATCCGGAACTGCACGACAGGCATTTCTTCAGACCACGGTTGTTTCATCCAGAACTCCTCCTTCTAAGATAACTGCACTTTCTATCCAACTTGAAATCGACTCTAAAAATTCATGCACGAACTTCTTTTCCAACTGTTCATATTCCTTCGTACTGCCAGTCTTACACTTCCAGAAAAGGTGGTTGGTCTGCGGAAACACTTTTGTTGTAACATCACCTTTACTCATATGACTTTTGATCACATCCAGGCTCGGCCCCGGCGAACAAAGGACGTCCCTTTCACCAAATAGTGCCAGCACCGGACAGGTAACTTCGGGCAAAATAGGTCTTGGATCATAATCAAGGATATTCATGATTGGATGCTTGTACCCTAGCTTCGCCGCTACCCTCGCAGTCAAGAACAGCGCTCTCGTTGCTGTCATATCCACCAATTTTTTCATGGACGAAGCACCTGCTGCTAAAAGGTGGTTTTCCCGGTCCATCAATATCTGTTCATAAACAGAGATGAATGGGCCGGCCAATGTGATGATAAAAGAGACCTCTTTGGATTTTGACGCAGCAAGCTGGGCAATCCATCCACCCTGGCTGTGACCGATAAGTCCGATTTTTGAGAGGTCAACATCCTGGCGCGCCTGTAAAAAATGGACAGCTGCCAACGCGTCATCCGCACGATTATCAAACGTCTGCGTCTCCCAGTTCCCCGTGGAGCCCCCAAGGCCAGGCTTATCAAACAACAACACCGCAATCCCCTTCGCCACACAATGCTCCGCCAAAGTCACCCACATATAAAATCCCCATGCATCCCCCAAACGCTGCGACACTCCACCAGATCCAACAAGAAAAGCCATAGCAGGATGGGGGCCAGGCCCCTCCGGAGTAAACAGCGTACCGGCAAGCATGTTACCTTTACTCTCAAAAACAACTTCCTCACGTGGCAATAGAATTACCTTCTTTCGTATGTATTCTCATGTATATTGACCAATTCGGCAAAGTAAGCAAAAATCCTTCCGGGGACAGGTCCCGTGTCCCACCCCTAAGGGGGGACACAAGGACCTGTCCCCGATGCACCCTGTTCTTTTCACCGTCCCATGAACATACGAATATAGCGTTCATTTCTTTTATGGCACACCCAGGGAGCGTGCATCATGGAGAAACGGCAACAATATCCTTCAAGCTATGAGATGGATTGGTACTGGATTGGATTTCTGGTATTGGTCGGGCTTTGGATTATCAGCTTTGGATTTGCCAGTTTGATTGAACCAATAGAACTTCTGCAGCTTCGTTTGACGCTAAATGGAGTGGCTGTCGCCTATTTTCTGGTCGTCCACATCATCTACCAATATTTATCCTGGAAAAAGTCATCGACATACGTTATTATTCGGTTCAACGGAAAAGAGGTCGGGAGAATGTAATCTCCCAACCTCTTTTTCTCTAAAAGTCCCCATACCCATGTAATCTGGGCTGAGTTCCTATCATCATGAAATTAGTAAAATGATCTGCAGTGTTAAATTTATTTAATATGGAGTTTGAAGAGATGAGGATTCTAAACCTGTGGATTAGACATCGGTGTTTTGCAGCTCAAATTGCTTTTTGAAAACCGCAAATTCCCTTTCATTTTTAACGGTTTTTTCCCATGTGTGTTCGTGGTCCGCCTCTAATGTGTGAAAGCGATTCATAACCTCTGAATGCCGTTTTTCATTTTCAACGCGCATTAATTTCATTTCTTCTTTCATAATAAAAATTTTTTTATCTCCATTTCAGCCTTCATCAACTTATGTTCACTGTTGATATTCCCAACTATTGAGATTAGGCTAGTAAGCATTTCCTCCATACGGTCCAATTGTTGTTGCATCTTTTCCCACCCCTTACATCTTTCTGCCCAAAAAGCAAATGTGGTTTATGTTTACGGGTAAGGGGCCAATTTCTGCTTTCTTCATACAAAAAATTCTTATCATGTAGGAAGAATCCTGGCACCTCAGCCCAGTAGGTGGGACAAGGAACCTGTCCCACCGACCAGACCACGCCCGCCGCAAGCGGGACAACGGACCTGTCCCTATGTCCCACAATAAGTCCGATAATCCCCCGCCGAATCTCTAGGCACCGCACAGTAATCCTCCTGCTCTTCCGTATGCGCAAATGGATCTTTCAGAACCTTTAGCAGGTTCTCCATCACTCCGTAGTTTCCGAACTCCACTGCTGCTTCTAGTGCAGCCTCGACCCGGTGGTTGCGCGGTATTACCGCAGGATTGCTGCGCTTCATCAGCTCATTGACAGCTTCTTTCGATTCCTGCTGTCTTTCAAGCCTCGTTTGCCATTTCCCATGCCACGCCTCAAACTCAGGCTTCCCGGACAACGCATCCTCCGCCTTATCTAACGTCAACGCCCGGAACGTATTCGTAAAGTCAGCACGATGCTCTTTCATCAGACCGAGAAGTTCATCGTTCAAAGCTTCGTCTTCTTTCTCTTCATTAAAAATCCCCAACTTCGCTCTCATTCCCGCAAGCCAATTACTCTTATACAGTCCGGAATATTCATAAAGCGCCTCTTGAGCAATCTCCACCGCTTTTTCCTGTTCCTCGTGCAACAACGGCAAAAGTGCTTCCGCAAAGCGTGCCAGATTCCACCCGCCAATACGTGGTTGGTTCTCATACGCATAGCGACCTTGAGCATCAATGGAACTGAAAACTGTCTTAGGATCATATACATCCATGAACGCGCATGGACCATAATCGATTGTCTCCCCGCTGATTGTCATATTATCCGTGTTCATCACCCCATGGATAAACCCGACCAGTTGCCATTTTGCAATCAGTGCAGCCTGATGCTTCATCACCGCCTTGAAAAAGTCCAAGTGTCGCTTTTCTCCTTTTCCTATCTCCGGATAATGTCGCTCAATTGCATAATCAGCCAATGCCCGAAGCTCCTCCACAGAACCCCAGTTTGCCGCATATTGAAACGTCCCGACACGCAAATGACTGGATGCCACCCTCGTCATGATCGCACCAGGCAGCAAGCGTTCCCGCATGATTCTTTCTCCGGTTGTCACGACAGCCAGACTCCGTGTCGTCGGAATCCCAAGTCCGTGCATCGCTTCACTGATGATGTACTCCCGCAGCATCGGTCCCAGCGCAGCTCGCCCGTCTCCGCCACGGGAATATGGCGTCCGTCCAGATCCCTTCAATTGGATGTCAAACCGTTTGCCACCAGGAGTGATTTGCTCTCCTATCAACAAAGCGCGACCATCACCAAGCATCGTAAAGCCTCCGAATTGATGCCCTGCGTAGGCCTGTGCCAATGATGCCCCTTCTGGAGGAACTTCATTTCCAGCTAAAACCGCCAACCCCTTTTCTCCCAAAAGCGCTTCCCCATTTAACCCGAGAGATTCCGCCAAAGATTGGTTGAAAATAATCATCCTAGGCGAAGAAACGGGGTTTGGATCTATCGTAGAAAAGAACTTTTCCGGCAGTCGGCTATACGTATTGTCGAAATTCCAGTCTGATTTTGCTTGATCGATTGTCATTTTATCCCCTTCTTCTTCAGTAATACTTTTATTATAACCCTATGCACACCGCATAATCTAATTCCCGGCACCACTTCTCCATGCAAAAAAAGAGAGCTAAGCTCTGCTCTCCTACCCTTACGAAAATAATTTGGGCACCTGATTTATTAACGTCACACCCGCAAGATATGCAGTTGCGAAAAAGACGATGCCTCCAAAAATGGTCAGCCACAACGGATGCTTATAATCACCCACAATGGATTTTTTATAGGCCGCAATCAGCAAGGTCCCTAGCGCAATCGGTAGAATTAATCCGTTAAAGGCACCTGCTAAGATAAGAAGTAACACCGGCTCTCCGATTAGTACAAAAATAATGGTGGAAACAACAATGAAGCCGATAATCACCTTCGTATTGTTTCGGTCGATCTTACCTGATAAGGTGCGTAAAAAGGATACCGATGTGTAAGCCGCGCCGACAACTGATGTAATACCGGCTGCCCAAAGGACCAGTCCGAACATTTTATATCCGACAATCCCTGCTGCCTGCTCGAAAACAGATGCTGCAGGATTTTTCGGGTCCAGCTCGAATCCTGTTATCACTACCCCTAATACGGCTAGGAAAAGGAATATCCGCATGATGGAGGCGATAATAATTCCGGAAACCGAGCTCTTGGTCACTTGATGGAGGTTTTCTTTACCGCTGATCCCTGCATCCAGTAAGCGATGTCCACCTGCAAACGTTATGTATCCACCTACCGTTCCACCGACCAGCGTAATGATGGCGAACACATCGATGGTTTTAGGTGCAAAAGTGCGCAAGACCGCTTCTCCTACTGGCGGATTACTCTGGAATGCCACAAAAAGTGTCATCAATACCATCATCAATCCCAGTACCCTGGCAATCTTGTCCATCGCCACTCCTGCTTCTTTAGAAAGGAAGATGCCGACAGCAACCGCTGCTGTGATGATCGCGCCAATGCGCACATCCAGTCCAAATAGCACATTCATGCCAAGTCCTGCGCCACCTATGTTCCCGATATTGAAGGCCAGCCCTCCCAAAGAGACCGCAAACGCCAGAAAATAACCCAATCCCGGTAGCACCATATTCGCAATATCCTGGCCTCTCTTTTTCGAGACGGCGATGATCCGCCACACGTTTACCTGAACCCCAATATCCAAAATGATGGACATCAGGATGACAAAACCGAAGCTTGCCAATAGCTGCTCCGTGAATACGGCAGTTTGAGTCAAAAAGCCTGGACCTATTGCCGAAGAACCCATCAGGAAAGCTGCCCCAAGAAGGACACTCCAATTGCTTTTTGTCGGCTTATCCAGCCTTTCATATGTATTCTTTTGTTTTGACAACTCGACCACCATCCTTTGTATTATGATTCAATAATCAGAATGCAATTATTCCACAATAGTAACAGAAAAGGGAATAAGGTGTTACCTAATTCAGACCTGTTCTTATTTTTCCGCTAAATGAATATGAATATAGTTGAAGAATTTTGTATTTTTTGGAGGAATGCGTATGATAAGCTTTGCTTTTTTCCGTGGAATCGTCACCATGATCAGTGATTTTGCCATCAGTCCGAATGGCGAAGGAGAAGGCTGCTATAAATTGTTTTCCGTTGAAAATGGTGCAGGTGCTATGGTCAATTTTGTGGTCTCACCCACCACTTATTTCATCGATCAAGCACGGGTATCAGTCGGGGATACGATCACAGGCTATTATGACGCAAATGCACCGGTCCCTTTTATCTACCCGCCCCAATACAACGCTATTATTATTGTAAAAGATAACAACAGCCAGAATGTAAAAGTCGACTACTTCAACGACCAGCTGGTGAGCAGTGACGGACAGTTGAAGCTGAATCTCTCCCCGTACACCCAACTCCTGTTAGCCAACGGTCAGCCTTTTACAGGAAACCCCGTCAACCGCAACCTGATTGCCATCTACGGCCCTGCCACAAAAAGCATTCCGGCACAGACCACGCCTTATAAGGTAATCGTTTGGTGTTGAGCTGGGAATTGAAAAGAGAAGCAGGATCGGGTAGCCTGCTTCTCCTTTTTTTGATAACCCTAACTTCCAACCGTATGGGCAAGGGGCTCTTTTTTTCTAGGAAAACCAATCAACAACGCAATCCCCAGCAGGAGCATGGAAATACCGATCCAAGAAGTGAAATCGAGTTTTTCCTTCAATATGAACACTCCGAATATCGCTGCAGTTAAAGGCTCTCCCAAAGAGAGTGTCACAGCAGTCGATGAAGGGACGGTTGCGAGTCCTTTGGCAAAAAGCAGATAGGCGATACCTGTCGTCACGATTCCAAGGTGGAGCGTTACAGCAACACCACTGAATTCCATCATCCAAGACATGTCATAGATAAACAGAAATGGAGACAGGAATATGGCACTGAGGGTGAACACAACGGCAACGACCGATAGGGAAGAGTGGTTCTCGATCAGTTTCCTGCTGACTAATGCATAAAAAGCAAATGCCAACCCTGCCCCAAGCGCCATCAGGATTCCATAAGGGTCGACATGTACGGATCCTTTGTTTAAAGAAAGCAGGAGACATCCAACAATCGATAGGCCAGTCGAGTACCTCCATACTTTAGAAGGACTTTTTTTCAAAAAAATCCACTCCAGGATGCCAGAAAGTATGGGGGCGCTTCCGATTGTAATCACCGTTCCGATCGCCACCCCGGTGATGGTAACGGCCGAAAAAAACAACGGCTGAAAAATCGCCATACTAATGGAAGCAACTAAGGTCTCCTTAATCGGCCAGTTTTTCATGTTCAATTTTCCAAGCAGCAGCACGATGAGTAACAAAGAGATACCTCCGACCGCCAAACGGGCAGCGCCTATCGCAATGGGATGTGCATTTTCCGGCGCAAAGGTTTGTGCAGTCCCGGTCGTTCCCCAGAGGAATGCCGCGAGTAAAATCAATATTGGACCCCAAGTTTGTTTCATAGGATTTCCCCCAATCAAAATAAAGAACCTGTAACTTGAGTATAGAAAAATCCTGCCTACTTTTCTTTACCTAGTTTAAGGTTCTTTTTATCCGTTATTCATCATTCTGTATTTTTGCGGGGGCATCCCTTCGGATTTCACAAACCACCTTGTAAAGGAGGAGGGGTTTTCAAATCCTACCTCCTCACTGATGCGCGTTATCGACCATGTGGTGGTATGCAGCAGCTGCTTCGCGTATCCTAAGCGCAATTCCGCGATATAGACTTTCGGACTTTTCCCCGTTTTTTGTTTAAACCAGGAAGAGTAGTAGACCGGATGGTAGTGCTCCATTTCCGCCAGGGCCTGCAAGCTGATGGACTCCTTGAAATGGCGATGAATATAGTCAATGGAAGCTGATACGGATACCTGCAGCTTGCGGGTCACATACCTGGTCAAATCCATTAAAGCCTCCGGATCTATCTCTTTACTGTCCGCCTCTTCCAAAAGCAAAAAACGAATGGAGGTCCATTGTTTATCCAACTTTGTATACAAACTCTCTGTATCCCCCGGTAAAACATGGGTCGGGATATCCAGAATCAGAAATTCGTTGCGATCTGTTGAACGGAATACATGATGATGCTTTGGAGGAAGATAAAAGCAGTGATCCGGTTCAAGCCTGATGTTTTGACTCGCTGTCTCCATATGCAGGGAGCCTTGCAATGGAAAAAGAAGCTGACCGAAATCATGATCGTGAGACAAGAGCTCTCTCGTATACGACCTTTTTTCACAAACTACCCTATTCAGACTTTTCACCGTCATCCCTCCCCCTCTCTAACATCCATTATATAGGGAAGTCACGAGAGGATAAAGAGTCTGAAGAAGGACTATCCGATAACTATCCTTCTTCCATCCTCATGAGACAGTTTGATCGCATCGAGAATAACCTGTACGTGATGACCATCCTCAAAAACAGGAAGGTCCGCATGCATATCACCATTCACTAGTGCATGATATACCTGATCCAACGAACGGTAGAAAGCATTATAATAGCCGGCAGCAACCTGATTCATCCCCTCCGGAATGTCGAGCGGTCTTTCAATCTCCACTTCTTCTTGTGGATCGTTCCCGATGCCAAGAAATACTTTGTTGTCCTGAGACATCTTCAGCGTGCCTTCTGTTCCGTAGATCTCAAGCTCCCAGCCTTCCGCGTGACGCACTGCGATATTCGAGCCGATCGAGAAAGTTCCTCCACCGACAAAATTACCCATTGCCTGGAAAGCATCATCTGCCGTGCGGATTTCCTTCTCCCCATTCTCGTCCGTGAACTCCGGTACGTGCGTGGTAAGCTGACCTGAAATGGACTCAACCCGTGCGTTTGTCCACCAAAGAAGCGAATCGATCAGATGCGAGCCGACCGCTCCAAGTATTCCTCCTGCCTGGTCCTTTTGGCTGAGCCATCCTCTTTTAGCGGTAGCATAACGCTCATAGCCCGCAATATTTAATGAAAAGTTTACATGCATCACTTTGCCGATTTTCCCGCTCGCTATGATTTCTTTCACTTTTTGTCTTGCAGGCAGGAAGCGGTATTCAAAATTGATCCAACCAAATTTCCCCGCTTCATCCCTTGCCTTGATCATATTTTCTGCCTCTCGTGCATCAAAGGACATCGGCTTTTCACACAATACGTGACTACCTTTTTCAAACGCCTTCACTACCATGTCATGATGAAGCAAAGGTGCGGACGCAACAGCAACCAGGTCCAGCTCCTCCTGATCCAGCATCTCCTCCCAATTGGCATACACATTTTCCACACCGGTCTCTTCTTTGATTTCATCTAGTCTACCTCTTGCTACACTTGAAATCGAAACAACTTCAAAGCCCGGATGACTCTGCATAACCGGTGCATGCACTTTCGCTCCAAACCCTGTTCCGATGATTCCTACTTTGATTTTGTTCATGATAGAAGATCCCCTTTATGCTTTAATACTAATTGTTTCGACGAGATACAGCATGAATCCTTCTAGTGGGACAAGGTACCTGGCCCCTGATGCTACAGAAGCAGGGATTGGCGGAATCTCCCTTTATCATCCACTGTTACATACACCTTCGTAATCTCTTGTGTCTTCCCCAAAAAATTAGTTGTCGTGATTGGTTCCTTTAGGCATATTTCAAATTGTGGCGTCTCCGTCTCCAGTAAAACCGCTTTAAAAATCGATTTATTCTTTTTCTCTTTCATAAAACTGCTCCCACCATTGATCGAGTCTATGATTCTAATAGGAACAGAAATTTCCCTTCTCGAACCTATTCGGATGTGAAGCTCATCATCGGTGAGTAAGATCGGCCTCTGGACAATGGCGCGGTAATCACTGATCAGGTAGAGCAACCCATAAACATTCAACGCAATATGTATCCACGACAGTATGGGGCTCCATTTGTGAAGCAGGAAAAATAGACCGACGCTTTCTAGCAGAATCACGCTCATTAAGGCAATCAGGATCGCTTTATACCCAGCTTCCTTATGATAAGTGAAAGCCTCCCCCTCCACCTTTTGCGGCTTTTTGGCAAATAAGTAGTAGAACATCGTGATTTCTCTTATCAATAGAAGCGCTACAGGTTTCGGTAAGGACTCACACAACACAGTTCCTGCCTTTTCAAGAAATGTTCCTGAATCTCCAAGGTTTTTATAGTTTCTAAAAAGCTTATATAATCTATAAGCCAAGAAGCTTAATAGTATTATTTCTACTAAAATAATGAAAAATTTCATCCTTACTCCCCCCCAACAGGCAGCACAATCTCGACAACCGTCCCCCTGCCAACAACTGATTCCACCGATACTGAGCCTTTATGGAGTTTGGCGATTTGCATGGCGATGCTCATGCCAAGGCCGGACCCTTCTGTGCGTACTTCGGTATGGGTTCCGCGGTAGTAGCGGGTGAACAGGTTTTTGCGGGTTTCCTCGTCCATTCCTGTTCCATCGTCCTCTATCACAACTTTCAGGTGTGCAGGGCCTGCTTTTTCCAGCTTCACCTTGATGGTGGTTCCAGGGGGGTTATGGTTAATCGCGTTGTAGATCAGATTATCCAGCATCCGTTCGAACCATCTCTTGGCTATTGGCATGGTAAGAGAATCGCCAAAAGGCTCATATGATAGATGATAGTCTGATAGTGTCCGATCCTCGTGGAACTTTTCTAAAATAGTCTCCATCACACCATTGATTTCCGTTGGCTCAAAATTGGCGATGCTGGTGTCATTTTTCAATTGGAAGCTTAGGGAAAAGTCCTCTATGAGACTTAACATATATTTGCTCTTGTCATCGATCGTCTTTCCGATTTCCTCGAGCTCCTGCTTGGACCAATCGTATTGCCCGCTCTCGAGCAAGGTGCCATAGCCCTGCATCGTGGTCAATGGGGTCCGCAGGTCATGCGAAAGGCCGGTCATCCATTCCTCTCTTGTCTTTTCCAGTCTTTCTCTTTCCTTTTTTGATTGATCCAGCTTTTCCGCCATATCATAGAATGCCCCGAAGACCTCGGCATAGAGTCTGTACTTCATTCTGACCTTGCCGTTTTTCTTGAAAATGAGCTTCTTCTCCTTCTCGGTCAAGACCTCGTCATACTGTCCATTCCCCATTCGGCTGAGCCAACTGGTGAAAATGAACAGCGGATTGCCGTACCGGAAGCCGTTCCAGAAGGAGAGTATGATGGCCAACAGGAGAAAGATACCGACCGAAATGGCAAAGGCAATGATGACTTCCTGAAGCGAAGTTAATCTGAGCTCTTTTTTGTGCTCATTAGGTGTATAGAGCACCCATAAATGGCCTGTTTCCTGATCTCGATGGAACGAAGCTTTTGACGAATAAGTATCAGGTGTGATGTTCCGGATATAGATATCAAGAGGAAGATCTTCTTTTGCGTTTAAGCTTTTCCCTATGGATTGCAGGAGCTTATTATTCTCATCCCATATTTCCAGATAACCGTCCACCGGCTGTAACTTTTCCGCTATCTCCCCAGCTCGTGCTTGATCGACGATATCTTCAGAGCGATATTCGCCTGTAAGCTGCTGTAAGAGTGTGTGCGCTTTTTCTTTTTTCCCCAATACGAACAGGTAAGGCTCATCATAGGTGGTTTCCAGATAAAAATAGAGGGAGTATCCAAGCAGCTCCTTGTCGTGTTGCATCCTATATAGATCATGCTGGCCGTATGAATCAGGAAAATCGGATGGCACATTGCTTGCATCAATCACTTCCCCATGATCATTGATAATCTGCACCCAAACCTCTTCTTCTGCTAAATTCTCATCCCATCCCTCTGCCATTTTCAATATGTTGATGGAATTCCCGGTATCCATGGCCACACTTTCCACTTTCGTCTGGTAGTAGTTGACTTCCGCTTCATATTTAGTCATCACACCGACCAGGATCAGCATAAGCAGCACGAAAAGAACGATCATCCCCACTGCAAGGGAAATGAACTGGAAGGAAAAGTGGAGAAACAGCCTTCTTCTTAACCGCTTCATGACGCGCTTCCCTTCACAAGCTTGTAGCCCAGTCCCCTCACTGTGACCAAATACTCCGGATTGCTTGGATTTCTTTCAATTCGTTCTCTTATTCTCCTAATATGTACAGAAACCGTATTGTCATCTACATAATGATCAAAACCCCAGACCGCTTCAAGAAGACGGGGTTTGGAAAGCACCATATTGGGATGCTTACAAAAATAGAGCAGCAGCAAATAGACCTGTGTCGGACACGGCACCGCTTGGCCGTCGACAATCAGATCTCCCGCTTCTTCATTTATCATAAACCTGCCAAAGTCGTACTTTTTATCCGTTCTGGTTTGTGCAGGGGTTTCCACACTTGGGGTCCGTCGGAGATAAGCTTTGATCCTTGCGGCGATCTCCAGCGGATTGAAAGGCTTTGTGACATAGTCATCTCCACCTGTCGCGAAGCCTGTCAGCACATCCAGGTCTGATACCTTGGCCGTCAAAAACAGGATATAGGCGGAAGATATCTGCCTGATCTTTGGACAAAGGTCAAAGCCGCTGCAGTCGGGAAGCATGACATCAAGAACGATGACATCCACCTTCACCTTTTCCAAGATCGCAAGGGCCTGTTCTCCAGTGTGTGCCGTATATATATGTTGAAAGCCTTCTTTGTTCAGCATGATTTCCAGCATCTTCACAATTGCCTTTTCATCATCCACAATCAGGATATTTTTCTTTTCCATGTATATCCACCTCGTACATATCTTAGCATAGCAACTTTACGAACAGTTGAACAAATACGAAATTATTTATCTATTCGTAAAGTACCGGTAAAACCAGCGAAAGCTGCCTTCGATATAGTAAACCTATGGAAAAGCGAGAGGAGATATAAGAATGAAAGAAAGAGTAAAAGTGATTGATGGAATGAGAGGTTTCAGTTTAATAGGAATCCTGATGGCAAATATGCTTATATTTCAATACGGAATCTGGGGAAAGGATGAGCTGCAGCATTTTCAGTTGTTTGCAGGGGATCAGGTTGCTAACACTTGGCTCCGAATCTTTGTGGAAGGCAGCTTCATGCCGATCTTCATGTTCCTTTTCGGCTACTCTCTGATCAAGTTTAAAGAGAAACTGGAAACGAGCGGCGGTAAGGCAAAACGACATATCGTCCGCCGTTCCTTCCTATTATTGGCGCTTGGATTGATGCATTCCATATTCATCTGGGAAGGGGATATTCTATTCACCTATGGTTTCCTGGGCCTGATCATGATGATTTTCTTAAATAGAAAAAAGAAAACCATGCTTATCTGGGCTTCCGTTCTATTCGTTTTGACATCCTTTATGGGGCTTGGCACCATGGAAGCAACCAAGGAAGAAGATATAAGAATGGATGCTTATGTAGAAAAGGCAAGTGAGATTTACACGACAGGGAACTATACAGAAATCAAGGAATTCCGTAACAGCGCAGAAGAACCTCTGGGACTCCCGCCTGCAGCCTACTTCTTTCTTTTCCTCCTGTCACCCTTTATCCTGTGTCCGATCTTTCTTCTCGGAATGTATGCAGCGAAAAGTGACTGGTTTAAACAGCCGAAGCATGAACGCAGGCGATATCTTGTCGGCTCGGTTGTGATCGTGCCTGCAGGATTGTTTTTAAAAACTGTTGCCTATGCATTCCCTGATTCAACATGGTCAGGAGTGGCTGGTATGTTAGGTGCACCACTGCTGGGATTGGGCTATATCTTTGCCTTTGCGCTTCTGTACACGATGGGATTCAACCCGTTACTGGCACTATTTGAAAAAGTCGGGCGTTTATCGCTGAGCAACTATCTGCTACAAAGCATCATCTGTACGACCATATTCTACGGCTATGGCTTTGGCCTCTTCGGTAAAATCGGGGTCCTGAACGGCATCCTGCTGGCCATTGTAATCTACAGCTTCCAGGTCGCAATCAGTCATTGGTATTTAAGCCATTGGAAGGTTGGACCGGTTGAAAGGCTTATGCGGATGGGTACATATTGGCAATGGAGGAGTAAGAGGAAGCAAGCAGTGACGAATGGCGTTTTAGTGAAATAGCCAAATAGGTCCCCCGTCATCCTTTTAAACCTTGAACACTTCCTTCATCCATGTTAGAATATACCTAACTTTTAAAGAAATGGAGGTTTTCCTAGTGATTGCAAGTATGCGACTTCGTTCCCAAGCTTTGAACCGTTAATTTAATACGTTCAAAGGCTCTGCCTGTGTGCAGGGTAAATGGGATTGGTCTGCCTACTTTTAGGAAACCTTTATTTTACGATATGTGATGTGAAAAAGAGGGGGACTTAGTCTGTCCTCTTTTTTGTTGTGTTTTTTTATTTCAAAGCCACTTCTAAGAATCCGACCATTTCTTGGGCTTCTTTTGCATACCCATTTACTCCGTTGCACAGGTAGGGGCCTGTGCTTTTTTGCATTTAAAATTAATACTGAGGAGAATGTGAAATGAAACTTACAAATAATCAAATAATCGATATTGCCAAGCAAAACGGAATTGATATAAAGCGCGACTCTCTCGTATTCAACGAGTCGGGCTTGGATTTTCTCGTAGTTTTCGCAACTGATATAAATGAGGAAAAGTGGGTGTTACGCTTCCCAAGAAGGAAAGACGTGATGGACTCCACCCAAAAGGAAAAGCAAACATTGGATGTAGTCGGAGATAATCTTTGTGTGCAGGCTCCGAAATGGTTGGTGTACGCAGACCAGTTAATCGCATACAAAAGATTGAATGGTGTACCTGCCGGAACGATTGATCATGCCGCTCAGGCCTACGTGTGGGAACTCGATGAGAAGAATGTTCCTGGCCTCTTCAACCGAACCTTAGCCGAAGCGATGGTTTCCCTGCATCAGATTGATCAGGAAAAGGTAAAGATGGCCGGGTTGCCAGTAGAAACGGCGGATCAGGCAAGGGCCAATATGGCGAAGCGAATGGAAAAAGTGAAAGCGGAGTTCGATGTCCACGAAGAACTGTGGGCAAGATGGCAGGCCTGGGTGACTGAGGATTCCCTTTGGCCAAAGATGACAGGACTTGTCCATGGCGATTTGCATGCAGGACATATCCTGATTGATGAGGATGCCAGAGTGACCGGATTCATCGATTGGACAGAAGCTTCCGTCACAGATACCGCCAATGACTTCGTTTCACACTACCGGACTTTTGGGGAAGAAGCTTTAAAAGAATTAGTGAAACACTATAAAATAGCAGGAGGCTATGTGTGGCCGAATATGGTGCAGCATGTCATCGAGCTTGCAGCAGCCTATCCCATTGCCATTGCAGAGTTTGCAATCAAGTCGGAATTGGATGAATATAAAAAGATGGCGAAGCATGTATTGAGTGTGAACGGATAATGGAGGAGGAAATAAAGTGATGGAAGAAATACCTGATTTAAATATATTTATGATGTGTCCATCCTTAAACCGAGAGGCTCTCACAGAGCTGCCTGAAGGCTTCCATGTTAGAAATTTGAGAAAAGACGAAATGGATATCTGGATGGCCATGCCCTTTGATGACCCTGAAACTGCGAAAGAATACAAACCTTTTATGGAGGATTTCTTCGACACGACGTATGGCTTAAGTGAGGAGCTGTTTTTTGAGAAAACGTTGGTTGTGTGTGATAAATACGGGGAATCTGTTGCCACCTGCCTGCTGTGGAAGGCTTACGGACTGTTTTACACCATTCATTGGTTTAAGGTTCTACCATCTTATGAGGGAAAGGGAATCGGGCGTGCCCTGCTCTCTATCATTATGAAAGACCTGAAGCAGGAGGATTACCCGGTCTACCTTCATACGCAGCCTGGAAGCTACCGGGCGATCAAGCTGTACTCAGACTTCGGATTCGATCTATTGTCTGGTGAGAAATTTGGCAGCAGACCCAATGAGTTGGAGGAATCCTTGCCCTTCCTTGAAAAATATATGCCTAAGAGGGATTTTGAGAAACTGCGAACGACTGAAGCTCCTGAGCATTTTATAGAAACACTCAAGTCTGTTACGACGATACAATTCTAAACGGGGACAGGTCCCGCGTCCCACGGGACACGGGACCTGTCCCCATGTTTATATCAAGCCCACAACATTCAAAAACACGACTACAATCACAACGGGCACCACATATCTCATCAACAAAAACCAAACCGAAAATAAGCCATTCAACCCTTTTGACCCTTGGATAACCTCACTTTTAAGGATATCTTTTTTCATTTTATAAGAAACGAAAATCGAAATGAGTAAGGCGCCTACAGGCATCAGAATGTTACTGACAAGGAAATCGAAGCTATCGAATATCGTCTTCCCGAAGATGGTTGCTTCGCTCAATATACTATAGGACAAGGCTGACGGAATGCCGACAAGGAAGATCCCAAGACCTGTCAACCAGGCCGCTTTGCTTCTGGACCCTCCTTTGCTCTTTGTCAGTGCCGCCACTACAATTTCCAGCATCGAAAAGGCCGAAGTAAGGGTGGCAAAAAGAAACAGTGCAAGAAATAGGAACAGGAATACTTTCCCGAACATGATCTGGTCAAACACAGACGGCAATACGATAAACAACAATCCAGGTCCTTCTGCCGGCTCAAAGCCCAAGGAGAACACTGCCGGGAAAATGGCGAGACCTGCAAGAATGGAGATGAATAGATTCACCCCGACAACCGAAACGGCAGGTTGCACAAGGCTCTCTTTTTTTGATAAGTAGGAGCTATAGGTAACCATCACGGAAACCCCTACACTTAAGGAGAAGAACGACTGTCCCATCGCAAACAGCACGCTTTCTGCCGTTATATTTGAAAAGTCAGGATATAAAAAGAACGAAACACCCTCCATCGCATTGTCGAGGGAAAGCGAGCGTACGATCAACACGATGAATAAAATAAACAATGCAGGCATCATGATTTTATTCATTTTCTCGATGCCGTTTTGCACCCCTTTTGCCACCACGAGAATGGTCAAGAGTAAAAATGCACCTTGTGCAGCAACTGCCGCAATCGGGTTGGACACAGCTTCCGTAAATAGCCCCTCATAACCGCCGGCAAACCTACCCATCATTCCCGTTACCCCATAAAACAAGTATTGGACAATCCAACCGCCAATCACACTGTAGAACGACAACAGGATAAAGCAGGTAAACACGCCAAGATACCCGATCCAATGCCATTTCGAGCCTGGCGCTATTTTCTTGTAGGCAGAAACCGCTTCTTTCCCTGTGCTTCTTCCTACGATAAACTCACCGAGTAATAGGGGAAAACCAATCAACACGGAAAAAAGTAGAAATAATAGAATAAATGCTCCTCCGCCGCTTACACCTGTTACATACGGCAGCTTCCAGATCGCTCCTAGGCCAATCGCAGACCCGGCAGACGCTAAAATAAATCCCAACTTCGATGACCATTGTTCCTCTTGCTGCATCACTAATTCCTCCCCAAATTAAAAAACTATAACACAAAAAAGCCGCACGTTTTCCGAAGGGACGTGATATATTCACGCGGTACCACCCTTCTTGAAAGCATGCGACTTTCCACTCTAAATATAACGGTTAAAAACCGCTTTGCCAATTTGCGTACGCAGGCAAAGTAAAGCTCCAAGATTGAAATTCCTCTTACCTTTGTACCGGTCTTTCACCAAACGCCGGCTCTCTACAACAGGGAGATAAGATTTAATAGATTCTCTTCATAGCTTCATTCCTATATGCTTTTAAAAGTATTAAGTGTGATTATAGTACGCGGGGGTTCATATAGTCAATGAGAAATTTATTGGATGCCATTTCCTGAAAGGGCCCAGATTTTCTATTCCCACCACCAGGACTGGGTTCCATAAGGATATTCCACCCTGCTGTCCATATGGGTAAAGGAACTTTCGCTGTAGATGCCGCTGAATCCGGAGCTCTTTGCAGCGTTCTTGACGGTTGTCGTACTCACCCCGGATACGCTGATGTCTGCCGCAATTCCGTAAGTGTGCTGACTGTTTGATGCACCGCCGACATTGCGGTTGTGAGAAATGCTTCTAAATCCGGAGTTGACATTCATTGGACGATTGCCAAGCTTCACGCGGATCGCTTCCAGCTTGTACATCATGCGACGAACATTTTCTTTCACCGTTGCCGCGGATACGTTTCCCCCATTAAACCCACTTCCGTCTTTAGAATAGAATTCGCTGTAGCTGAAATGCTTCGTACCATTCGATGACTCCAGTTCATTCAACTTCGCTTGTGTCTGCGGACCGACCACCCCATCCGCCGACAAACCATACGCCCGCTGGAACCGGATCACCGCAGCCTTTGTACCAGATCCAAACTGTCCATCCACCGACACGACTGTCTGCTGAGGGGAATCAGCCGCCCATCCTGCTACACGGATTTGCAGTTCCCTCACATCCGCTCCGCTCGACCCTTCACTGAGCGTCCTTGTCCAGCTGTAGGCCGACGCCTCCTCAGCTGAGACTAACGATAACACCATTCCAAGCATCAGGGTAAATGCTAATGCCAATATGCTACGATATGCTTTTTCCATTTCCATCTCTCCCAACTACAATTATTTTTCGAATAGATCCTTCAAAGAAAATGCAGTCTCTAGCACGATTTTTTGTATATTCTTGGAGATGAATAGCTTGATAGTTTAGTAGTCGTCCCTCCTCTATATGGGAATTTCATCAGATTATGTAATTTCCTGTATGTATCTTTATCGTATAAAAATTCACTCTATATGAATACTAGACTTTCGTACTGAAATATCGCGTGGAAGTAGGTCTCCCTACTCAAAACAGATGATAGACCTTAAAAGTCCTCCATTTTGAATTAATTTGTGCGATCGCTTTCTTATTTGTCATCTTTATTGCATTTAATATTATCCAGCTATTGACAGAACATTATATATATATCAAAATGATATATATCAAAAAGATATAGGCGGTGTCATCATGACAAAGGAAAACACGCAGTTTGCCATCCTCGGACTACTCACAACCGGCTGCAATACCGGCTACTCCATCAAACAGATGATGGATGGCAGTTTAACTCACTTCTGGAAAATCAGCTATGGACAAATCTATCCCATTTTAAAAAAACTTGTTGATCAAGGATACGCATCTGTACGTGAAACTCCTCAGGAAGGAAAACCGGATAAGAAGGAATATCAGATTACCGATAGGGGCAGGGACGCACTTGGAAAGTGGCTCGAACATCCTATCAACGAGCTCGAAACAACCAAGAACGAGCTGCTGTTAAAGCTATTCTTCAGCAGACATCAGGGGTCTCAGGTCACAATCGGGCACGTACGGCAATACAAGCAAAAGCTAGAGGAACGCTATAGCATCTACCACACCATCAAAAGCCAAATATCAGCGTGTTACATTGGGCAGGAGGATGCCAAGTACTGGATCATTACATTGAATTATGGATTAGCAACAACCAAAGCCGCCATCGAATGGTGCGGGGAAACAATATCAAAACTCAAGGAGGAGTAGGAATGGGGCACAAACTTTACCCTGGTCGTTATACAGTAGAAAATGGAACGGATATTGTCGTATTCACCATCGGGATGAGGATCAATAAATGGTGGGCCATCCACAAGTGGTTTCCAGTCTTTCTGGCGATGCCAGCCATGATAAAAGAGCTATACACAAATAAAGAACTCGGCTTCCTGTCAATGGAGAGCTTTATCAGTTTCCGTACCATCTTCATGATGCAATACTGGCAATCGGAACAACAACTCTTTGCGTACGCCCGTGGACAAAAGCATCTGAAAGCCTGGAAAGCTTTCAACAAAAAAGTCGGCAACAACGACGCGGTCGGAATCTATCACGAAACCTACCTTGTCCAAAAAGGGCACTACGAATCCATCTACGGAAATATGCCTAAATTCGGCTTGGGGAAAGTGTTCGGAACGGTACCGGTAAATGAAGCAAGGAAAACCGCGGCAAAGCGGCTTAAACATGAAAACTCTAAATAACCTTTTTGGGAACGAATAAGGGGCTCTCCAAGTTTGAATCGTGATTCTATTTGTGAAGTCCTTTTCCTTCAACTTTTCAGAGGGTTTTGGGCTTCATCTACCTTATGAAGCCTTTTCCCTCCCTTGTCCCAATGATTGCTCAGTAGCTAGCATGTATAATCTCCATCAACCGATTCGCATCCTCCGTTGCCACATTCTCCGCAAGCCTCGCCGCTGCCAAAATCGGCGCCCAAGCAAAAATCTCCTCTTTGCCGAGCCCGCTCTTCTCGCAATATAGCTTCACATACATCTCTGCCAGTTCAAGCGAAACCTGTGAGTAAAGCAAATAACTCCGATACACATCCGCCCTGATATCCCCGGAACTTGCATCGATCCAGTCAATGATCGTGATTACGTCATCTGTCTGAATCAGGTTATAAAGATGGAAATCCCCGTGGCAGAGCCTGCTTTCAAAAGCCATCGATCCCAGTTTCTTCAATAATGCTGCCTTCACTTCTTCATCCAGACATCCAACAGATTGAATTTGGCGTGTGAGCTTCTCCTTCATCGTTTCCAACGAATCTATCTTTTTGCTATGTATCTCCCTTTGGATATCAACGGATAGTCCCATAAAATACTCCGTCCGCTTCCTATCTTCCATCACCAGTTGCCCGAGGGTTTTCCCTTTCACATACTCCATTACAAGCGCATGCTTACCCTCTATCCTGGTGACCTCCAATACCTTTGGCACCCTGAGCCCCAAGTCATAGGCGAGCCGCTGCTTATTCGCCTCATACATCGGGGCTGACGCAGGCAGGTGGTCGCGGAAAATTTTAATCGCTTTGTTTTCCTGAAGGTAGATGGCGGCGGTGTTACCGGTGGCGATTGGTTTATCATTGATCATGAAAATTGGCTCCTTCTTTATTTAGTCGAAAGTCAGTTCAACTCCGCATTTACCAAATAATGAAACCCCGCCTGATAGTCATAAAGGCAGGGTTTTTGTAAAAAGTTTAAAGGCCGTATTACATTACGCTCTCTTTCAGCTTCTCTAAAATGCTTTCAGAAACTATGTTCCATAGAGAGGGATCATTTACATACGACTCTTTTAGTTGTTTAAAAACTACAGATTGCTTCTCTTTAAAGTCAGGTGCATCTGCAGGTGGAAGGGTAGCTTTGACTTGATCGACCATTTCCTGCAGGGCCGCTGCTCTTGGTCCCCAGACCGCAACCTCTTTTCCCTCTTGATCGATGAATATAAAGATCGGAATCGAACGGGCTGTTCCATTCGTCAGATACTGATCCATCAGCTCGAGATTCTGATCCCTCAGGATAAACCGGACATCCATATCGGCAGCATCGGCTATTTTCATCAGGATCGGATTATTCAAAAGCGCATCGCCGCACCAGTCCTCCGTCAAAACGATGACTCTAAGTTGTTTGCCTTTTAAAAACTCGACCTTTTCTTCAACAAGGGAAAACTTATTAAAGATAGATTCCATTTCTTCTTTGTTCACTGCCATCCCCTCTACATATTGTCCATACGTAAGCCCACTATCAAACCAGTCATTCAAATTCATTCCCAGCACCTCACTTCATTTAGTACTACTACCGTATCAGATATGGAAAAATTTCAGCTAGTAAAATGCTCTAACGGAGCAAAAAAAATTGGGACAGTTACATAACCGCCCTAACTTTTTCATCCTCTATGCTTTTAATTCCTCCGCTAAAGGCTTGCCCGCCTCCATCAATATGCGGTTCCTACCTAATAGAATCGCAAGTATTATGATCAATACTCCAGTTCCGATTAATAGCCATTCTATCGCGATAAAATCAGCCATCGGACCGAATATCAGCATTCCAAGCGGCATCATTGAAGTGGAAATCATCCCAAATACGCCAAATACTCTGCCCATATAATCCTCTTCCACTTTCTCTTGCAGCAAGACAGTCGCAGGTGTATTGAATATAGGCACGGCAAGACCGAATATCGTCATGAGGCCTAAGTAAAACCAGAACTGCGGAACAACGCCGAGTGCAAACGTACAGACACCCATGATGATGCTCGCAAGTCCCATCGTTTTCACTTTATTTGAAAACCCGCCCCAAGATGCAATGACCGCTCCCCCTACCATCATGCCAATGGAAAAGGCAATTTCAATTGCAGTAAGCCGCCACACGTCCTCACCAAAGCTGCGTGTTACTTGTAATGGTGTCAAAAAGGCTGCTGGCGCCATCAAAACAAAGAACACCGCAAAGAAGAGGAAAAACTGCTTCAGAAAGGCATTTTGGTTCACATATTGTAATCCTTGCTTGAAATCACTGAAGTAGCTGGTTGTTTGTTTTACAGATGCCTTTTCATGAACGGCGATCTTCAAAAAGGTGAACAGTGTAAAGATTGCAATAACTGCTGTTATGACATCGATAAAGAAAATAACCTCAATCGAAGTCAACGCCAAGAGTGCTGCACTGACCATCGGAGAGACGAACATGATAATTGCGTGAATACTGCCATTTATCCCGTTTATCTTCGTCAGTTTATCCTTTGGTACAATTTGCGGTAAAATAGCGCCAACAGCCGGTGTCTGAATTCCTGTTCCAAAGGCCCGAACCGCCGCCATCACAAAAAGCAGCCAGATCGAATCAAAGCCCATCAAAAAGAGAATGGCAAGAATCAGCGTGGCAATGGCTATGAGACTGTCCGCAAGGATGATCAGCATTTTTCGGTTATAACGATCTGCCCACACCCCCGCAACAGGCGATAAAATAAAGGACGGGATAAAGCCACAAATGATGAATAACGTCATCATCAAACCCGAACCAGTTGTGAGCGTTATGTACCACATAATGGCATATTGAACCAGGGACGAGCCAAAAAGGGAAATTGTCTGACTACTAAGAAACAGGATGATGTTCCTCAGCCAATTCTCCTCAAGATTGTTCTTTACTTCAGTCACAGCTTACCACTCATTTCTACAAATAATAGTTGCTCCATCTACATTATAAACATCGCATCGCCTGTTCACACTTGTTTTTATCACTGAATTAAAGAAAGAGTAAACTCCTCGATTAAATCCTTTAATGCAGGCCGCACATTGCCATCCCGTCCCACCACAGACTCTGCTGTAACAAGTGAATTCAAAATTGCCTCTTCCGTCGCTTCCCCCACTGCCCTGAAGGCAAGATCGATATCCTCTTCATGAATCATCGGCAATGATAGGCGGTGCTCCGGTTTTTCATGGGGGATCCTGGTTGCAGTCGAGAAGCCTATGACAACTTCGCCACTTCCGGTTGTAATGATGGAACCTGTCCTTGATAACCCGGTGACAGACCGCTTGATGATCCGATTCAGCTGCCTTTCCGATACTGGGAGGTCGGTTGCAACGATTATCATGATGGAGCCTTCATCCTTATCCTTGTAAGACTGTTCCATTGCATCTGCCAACTCTTGGCCGACTGCCTTGCCATTAATCCTGAGATCCTCCAATATCCCAAAATTCGTTAACACTAGAACACCCATTGTGTACTTTCCATGCTTCATTTCCATGATCCGGGATGCAGAACCGATGCCCCCTTTCATGGAGTAGCAGAGCATGCCTGTCCCAGCACCTGCCGCTCCCTCCTTAAATTCCGTTGAGGCATGTTCAAGTGCTTGAAGAACATGCCCCGGCTTCACGAACTTTTCCCTTATATCATTCAAAAACATATCGTTGCATTCCCCGACGATTGGATTGACGGTTCCGGTAGTCCGGCCGATTTCCGGGTTTCGCTCCAGCGTGTAGTCGATCAACGCATCTGCTGCTGTCCCGACATTTAATGTATTGGTCAGAATAATCGGTGTTTCCAATGTACCCAGCTCCGCCATCTGAATCGTCCCCATCGTTTTTCCGAATCCGTTTATCACATGGCTTGCGGCAATCAGCTTTTCTTTATAGATGTTTCCTTGGTGCGGCAAAATGGCGGTCACTCCAGTTTGCATCTTTCCATCGCTCAGGGTCACATGACCGACTGTGACTCCTTCTACATCTGTAATGGCGTTATTGTGCCCTGTGTCCATTCTTCCGATTTTGACTCCGTAATCCCGAATTCTTTTTTGGTTGAGCATGGAATCTCTCCTGTTAGCTTTAAATTTTCCCTCTTATTTTAAATGGCTGTCCACAAACTCCAAAATAGCAAGGTATCCCGTAATACGGTTTTCTTTTTTAGAAAATCCATGGCCCTCGTCCGGGAAAACGACGTACTCAACCGGAATATTATTTTTCCGCAATTCCTCGACCATATCATCCGATTCCACCTGCAGAACTCGTGGATCGTTAGCCCCTTGGAGAACGATGACTGGCTTGTTAATCCGATTTGCGTGAAAAACAGGGGATATGCTTCGGATATACTCTACATCTTCGTATGGATTGCCGAGCTTCTGGTACAGGGCATCTCTCATGGATTCCCACCAGGCAGGAATGCTCTTCAATGTGCGTTCCCAGTTGGTCACTCCAAAAATATCGACCCCTACCTTGAACTCCTCTGGACGGAATGCCAAAGCCGCCAGCACCATGTAGCCACCATAGCTTCCGCCCATAATACCGATTTTATCGTGATCGATCCATTCCAGTGTTTTCAGATAATTTTTCCCTTCCACACAATCTGCCAGATCCACTTCTCCATGTTTCAGGTCGGCCGCTTTGAAAAAGGTTTTGCCATAGCCGGAGCTTCCGCGGTTATTGACTGCCAAAATGGCAAAGCCGTGGTTAACCAAATATTGCAGCAGCGGATTATAGTCGACAGTTGATTGCCCGCCTGGACCTCCATGCACCCATACAAGGGCTGGCACCTTTTCAACCGAGGCTTGGTGCGGTCGATACAGAATGGCTGGAATCTCGAGATTATCAAAGGATGGAAACCGGACAATCTCCGCTTTTACCAAGTCTTCCTCCTGCACATCCGGATGGAGGGTATCCGTCAATTTCGTCACCTTTTTTCCAACCACTTCATAGACATATATATTCGTTGGAGCCGTAGAGCTATTAATCGAAAGACTGATCAGCCTTTCATCCCCAGAAACCGTCACTTCGGATATTTGCCCTTCCGGTAAGCCTTCCATGTCGAGTACTTCCCCACTTTGGGCCTCCACCACCTTTACTTCCGTCTTTGAATCATTGTTGATGGAATAAACAAGAAAACGGCTGTTTTTGGAGAAAAACGCACGCTCAATATCCCACGGTTCACTGGCGACCAGCTCAGTTATACCTGTCGCAAACTCCATCTTTTTCAACTCGAGGAACTCCGAACTTTCATCGGTCAGGAAATACAGATAAGTGGATGTTTCATCAAAGGTCTTCGGGCTGTATTTTATGTCCCCCTCATGATCACTAAGAAGTTTCATTTCATCGGATTTTCGATTATACACATACATATTGGAATTGTTGGCATTGGAAACCTTCTGAAAAGCGATATGAATTTTATCCTTTGAGATTGCTCCAAAATTATAGCCATCGTTGTTTTCAAAAAGTAAATTAGATTGATAGGTTTCTATATCCATGTCATACACATCCATGAACATGGGATCCCGTTTATTGGAACCATAGAAAAAACTTTTCCCGTCATTGGCCCATCCATAAAATTCCGCACGTTCCTGTTCTCCTGTAGTCAGTTCCTTCGCAGAACCATCCTCTTCCCTGACAAAAATATGTAAGATCTCATTTCCTCCCTTATCCTGCAGATAAAGGAATCGATTGTCATTCGGAAAATAAGAGATGGCATCTACTGCATCGTCGACTGAATCGGTCAGCATCGTTGGATTCCCACCGGATATCGGGACAGCATACGCATTAAACACCCCACTTTTATCACTGGAATACAATACATGACTACCATCATATGAGATGGAATTATGGTAGATCGCCTCTGAATTCAATAACTCCTCAACCCGATATTGCTTCACATTTCTGTTTACTGTAGACATTTTCATACCCTCCATTCATTTAGTCTTTCTATATATTCGTCACGGATTTAGAAAATACTTCTAAATATATGAAATCCTTTATTATATTTTCCTAAAATACTGAAATGTCTAAAAAATAATATTTTATTTCGCCTCACGAAATGCTATGATAGATTCATAGTTTTCAAATATGGAGGTATGTAAAAATGACGAAACGTCCTATTACAGCAGAAGACCTATGTAAATTCAAGTTTGTCGGCGACCCGAAAGTATCCCCCGGCAAGGACAAGGTGGCCTATGTCCTGACTCAGGTTGATAAGGAGAAGGATGGCTATTATTCTTCCATCTTTATTTCAGATTTAAAAGGCGAAGGCAGACAGTTCACTTCACATTATTCCAAGGATAGCCTAGTAAAAGATGTGGCTCCGAAGTGGTCACCGGATGGAAAAGCGATTGCCTTCCGCTCCAACCGTACAGGTAAGAATCAGGTTTGGCTTTTACATACGGACGGCGGCGAAGCGGTTCAGCTGACAGACGTCAAGCAGGGAATCGGGGAATTTGTCTGGTCTCCGGACGGAAAGCAGCTTGCCCTGACCATCAGCGGCGAGCTGAAGCTATCAACCGATAAGGAAGAGAAAAAAGAAGAACAAAGCGACGTGAAGGTGATTACAAGACTTCGCTATAAAGGGGACGGAGTTGGAATCTATAATGAGGACCGCAAGCATGTGTATCTTTTTGATATCGATGCGAAGTCCTATACAAAGGTTACAGATGGCGAGCATGACTTTGGCCAGCCTCGGTTCACTCCGGATGGGAAAAACCTGTTCTATATCGGAACAAAGGCAGAGGACAAAGAATGGGGCTACCTACCTGCCATCTGGAAGTACGATATTGAAGCAAAAGATGAGTCCCTATTTTATCAGGCAAACGGCTACGTGATGGCGCCTTCCGTATCTCCAGACGGCAGATGGCTGGCAGTGGCAGGTCATGACCGCGGCGAAAGAAGCCAGGGGAATGCGAATGTTCTTCTGATTTCAGTAGAATCCGGTGCCGTCAAAAACCTGACGGAAAGCTTCGATTACACAGTCGGAAATCTTGTTGGGGTCGATGCAAAGTATGACACGGCCGAGCCAAGATTGGTCTGGGATTCCAATAATTCAAACATCTACTTCCATGCCACTGTCGGCGGGGATTGCCAATTGTTCAAGGTAAGCATCGAAGGAGAAGTTTCAAAAGCCCTCTCCCCTGCTGATGGAGTGGTCACTTCCTACGATATCGTGAATGACGATCAGGCAGTATTGGTTCTTGCTACCCCTCACTCCACAGGTGACCTGGTGGTTCAGGACCTGAATGATGTGTCAAATGTAGAGAAGTTAACGGATTGGAACGAAGCGCTCTATAGTGAGATTCATTTAAGCACTCCAGAAAACTTCAAATATCCAAGCACAGATGGCAAGGAAATCGAAGGCTGGGTGTTAAAGCCTTATGGATTTGAAGAAGGCAAGAAATATCCGATGATCCTTCAGATTCACGGTGGACCGGCAACCGCCTATGGAAATGGCCTGCACCATGAAATGCAGCTGATGGCTTCAAAAGGATATGTCGTCCTTTACACAAATCCACGAGGCAGCCATGGCTATGGCCACGACTTCGTGAACGCTGTCATCGGGGATTACGGCGGCATGGATTATGAGGATATCATGGCAGGAGCAGACTACGCCCTGGCAAACTTCAACTACATTGATCACGAGCAGCAATTCGTGACAGGCGGAAGCTACGGCGGCTATATGACCAACGTCATCGTCACCCGCACCGACCGTTTCAAAGCAGCCGTCACCCAGCGCAGCATCTGCAACTGGCACAGCTTCTACGGAACAAGCGACATCGGCTTCTTCTTCACCGAATGGCAGCACGGACATGCGGATCTATGGGAGGACGCAGTAAAACTGCTCGAAATCTCCCCTCTTCACCATGCACGTAATGTCAAAACGCCGACTCTGATCCTGCACAGCGAACAGGACCTACGTTGCCCGATGGAACAGGCGGAGCAATGGTATATCGCCTTGAAACGTCTAGGTGTGGAAACGAAGCTCGTTCGCTTCCCGGATGAGAATCATGATTTGTCACGTTCCGGTAAGCCGAAGCACCGCTTGGAGCGCTTGCAGCATTTGATCGGGTGGTTTGATGATAGACTGGTTCAACAAGAGGGTTCGATTAAAGAGGCAGTTGGTTCTGCGGAATAAGGTTCGGTTGGGCGGTTTTATTGCTTTCGAAGCAGTAGACCCGGCCACCACTTTGTTCGGAGTAGCTCTGAATTTGATTTGCTAGAAAAAACGAGCCAATTGGTAGAATAACTGAGGTGCTTGGTAGAATAATTGGACTGTTTGGTAGAATAAATGACGAATTTAGTAGAATTACAGTATACCCCCCAGACTTACACCTAGGTATTCAAGGGCATTCTAACAATTTTGTCCATCATTCTAACAGATAAGCTGAACATTCTAACACAATCCGGAATCATTCTAACAACTTGGCCCAACATTCTAACAAATTTCACAATCATTCTAACAACCTCCATTTTACCAGCCTATCCAGGCACAACAGCTTCTCCACTGAGGGCAAAAAAGTTAAAGATCCCTGCAAAAATACGCTATAAAAACGAGAGAGATTGGGAGAAATTGATACCCAATCTCTTTTTAATCAAAAATTGAAAAGGATTGATTGGATGAAAACCGCTAGAAACCCAGAAACCATTCACCCACCGGTCGGCTCCTATGTCCACCAAATGGAAGTGACCGGACCAACCAGATGGCTGACCTTATCCGGTCAAATCGGCATGACCCTGGATGGATCCGTCCCGGAAGAGCCATTGGAGCAATTGGAATTGGCATTGGACAATATAAAAAGGAATCTTGAGGCCGCCGATATGGGAATTCAAGATCTGACTAAACTGGTCTTTTACCTGGCAGGAGAATTTGACACGGACAAAAGAAGAAAAATAGTCAAAGACTTTCTTGGCGACCACATTCCTTGTACGACATTGCTGTATGTCGTCGCACTTGCAGCTCCGACACTTAAAGTTGAAATTGATGCGTGGGCATGCCAGGAGATCGATTAATGTAGCAAAAAGGTTCCTGCACCAAACGGAGTGCGGGAACCTTTTTGCCTATCTTAATCCTTCTCTCTAGCCAATTGCGTGTCCCGGATATTCTTCTGGATCGTGATCGCAGCAAATAAACTCAGCACAAACGCCATCGCATAAAACCCTTTTTCACTCAAAATAATACTTCCCGCATTATATAATCCGATCGCCATCAAGGAAATAGAGATAATAACTGCAAGCCAGCTAAGGCCGTAATAGATACCGGTTACAGCAATCCCTTCCTCTTTATCCCTCACTGCTTTTTGCAGGGATACGGCTGCATAGAGTCCGAATACCAATACAGCGAAGTAGTACCCTTTCTCATTCAGCTCCATGGTGGCATTGAACAGCCCGATCAGATAAGCAGAAACACCTACCGCTAGTGCCGCCCAACTGGCCCCCTTAAAGGCCGCAGTCGGCTCCCCTTCTTTTCTTTCCACCTTCACCCTAGCTGCCTTTTCATCTCTTTTCACTAATGGGTTTTCCTCCATTTGACTCTCCCCTTTATTGTCAATACATTCAGATTTATTATAACATTTTTACATCGTTGGAATATAAAGTATATTTTGCAACCAAACAAGGGGACGGCCCTCTGCTTCGGAAGCAGAGAATCGTCCCCTTGTTTGTCAGTCTTTATGAAAAGTCCTTTCATGGTTCAGGAGCCATTCTTTTCTCCATAATCCACCTGCATAGCCTGTTAATGTTCCGTTTGAGCCGATAATTCGATGACAAGGGATCACGATGCTTAACCTGTTTCTACCGTTTGCACTTCCGACAGCTCTGATGGCTTTTTCATTGCCGATTGAAACAGCAATATCTTTATAGGATCCTGTTTTGGCGTAGGGTATTCCTATTAATGCGTTCCACACTGTTTTTTGAAAGGCTGTTCCCTCAAATTTGTAGGGGAATGTAAATTCACTCCGCTCCCCTTTAAAATACTCATCAAGCTGATTACTGCAAAGCGCTAAAACCTTTGGTGTGTCCTCTTGAATAGGATTTACTTTTCTATCCCGCTCGTCAAACATGATCGAACAGATAACTTCTTCTGTTCCCGTTATTTCAAGAACCCCAATCGGTGATTCGTAATCTATTGTATGTAGCCTGTTACTCATATAAGGACCTCCATAGATAAAAGGTGGCATACGCTTGCCATCCTGCCCAATTTGTTGACATCTCCTCTATTTCCTCCATTGTCGGTTTACGTTCAAGCCCCAATTGATGCTTTATTGCCTGATGAAGACCGACATCCGCTATCGGAAATGCAGCGGGATGGTGTAAGCATTTCATCATCACATAATCCGCCGTCCAAGCTCCAACACCCCTGATTGCCATTAATGATTTCTTCACGTGCTGATAATCTTGTTGCAGCAAAGCTTCTTTCGTTATTTGGCCGCTTGACATAGCTTTAGCAACTCCCGTAATATATTCCGCTTTCCTTGAGGTAAACTGGAGTTTTCTTAAATCCTCTATTTCTATATGTGCTATTGTTTCAAATTCAGGGAATAACCAGTAGGTGTTTCCTTCAAAAGTGAGACATTCTCCGAAGTGTTCAACAAATCGTTTTTTTAGCGTATAAGCAAATGCTAAATTGATTTGCTGCCCAATAATAGCCCAAGTCAGCGCTTCAAATAAATCCGGAATACAAATAATCCTTAAGCCGCGATATTTTTGGACGATTTTCTGTAAAACCTTATCTTTATCAGTCATTTCATAAAAGCTTCCCAACTCTTGATTCATATCAAAGTATTCCCATACATAGGAAGCGGCTCTTTCACGTACACCTGGATCTGGGCTACTGCTTGGGAATTCTACTCGAATGGAGTCTTTGGTTTCCCCAATTTCCAACAATACCGATTCGCCATCTATTTTTATCAGTTTATAAAAATAACCATCTCTTATTTGATGCAATACTTCTTGCTCAGACCGTCCTAAAAACACGAGACACTCTTTAAAATTGAAATCCATCGGTGGATAAATTTCAATGGATGAGCCATTGTCAATCCAATTCATTGCTGCATCTCTTTTCTTATCAGGGAGCGATATTCACTGGGCGAACAATTTTGCAAACGACGAAACACTTTATAAAAATTGGAAGGGGTTTGAAATCCAACCTCATAGCAGATCTCAAGATTTGTTTGATCTGTGTTTTTTAGAAGATGAGCCGCTTTATCAATCCTGATTTTCTCCAGATAGGAACGAGGAGTTTCGGAAGTTGCCTGTTTAAATTGCCGTTCAAGATAATAGGCACTTACACCTGCGTGTTCTGCAATATCCTGTAATTCCAGCTTTTGTTTATATTGATTAACCAAAAAGGAAATGACCTTTCTGACAAGTTCAATATGTGGAGAATGATCAGATTTTGGCTGGCATCTTTTGCAGGCACGAAAGCCGGCCTTTTCCACTTCATTGATGTCATGATAGAATTCCACGTTTATTTTCTTCGGCTTCCTCGATCTACAGGAAGGACGGCAGTAGATTTTGGTTGTTTTCACTGCCGTAAAAAAGAGCCCATCATATTTACTGTCACAGGCAATAATTTTCTCCCACATTTCTTCAAAAGAAAGATTTATACTAGCCGCCATCCTGTTCCCCATCCTTCCTGGTTTAGTTCTTGCTATTGCTTTTAGCTCTCCTTCTTATATTTTATTTTAACAAGTAACGAATAGCCACTTCGACCTCATTCTTGCTCTTATGGTCTGGAGAAGAAACAAGGGGACGGTTCTCTGCTTCGGAAGCAGAGAACCGTCCCCTTGTTTGTTACCTATTTCGCATTTTCATCAGGCTGATGAACGCCAAAGACATTTCCTTCTGTGTCCACATAATACCCTTGCCACGCCATTCCTGGCAGGGCATACTTCGGTACGGCCACCTTGCCGCCATGCTCGAGAATAAGTTTCTCTGTTGCTTCGTAATCCACCACGCCCATCGTGCAGGAATATCCGTTCATAGGCTGGTTGGCTTCAGGTGCAGGACCTCTACGCTGCATCAGGGCACCATTGACCCCAGGCTCATTCGCATCACCGGTCACTGCGCCGAAATATGGCATTCCCGCATAGTCCGTCCAATCCTCAAACTTCCATCCGAACACCTCGCCATAGAACTTCATTGCACGCTCCATGTTATCTACATGGACTTCGAAATGTACCAGTCTTCCCATGTTAATCCCTCCACACTAGTTCATATTTTCTTCACTAGAAGTATTCTTTTTAAAGAGAGGGATATCCTTCTTTTCGATTCGATAGTGTTATCTTTCAGGGGTTACCTCGTATGTTTCTTGCTCAACATTAATTTCTTTTGGTAATTGAGAATCGGCACTCGGAACCACTCGGGGTTCATAATTGATCACATCAGAAGAGTAAAGCTTCACAATCATGGAACCCCCATATCGTTTTGCGCGAATCAATATCGGTTGATTGTATTGGTTTTGAAAACGAAAGTCAGGTCCATACCAACTTACCGTTGCATCACGTCCTGCTGGAACATAAGGGACGTTCCTGCTATGGGAGTAACGCTCAACAATTTTCAACCCGGCCCGATCCACAGCATTAAACAAGGTGGATGACACCTGACAAATACCTCCGCCTACACCCTCTGACAATTCCCCTCTCACAATGATCGGCGCACGGAGGTACCCTTTCTCCAGCGTTCTTTTGCCTACCACTTTGTTAAAGGAAAATGTCTCATGTGGGAAAATAACATGATTATCAATTGCTTCTGCGGCAAGAAATATATTATGAGAACGACTTTTATTGTAAGAATTAAAATATGTAACATATTGACCAATCTGTTTTATTCGAATATCAGCAAGCAGCTCACTATCGACCTTTGGATATACCTCCGCTAGAGGCACTTCCACCTCTGAAGGACCATTGCTATAAAAATATTCATAAAACTTTTCCTTAAACAACTGTCGATCCAGTCTGTAGCCTACCTGTTCCGGGTCGATTCCGCCCTGGTCGTTAATCACAGCATTTTGGGGAGCACGGTAAATTTTCTGATCTAATTTTTCAATAAACTCGTCGTATTTTTTATCGTTGATCAGTGGTGTTCCTGGAAGTGGCATCGTGAAATTCTCACGGTTCATAATGGAAATCTCCTGCCCCTGTTGGGTGACCGTTAAGCGGTTGTCAACGTGCTCCACAGGCTGAGCCAATAATAATAGACCTGCTAACCAAATTTGTATCATAAGTCGCTCTCCCTCCCAAAATTAGTATGAGCAAGTGGAGATACTTTAATGAGATTTTTGTTAAAACTCACTTTCTTTTTCTGCATTTCATCCAATATTTCCCCAAGTTTAAATTATTGCAAGAAAATGTATATGACGTTACACTTGTTAAGGGATTTTTACAAAATGTAGGGGGTAATAAAATGAAAAAGTTAACTATGTTAATGCTTTTAGCCGCTATGATGATACTAGCTGCATGTTCTTCTGATAAAGAAAAAGAGGCTGTGGAATCAGAGAAAATGCAAGAACAAGATACCTCTGAAAGTAAAGAAGATACAGCAAGTGTAGATAAGGGATTATTCAATGTGGAAGTAACCATTCCAGCTTCTATGTTTGAAGGTGAAAATATAGATGATGCTGTTGCTGAAGCAGAGGCTGAAGGAATCAAGGCTACAAAGAATGATGATGGCTCTGTTACTTACAAGATGAGCAAAGCACAACACAAAGAAATGCTTGCTGAAATGAAGCAAGGGATCACGGAAGCCATCGAAGAGATGAAAACAAGCGAAGAATATGTTTCCATCCAAGACGTCACATTTAACGATTCTCTTACCGAGTTCACGATGATTGTGGACAAAGCTGCGTATGAAAACAGCATGGATGCATTTGCCACATTCACATTAGGCTTTGGCGGCATGATGTATCAAATATACGATGGCGCAAAGCCTGAGGATAATAAAGTAAAAATCATGGTTCAGGATAAGGAAACAGAAGAAGTGTTTGACGAAACGGTCTTCCCTGACGACATGAACGAATAAATATCGCAAGAGTGTGCCTTTGTTTCGAAGGCACACTCTTTTTATCCAATTTATTGGAAATAATTACTGTAACACTCTTGAAATGTTTTTGTAAAATAATTTTTGCTTTCATGTTACAATATTTCTCGTGCAAAATTTTTACAATAGGGGGAAGACATCATGAAGAAAATTCTTTTATTATCCATGCTGTTGGCAGTTGCCGGCATTATTGCAGCATGTGGAGATACAGAAGTACAAGAAAAGGAAGTTGAAAATGTAACCTCCGCAAACGAAAATGCAAAAGCAACCGAAGAAAAAGCAGCTGAAGAACCGGAGGATGAGAATTCCAAGCAAGAGTTCAACAAGGTGATTGTCGACAACGAAAACATCAAAGCCACGTTGATCAGCGTGGAAAAAATTGTAGATAAAGAATGGGACGAAGAAAAAATTGATGTGACTTTCGAAGTGGAAAATAAAAGAGCCGACACCATCGAAATCCAAGCAAGAGAAGTATCTGCTGATGGAAAAATGGTGGAAGAAAACATGCTATTCATGAGCACAGAAATCTCCGGTGGCAAATTAGCTGATTCAGTACTAACCATCCAAAATTACGAAGGTGATCTTCCAGCAATTGAAGAAAACATTGAAATGCTATTACATGTATTTTCTTGGGATGATATGGAGTTTGAGGAGCAGCATCCAGTATTGATCGAGTTTAAATAATGCAAAAAAGCCTTCATTCCCGTTTAGTTTGGGAATGAAGGCTTTTTCATTCTTTTATTAACAAAGATTAATTCATCCCATTCCATTCCCCTTGGTTCTTGGATGCTTTTTCTTCCTTGGCTTTCTCTTTATGTGCTCGGTTGGCAGCTGCACTGCCTAATTCCTTGAAGAATTCCGAATCCGTATGAGACTATTCGAAATGAAGTATCCTACCGAATAAAGAATTACTATATCAATGAACCTTGAAAGTAAACGAATGGCTCTCTTTCCTAACCTAATAGTGACTTTGTTGCCTGAATCCACGTTTTTGCCATTAACATATTTCCCATAGTGGTCATATGGACACCATCATTTGTGAGAGGAAGGCCGCTACCCGACTCCAACACCCCAATAAATGCTTTATGTGTCGGGACGACGGTTGCATTATACTTTTCAGCTAATTTATGAGTGATGGTAACATAGGATTTAAGGATATTATTCCCTTCACTTTGAATATTTTCTTTAATGACCGTTGGTTCCATCAATACGATACTGGCACCTGTTTTCTCCTTGACAGCTTTAAGGAGGGAGTCATAAACCTCCTCGAAACGCTCTGGATACATATGTTCGATATCTGGAGAATCAAACTGCCTCGCAACATCATTGATACCGATCGAGATAGAAACAATATCCGGCTGCAAACAAATTACATCCCTATCCCACCTTTCGGCTAAGTCAATTACCCTATGCCCACTAATTCCTTTATTGATAATCTCCAATTCCCGCTCTGGATAAGTAACTTTTAAATAATCATGAAGTAGGCGTACATACCCGGTACCGATATCATCGCCCTCACTAATTCCCCACCATGTAATACTGTCACCAATAAACACAATTCTTTGTTTCATGCATTCTCCCCCTAATAAAGAAAGCTAAACCATTCCGATGTTGATCTACCCTCTAATCAGCTTTTTCTTCCCACTTGCATAAATACTCCCCTAATTTTTCACTAATATAATTTATATAAAAAGCAACCAAGCTATACGGATCCGTAATTTCATTCACATCATTCAACTTTAATGGGTCAATATCTGATTTCCACTGTTTAATATCTTTGATAATTAAATGGAAGTCATCATGCATCTCCACTTTTTCTGGATCAATCAGCCGACTCGGAAACAATGGCACATTCCATTTTGAAACCTCTGAAAGTAATCCTTCTAGTTTATTAAGTGCTTGTTTAACTTCAGTCTGATGGTTTTCAAATATGGAATAGAAGTCTTCTTCAACGACTTCATAAGGATCTCCCCAAGCTAATCTGGCGAAGAAATAACTATTCATTAATTGCATCAGCTTCCATGGATATTGATCATCCATTTCCATAGGGTTTTCCTTTGGGAAATAAGGGACAATAAGATTGACAATATGTTCGATACCCATACCGGAATATAGCTCCATATCCTCGCGAATCCTGTGAAATAAAGGTGGGAACAGGTCGCCAAACATAAAGTGATCACTATAATATTCAAAAACCGCCAATTGCCTTTGGTTGGCTTTGGTTGAATCACACCATTTTTGGAATGCTTTATATGCTCTATCTTCCTTCTTAAAGGACTGATTATAATTCCTTCCCCAAAATGCATATAAAGTATCTACTGTTTTTGAGCTGGCAGATTCATCTTGGAGCTCTAACATCTCCCACGATAATCCCGCATTGTATGCGATATGCTCGACTTGAATATCTGGAATATGCTTATGAATCTGTTCGATGAATTCAATATAATGTGTTAAAAAATCCTGATTATCTTTAATCCCGATATCGGCTGGCCATAAGGATAGTCGTTTTATCGAATCCGTTTCTTCACAATAACCCTTGATCTTACTGATCATTAAACTCTTCCAGCCATCATCAGTAAAATCAACCTGCTTGCTCTTCGAATGGGATATGTCCTTGATTAAATAATGCATGCTGTGCCCACCAAGTGTGATGGTCAGCCCACGTTTTTTTATCTCATCTGCGACTGTATGCTTTACTTTATCCCATAGCATGATGGTGAAAAAAAGTTCATTTATTTTATGTTTCGCCGCCCAATCGATTAACTGCAGAAGAAAGGTAGTATCATCATAATTTTCAACAACGAGACCTCTTCTTTTCATTTTCCCGCTTTTTATCTCAGGAGCTCCGAAACCTTTCCATTCTATATTTTCATCAGATATGAAGCTGACCCACTTATACCCAAAAAGTTTTTTACATGCATGATAAATACCAAAAAGCACCGACCGCGGATTTGATCCGATAACATAAATCTCGCTTTCTTTTTCTAGCAGCTGGAAGGCATCGGTTCCACCTTCAAGAGTAGACTGATCGATTAAACCCTTCCGGATAAAATCTTCCTCCAACCCCAATACAAACGAATACGTGATGGGATGTTGAACCTGCCCTGCATATTTGTTTAACTCTTCTTTAGCAAACTTAATAGGTATCTCATCATTTAAAATGGTGCATTGAATAACCGACATGTTCACCCTCCACACTTTTTCCATCAATCCAACAACGACTGATCCAGTTCTTTTAAAATCAGTCCTGAAAGTATGACGGCATTGGTCCAGCCACTCTCTATCACATATGCACCCCAACCTGTATCGCCGTTATTGCCAAAATATTCTGTACTTTCCATGTGGAAGGATCGCATCCACCCACCATCAAATTGTTCTTTTGGGGAAGTGATTTGAATAGAAGCAATAAACTGTACCAACTTCTCATACTTTTCTTTGACTGCCGGGTCTCCAGTTGCTTTATAAGCCTCCCAAGCATTCACAAGCAAAAAATTATTTGTATATAACTGATCGGCAATACCTTCATTATTCGAACGGTAAACACCAGTATCCTCCGTTCCATATCGTTCTGGATCTGGATTATCGCTTTCCTCGATACCGCCGAGTTCATGCTGATTTTCAAATAAGTATTCCAGGACTTCATATAAGCCATGGCGGATTGTCTCATCCTTTGTTACCTTGTACATTTGGGCCAATGATAAAAGGAATCTGCTGTAACCAGCTGTTTTGCTATACATAAACTTTAGATCTCTTTTATTTTCAAGCAAAGTCATTGTCCCTCGATGAGCAATCTGTAGGAATTTTTCATCATTTGAAACGTAATAGGCTTGAATAAATGCAGCGTGGACGATCGATTCAAAATGCGGATTCATGCTGACTGATGTTGAATGTTGAAAATACACTTTTTCGTTGTCCAATAATTCTTTTTCACGGATACATTCCGGGCGCAATCCATTTACATTTTGTGTGTTTAATAGTGCATAAGCTGTTGATAGTCCCCTATTTTTATATTCCGTTTTCCCTGTTTTTCGATAAAGGTATAAAAGGACGAGTGCTACCCAGCTATTATCATCGGAGAATATCTGGTCCGGTTTGATTTTTGGACTTTGGAACCATTTCCAAAAACCATATGTGACTGAATTTTCATCCGTATCCTGATAGCCCGCTTGGAACAAATAAGTCAGTAAATTATCGGATATCTCCAACCATTTGTTTTCCTTCGTATATTCCCCATACAAATAAAATAATAGAGCAGTATGGGCATGACAATCCGGCCTTAAATCCTTACTTATATCACTTCGGATCGAATGGACATTTTCATACACCCCATGACTTCCATCTTCTTTCGGCAAAATCCCTGAAGATAAAAACCAATTCACTCCTTGTTCAATGGTTAGATTAATATCTTTATACTTTGATAGTTGAATGACCGGTTGTATGGGCTGTATCGGCAAGTGATGTTCGGATTGCAGGAAATTCACAACCTCGTTCCATAACCAGTATGGCCGTAGCGTCCAGTTCTGCTCACTGCTTAAAAAGGAAAACGTGGAAAAAACCGCTTTCCCTTCAACATGTTTTTTCACGATGATTCCAGGATAGTTCCCTTCAGCTTCCGTCCTGTGAGTTTCTTTAAAATGACCGATATCCAATATCCTTTCTGTATCGAAGGTAAAACCTGTTAAAAAGGGACCATGCCATTCGAGCAATTTCCCCTTTTTTCCAAAGTGGTCACTATCAATGACTAACTTCTCCAGACGTCGATTGGTCACTGTAAAATCCTGCTTGAACCCAAAAAGCCGAGAAGCCGGAAAGTCTTCACAATTGATTAGTTCGCCATAAAGGATGCCACCTTGCTCCACAAAGGACCATAGCTTTTCAAGAAGTTCATAGGATAATTTCAAGGGAATTCCATTTACATTCCCATTGATAAAAATAAACTTATATTGTAATAGATTTTGATTTAAGAGTTGTTCAGGGTCAGAAAAGTGATTGGTGAAGTTCACTAGGTTTTTCATTTTTTCACTTTTGTCAACTAGAGCGATCAATGCTATTCCACTCCATTCTTATTCTTACTCATACTTTATGAATTCCCGGCCACTCCAGTTCGATACCCGCCTTCACTAACCGTGTCTGGTAATCCCTTAATAATTGTTCATTGTTTCTCACTTCATGAGGGGCGGTGCTATGGTCCATACAATATACAGCCAGATGGCCAGCCGCTTCTCCGATATTCCATTCCACGGGATGAAGTCGATAGCAGCCATTTGTAAGATGAGTGGTTCCGATATTTTTACTGGCAGGCAACAAATTCCGGACTCGTACTGGTATTAAGCTGCCAAGGGGAATCTGGAATGGATGTGCGGAAATATCAATATATGTATTCAATCCTGTGCTTGGATGAAGGTCTAGTCGATAGCAGCCAATTCCGACACTATCCTCAAAAAATGTTGCACGATCCTTCCCTTCTATTTCACCACTTATATCCTGTTCTTTGACTGTATATACTGCCTTGATTCTTCTCGATTCTCGTACATACGGGTATTTGGCCAACCCATCCTCGGTACCTAAAACATCTTTTCTTAACCTGATACCCGGATAACCGGTCCCTCCATCAGGACGAGGTGCTTCCGTTTGCATCCAATATAGCAGGGATAGGCTTAATTGTTTTGAAGAGGCTAAATGCTTTTCCTTCTCTTCTTCCGTCACATCAATGATAGGACCTAACCAATAATCATTTTGCGGCCAATTGACTATGGTTATATCACTGTGGAACGTTCCTGGTTCAAAATTTGATTTATCGATTATCCTGCGGTAATTCCATAGCGAAAAACGGTCCGGCTCATAAAAGAATGAGTATTCAATTGGTTCCAATGTATGAGGGACCACACCCCACCAGCTTAATTGCTTTGCAGGCCAAAATTCTGCCTGATAACTTTTCCAATAGTCATATTGAGCAGGTTTTTCAATGGTATGATCTTCACCCTCGATATAATCGATTGCAAAGCAATAAGTGAAAGCCTGCATATTGAAGGGCTCTGCCGGACCCTCTGGTGCATGGGCTTCGCCTGTCTCCGCTTGTGATTCCGCACCAATGACATACTCCACATTGGCAAGGGGCAATACGTCACCCAATTCGGTTGCATCCAAAAAGTACTTGCCCTTTAAGAGGAGTGTATGACCTGTTATCGTATGATGAACGGTAACTGTAAGGACTTGATCGTTTTCAGTTTCTGAATCTTTAATTTTATATTCCATTAACAGCCTGAGTTTTCCACTTGATAGATATGGTGCCAACATATCATATAGCACACGCAAAGCCACTCGTGGTTCGTGACTGATTGAACTTACAATTGCATTACCAGGGTTGAATCGGTCGCTTATCCTCTGGCTATTCTTCACCGGGAAGTGATTCAAATAGTACTCCCTGATTTTTCTGCGGAATTTCCGGTAGTTTTTAGTGGCACCGAAGCTTTCTATCCATGGATGTTCATCCGGCGGCACACCTTGGCTCGTTATTTGTCCACCAATCCATTCGGTTTCCTCCGTCAAAATAACGGTTTTACCTGATTGCAGTGCTGATAATGCAGCTGCACACCCACCAAGCCCCCCACCAATAATAATAAGATCTGCCTGTAACTCTCGATAAACCGGCATTTTATTCACCCCTTCGTTTGTTCGTCGCATTTTCCCTTGCCAACAATGCGGCACCCAGCATTCCTGCATCATTCTTTAACATTGCTTTTCTTACCAATGGAGGCTGATCTGTAACCTCGTTTAAATTAGTCAATAATTGTTTCCACCAGTATTGACTTGAATTTATTACTCCTCCACCTATTACAAAACAATCTATCCCCAGGATATTTTGTAGAGAAACCATGCCAATGGCTAGGTTTGTAATATAGCGGTCAATAATTGGGACAGCAATCGGATGATTTTCATATGCAAGCTTGAAAAGCTCGTCAGGACGGATGTTTCCCTTCAATAAACCACCCTGTTCTTTTATATCCAAGGATAAAGCTGTACCAGAAACATTATTGCTCCCAACACCCTCTTTTTCCACAGTTACATAGCCTTCCGCCTGGCTCAAAAACCATATGGCCAATTTCTCCGGCACCACCATTTTCACCACGGTGCAACTTTCCATTTATGATGATTCCTGCACCAATACCTGTCCCTAACGTGATGCAGATGAAATGTCTGTCTTGGGTAGCAGAGCCTATTTCCATTTCTGCATACGCTGCACAATTCGCATCATTATCTACCACCGCGGGTAACCCGAAACGTTCTTCGACCAACTCCCTGACTCTAGTTCCCGTCCACCCTGGTAAATTGGATGTTGCAAAATGAATGAGGCCCTCCTCCACATTCACCCTACCTGCCGTTGCGATTCCTATTCCCTGAATCTCACAGTGCCCTTGCTTTAGAAGACACTCAACCATAGATAATAATTGAGTTTTTAAATCTTGCTTGTTTGTCTTTTCTTCTATTTGGGTCAAGAGGTGACCATCTTGATCGATGATGCCTGCCTTCACCTTTGTTCCACCTATGTCAACACCAATCGTATTCAACGCCTACACGTCCTTTATATCAGGCATTTCAGTAACAAACCGTTTTGTAATCAATTGTGGCCTGGTAATGGCAGATCCAACAACAACGGCATGTGCACCTAATCGGATACATTCTGCGCAAAGCTCAGGGGTATCAACCCTACCCTCTGCTATGACAGGTACATCCGTTTTATAAATAAGCTCAACTAACAACTCTTTATTGAATGATTCATAATGACTTGTAAATGGGGTGTATCCACAAAGAGTGGTCGAGATCATATCGAGCCCTAATTGCGCTGCAAACATCCCCTCTTCCAGAGTCGATATATCTCCCATTAACAAATGGCCTGGATGGTTCTTCTTGATTTGTTCAACAAATTGAGAAAGCGATAGACCATTGGGCCGGACTCTCCCCGTTGCATCGAAGGCAATGATATCCGCACCTGCCCCGACGACTTCATCTACCTCCCTCATTGTTGGAGTGATATAGATTTCACTATCAGGGTAGTCTCTTTTTACTAATCCGATAACAGGCGATATACCTGCTTTTTTCATTTCAATAATATCAGCGCCTGTATTGGCCCTTATGCCGACAGCTCCGCCCATCATTGCTGCCATTGCCATTTTTTTCATTGTTTCAGAACCGAATAGTGGTTCATTATCGAGTGCCTGACAGGAGACGATCAAGCCTCCTTTAACCTTCTTCAGCAAGGGGTGCATGTAAATCACCTCCAATCTCCCTAAATAATATTGCCTGCCGTGACAATCCGATGATAGTAGTGGTTTCCTAAAGAGCCTTCAGCAATCCCATTAGGCCCATCATGCTTCAGCCTCTTTTCCTCCAATTCTTCCACTTTATCAATCTCACCTTCAATCCATTGCTGAATACGGAAATGTGCAGTGTTCAACCGGGCTACGAGTCCACCATAGCGAAGCTCGATTACTTCCCAACCGAATGGTTTATTTAAGGAAAACCACACTTCCCTATGTTTATAATGCAGTGCCTCAACCTCTTTAATCAGCTCTTGCATTTCTCTTAGCAAAGATGATGTTGTCTCTTTATCCTGATGGTCATATGCATCCTTTATTCGGATACCCATTTCTGACTTCACACTCAAAACATTCGCCAATTTCTCATAGAAACCAAATAAAAGAGACGCGCGGGGGTTCCTTTCCTTGGCAGCCTTTAATTCGCGTACAAGCTGTTTATAATGCAGATTCATATCCAACCCTCGGATATTTTCATCAAATAATCCGATCAGAACATCCTGCCACAATAAAAACTTGGAAGCATTCGAAGAACGCAAGTTATCCTCCACAACGCCGGGTGTTTCATCCAACCGATTTAAAAGGAGAAAATCATCTAAACGATTACCGGTACAAAAGTGGAAACGCTCAGCTAATCGCTCTTTCTCTACTGTTTCGCTGTAAGTATGTTCAGCAAAAAGTTGCATCACAGGCAGAGCCGTTGTAAGCGGGGTTTCCGCTCCATTGTCCCCCCATAAGGTCGTAAAGACTTCTTGTAGACCCTCCTTCTTACATGCTGTCAATGCGACCTCCGTTGTCTTGAATGCCCTGCCGTAATTCGGGGATATCCCGTTCCAGGTCCAGGCTCCCCCGGCAAAAACCGTATCGCTTCCCAGATCTTTATGCTTTTGAATAAATGAGAGATAGAAATCCTCATTTTCATGATAATAATCCCAGTACACAAGCTGGACATTTTCCGGAATGGAGTCAATGGCCTCTTTTGGAATGTGTACATTTTCATCATAGTATTCTCCATGTTTAGAACCCAGACGGAAGTACATATCACTCCAGATCATTGGTTTCAGCCCATGGCGCTCTGCGATGGATACAACTTTATCTAAATGTTGATTCATGATTTCAAACCGATTCTCATAGCCATTCAGATCTAAATAACGCCCTAATCCAAGCTGATGTGCTTCGTCCATCCCGATATGGATGCGGTTTGACTTGAAGGGGCTTGAGGCAGCCTTAATCATACTTTCTATAAAATGATATGTCTTGGGATCCCCTGCAAGTAAAATATCAGCAGTGTCCCTGATTTCTGATGCGTAGCCCCATTTCAATGCCATCGCCAAATGTGCAAGAGTTTGGATGCAAGGGATCATTTCAATGCCAAAGATATCTGCATATTCATCGCAAACCTTCAGTTCAGCTTCACTATATCTCCCGCGCATATAGCCAAAATAGGGATAGTCCGGAACTTCATATGTATCCTCTGTATAAAGCATAACGACATTTAATCCCATAATCGCCATCTTCCTAAGCAGTCCCTTAACTTCATCAATTTTTAAGACGCCATTTCTGGAAACATCCAACATCACACCACTGGTTTGAAATTGGGGCTCTTCTGTTAGTTCAAATTCGCCTTTCTTCTTGTAATTTTCCAACCACAAACCAATAGCACGATAGAAATGTATAGTTTCCTGATAGAAGATTTCTCCTTTTCCACCTTTATTGACGATCAGGATCGGACCTACCCTTTGCGTGACAGTAATCGGATAACCTTTTTCATGTAACTCTAAGTTCAACTCTTCTGATAAATGGTTTAATCCTTGTAAAATCTTCGGCTCACCCATTATATTGATTTGCATAGAAGACACCCCTTCTCATTTTTACAAACGATCATCAAGCACAGCAAAGCCTCATTACCTTAAAAAACAAATTCACCAGCTAAAATTGTGTTCTCCACTTCTAATTCCCTCGATAAAAGAACCAGGTCAGCATCATATCCCAATGCAATCCTTCCCTTCCTATCACCTACTCCGCAAACTGCAGCCGGATTATATGTGGCCATCTGCACCGCTTCTTCTATTGGAATGTTGCAGCTGTCAACAATGTATTGAACTGCCTTATTCAAGGTCAATGAACTTCCTGCAAGTCGGCCATCATCCAAGGTGACTTTCCCATCTTTTTTATTGATGATTTTTCCACCAATCTGATGACAACCGTCAGGTAATTGATTGGTTCCGGTACAATCGGATATCAAGGTAATGTTGTCTGCGCCTTTTATTTTATAAAGGAATTCAACAATTTTTGGGTGTACATGAAAGCCATCCGCTATGATTTCACAATGTAAAGCCTTTAGGTCCAGTGCTGCAAAAGCAGCTGTTAATTTTCGGTGTGAGATCGGTGCCATTGCATTGAAACAATGGGTCATTCTAGATAGACCTTTAAAAATGGCTTCTTGGATTTCCTCATAGGTGGCATCTGTATGTCCTGCAGAAACAGTTGCTTTTCCTTCAATTAATACTTGTATTAATTTCATTGCCTCTGGAAGTTCCGGCGCCAATGTTACGATCTGGAGCATTTCTCCGGCCAATCGGATTATAAAATCTGTGTCCTCTTGAACAGGGGCTTTCATGTACTCCGCTCTTTGGGCCCCTTTATATTTTGGATTGATCCAAGGACCTTCCAGATGCACCCCCAGCAAATGAGCCCCTTTGCGCTTCTCCTTTGCAACTTGTTTATTTAACAAAAGGAAGGTTTTAAGATCCTCTAATGGAGCAGCCCTGGATGTTGACAAAAAACTTGTAACACCATAGTATGGGAGTCCATCTTGAATGCGATAAAAACCTTCCTTTGTACCGTCCATAAAGTCGTGACCATTCAGACCGTGAATATGCGTATCAATAAAACCTGGGCAGATCCATCCCTCTACTTCATAGCTGGGAATATTCAAGCTATTGTTTTCAGCTTGCTTTCCCAAGAAGATGATTTTACCCGCTTTGATTTCGATAAGCATGCCTTTCTCTATTTTCTTATCTGTAACAACATTTCCTTTTAAATAAAAATGGTTACCTTCCATGAACAAAATCCTTCCCAGTTCATTTCCTCTATATCAAGCTTTGGCCACCTCTACTGGTAAACTCGAATAATTCTTATTTATAATGAATCAATTGTGTAAGAGTTGTAGATTCTTTATCCAGTAGTTTTTCAAACTCTTTTGGTGCATCTTCAAGTTCCACTACTTCTGAAATGAATGCTCGGACATCTATCCGTTTTTCTTTGATCAGTCTGATATATTCTTCAACATTTCGCCCTTCCGTCCAGCGAACATATTCATAAGGATAATCAATGGCTTCTCTTTCATAGACACTGTCATACCTGCCGGGACCTCCTGCTCTGGAGATGAGCAGCTCCGCTTCTTTTCCAAACATTAAACTCCTTGGAAAATCAGGTTCTATATCACCGACAATGACTGCCTTTCCTTTAGTGCGGATCCATTTCAGGCACTCATGGGTCAGTGGAGATCGTTTTCCGCCTGTACATAATAGAACTGCATCGGCACCACGGGACTTCGTTTCAACTCGTATAGCTTCTTCCATTTCTTCCACTGATGAAAATGCTTTAATGTTTTCACCCTTTAACATTTCAACACGGCTTTCGTGTAAATCATAAGCTATGACATTGTATGCTGCTGCATTCGCGATTTTGGCAATCAGCTGTCCTAACACCCCTAATCCTACGATTACTGCAGTTTCCCCAAATTGCAGTTTAGCGATCCGGAGCGCATGAATGGCGATTGCCCCCAGTCCCCCAAGGGCAGCCTCCTTTGGATCCACTGAGTCAGGAACCTTCGCATACAACGTTTTTGGAACTAGCAGATATTCATCATGATGTACATATGGAGCACCATAACAAGCTACCAAATCACCCTTTTTCACATCCGTGATATCACTTCCGCACTCCACCACTTCTCCCATCGCACTATACCCAAGATGAACCTGCTTATTTTCACTATTTGAAAGAATAGTAAGCTCTGTTCCAGGGGAAATGACTGAATATAACGTTTTGATTAATACATAAGATGGTTTACCTGCAAGCTTTGGTAGTTCATCCTCAATGATTTCAATCTTTTTGTTGTGTGCTACGATCCTTTTCATTCGGAATCCTTCTTCCATCTGTTATTTAGTGAACCACTTCGATAAATTTTCTTTCACAAATTCATCATCATGTAGGTGCGGATAGCTGCTATACACCCGATCTAGCTCTTCTGCTTGCCCCGGGCTTAGTACTTCATGATTAGCCAAGCACCAATTACCCCTTAATAACCCCTGTCTCGCCAAAATCTCATTAATTCCGGCAATGCTTCCTTTGAAACTATTGCGGGAATCAAAAATTGCTGCATTGGCATCTGTTATTTGTTGGCCAAGGGTAAGTAGGTCACCAGGAATCATGGCCTGCTTCCGGGCTTCTTTTATCTCTTCAAAGGACTCGACAACTTTTTTTGTCCAGACGGACCAATGCCCCAGAAGACCTCCAACAATATTCTTTTCCACCATTCTATCTCCGATAGCAAACTTGAAGGTAGTAAGCAGGTCATTCATGATGTTATCGTCATTACCGGTGTATAAGGCAATTTCCTCATTGCGAGGAGAATGGCAAACGGCACGGACAACATCGATCGAACAATATCGATCAAATGGAGCAATTTTTATCGCATATACATTTGGGATCGCGGCAAACCTCTCCCAAAAATCATAAGAGAAATTCCTTCCGCCTACTGCAGGCTGTAAGTAAAATCCGAATAGAGGGATGATCCCGGCAACCTTTTTTGCTCGTTCCAGTAATTCTTCCTCAGTCAAATGGTGTAAACCGCCCATACTCAGGAGCCCCAAATCATAGCCGATTTCTTTACAGAACGATGCTTCCCTCACGGCTTGCTCGATTGGTCCACAGATCCCTGCAACCTTGATAAAATCATCTGCAACATCGGCACTTTTTGTTTCCTCGATGGCAATCGTCAATACTTTTTCATAAAGATCAAATTCAGGATCGCGGATTTCAAACTGAGTGGTATGGACCCCTACAGCGATCCCTCCGACTCCAGCATCGATATAATAACGAGTCAATGCGCGCTGACCTGCCTCATCAAGCTGCCTATCCTGGGTCAATGCCAGTGGATGTGCCGGAATGACAGTACCTTCCAAAAGCTTTTTTTTGACAGCCTCCCCTAGCATTAAAATGCACCTTCTCTTTCTTGGAAGTGTGTAGGTTTATTTAGGGTATGACCATCACTGACTACCCACTCGGCAATCATATCGATCATTTGTTGAATTGTTACTTTTGGATAGCCAAATAATTTATGGGCATTAGAAGCGTTGTTCAGCAGTGCGGTTGGATTTTCCGAATTGACGAATATCGGGTCCTTTTTCATTCTTTTTCCGAATTCTTTTGCCAGCCATCTTACAGATAAGGTTTCAGGTCCTGTCACATTTAAGATTGTTGGTGGATGATCTGTATGTAATAAAGAGCGGATGGCATATTCATTAGCATCTCCCTGCCAAATTACATTGACATTCCCCATTGTCAAATCGATGGGCGTACTATTGTATACTTGTTTGGCAATTTCAAGAAGTACTCCATACCGCATATCTATTGCATAATTCAATCTGAAAATCACCATTGGTGTTTGATGCTTATGGGAGAAATAAGTGAGTACGCGTTCCCTTCCCAAGCAAGATTGGGCATATTCACCAACAGGGTTTGGCGGAATATCTTCCGTGCAGTCATTGCTTGAGACTGTTGTAAATGGATATACATTGCCTGTTGAAAAGGCTACAATCCGTGAGTTTTTAAACTTTTCAGCAACCCTGCCAGGAAGATAGGCATTCATCCCCCATGTATAATGTTCATTACCTACCGTCCCGAATTTATTACCTGCCATATAGATGATATTTTTCACATCCGGAAGGCTTTGAAGAGCTTCTTCCTTCAAAAGATCTGCCTTTATGGTTTCAATCCCGAATCCCTCTAATTCCTCTATCAAACTCTCATCAGAGAACCTTGCGACACCAATCACTCTTTTTGGTACACCAGCTCGATCTATAGCTCTTTTTGTCATTTTCGCTAAAGTGGGTCCCATTTTTCCACTAACACCTAATATCATAATGTCTCCATCAACTTGTTGGATGTCTTTTACCAATTCATCGCTGGGAGCTGACATAAAATCTTCTAATTCTGTAATCGTTTTCATTTAAATCCTCCTACCATATGAGTTTTTTAGATTTCTAACCAAAAACGCAGGAATAAAGTTTGATTATTATAATTATTTACATTTTATAGTCGGCATTTTTAAAAGACAAGTCACTTAAACGTCTTTTAATGAGAGACAGCCTAAATCCTACATTAGACTTACTTGTAACATAACTACACACCCTGAAAGATAAAATTCTGAACAGAAAAATAAAGTTTGACAATTCAAAAAGTTCCACTTACTCTAGTAATAAGATTATTTAAAGACATATCATTAATGTGTCTTTTATTGGAGCTGACATGATGAAAATGAATCAATTAGCAGGGAACGGTACTGAAATAATCATCGGCATCGTTGGTCCTGAAGCACTTGAGAAGGAAATAATGAAAGCGCTTGAAGCCTTTCCTAATTTCCAGCCGATTTTTCTGCATATTACACCTTCCACCCTTACCTCAGAAGCTATTTCAAACTTGATTGACAAAGCTGAAGTCCTTTTGTTCACCGAGTTCCCAACCTATTTCAAAGCCAAGCAACTTGTGGACCCTTCCATTCCAGCACACTATGTCCCTTTGATGGGAACGGGACTTTATAGGTCATTATTCTTAATTAATAGTCAATATGATATAAAGACTCTCACCATTGATACAGTTGAAGAAAAATACATCCAACGAGTTCTCTTTGAACTAGGTGAAGAGGGCTATAGCCTTAAGTCGTTCCCTCATTCCAGTCAAGCCGGTTCTATTGAATCGATGGTTAATTTTCACTCAGACAACTATCAGACATCAGGGTCCATTGCCATCACCGGCATTCAGGAGGTTTCCTTGAAACTAACTGAATTGGGCATTCCAAATGAATGGGTGATACCGACATATCAGGATTTGATTGTTTCCCTGGAACGTGCCTTGCTTGCAACAGAAGCCCGAAAAAATAAAGAGTCCCAAATCGTTTTCGGAATCATTGATATTGATAAATTTGATAAAGCTACTGAAAAATACGAAACAGAGCATGAAGTACAAATGTTTAAGTTGAAATTCCAACAGATGATGTTGAATTATACAAAGCTGTTAGATGGTCATTTAATCAATTCAGGCGGAGAAGAATTTTCATTTATAACGACACGTGGAATCTTTGAAAGAGAGACCAGGGGCTATAAATTCATTCCGTTACTGAATTCAGCCAAAAGCGAACTCGGTGTGACCATCAGCATCGGGATCGGATTCGGCCGTTCAGCAGCTGAAGCAGGTAGCCACGCCAGACTGGCATTGCGTCAGTCTAAAGAATTAGGCGGGAATGTCTGCTACATTGTCCGGGAAGATCAGAGTGTAATAGGGCCGGTAGACATTATAACGGATACCCAATATGAGAAATATGATTTATCCATTACGGATGCTGAACTCCTTCAAAAAGCAGAAAAGGCTGGGATGTCTGCTGCATATATGACCAAGCTGATGGCACGGGTGGCACGTCATAAAAAATTCGACTATACGGCACCAGAACTGGCTACAACTTTGAACATTACTACAAGAAGCGCTCATCGCATCCTATTAAAATGGATGGATGCAAATCTGGTGGATATAGTAGGAGAAGAAAAAATAACCTATAAAGGAAGACCAAGAAGAATTTATCGACTTAGCTTTATTATCGAAGGCAAAGAATAAAAAAATAAAGACTAAGTAATCTATGGATGAAACGGCGGGCATATTTACCCGCTGTTTCATTTCCGTTATCCCTTCCCCCTTCTTCTATTCTCCAACACTTACACTTTTACCGGTCTCCCTGCTTTCATTCGCCGCTTCAATGAAACGGATAATTTCCATGGTTTCATCGACCGGGATGATTGTTTCACCACTATTGAAAAACATTAGGATTTGTTCTAATAAACTAGCATAGAATGGCTTTTGAGAGGAGTCTATTTGTACATATTCATTACCTTTCTCAAAGTGGATCACTGCACCAAAATGATAATTCCCCGATCTATTCCCCCTGACCGTGCCAATCCGGCCATCTTTCCATTTTGAAATAATCAAGTCGGTATCCTGATTGGAGAACGCTGTGACATGTTGCGATCCGCACCCTAAAATTGTATAGAGCATCTCAATTGTATGTATTCCGTACCAGAAATAGCCTGGCTGCGTCTCAACCATTTCCATGGGACCAAAACAGTCAGCACCGATGATATTGCCTTTATCCCCGGTTGCAAGTGCCCGCCTTAAGTCTTGGGCAAATCGCAATGCTGAAGAGCTCATGATGGGAGTACCATACCTCTCCGACAGTTTCACTATTTCCAAGGCATCAGTTGAACGTAAACATAATGGCTTATCGATGAATATCGGCTTCTTGAATGGAGCCAATATGCTTACTTGTTCCCGGTGGACTCTACCATCAACCGACTCTACTAAAATAGCATCACAATGGTCTGCTACCTCTTCGATTGTATCAACCACTTGCACACCACATTGTTCCACTTCCTTTGTTATCCCTTTTATCCGGGAATAACTTAACTCAAAATCATCCGACCTAACGGGAAAAGCCATCACAACTTTTCCCCCTTTTACATGATAGGGATGGGTCGGATCATTCAACAATTTTGTAAAAGCAGTCGCGTGCGAAGTATCAAGACCAATCATCCCAATTTTCACATTCCTCATATATTCTCCCCTCTATGAACACAAGCGAATTATTTCAGACCTGACAGCTGTATGCCCTCGGTAAAATACTTCTGGAAGAATAAGAAGATTAAGAAGGTCGGGATGAATGATATAGTAGATCCCGCCATTTCTATCCCAAAGTTGCCTTCTTTATTTAACGTAGAGGCTAACCCCACAGTGATAGGATACATCTTTTCATTCGTCATATAAATCAACGGTTGAAATAAATCATTCCAGTTACCTACAAATGAAAATGTCCCGACTGTCGCAATGGCTGGAAACGCCAAAGGCATATAGATTTTCCTGAAAACTTGAAAATCATTAGCCCCATCCATCCGGGCGGCTTCATCCAATTCCATTGGGATGCCTTGCATGAATTGACGCACCAAAAATACTCCCATGATTCCCCAAAGTTCCGGGACAATCAATGCTTGATACTCATTGATCCAACCAAATTTTGAAAACATGATGAATTTCGGGATGATAAGCAATTGGGATGGAATCATGATGACCGCCATGAATGTCCAGAAAATGAATTCTCTGCCAACGAATTGCTTTCTTGCGAAAATATAACCTAATAAGCCTGCAAAGAACATTTGTGAAAAAACAGGAATAATGGTTATTACCATTGAGTTATATATCCAGCGCAGAAAATTGTCATTCCTAAAGAGGTAGATAAAGTTATTCCATGACGGATCGGTCGGGATCCAGAATAATGGATCTAATGCGGCAAAAGTCGTTTCTTTGAATGAACTTAAAACCATTATTAAAAATGGAAGGAGAAAACAAAATCCCAGGAAGAAAAGCACAACATAATTTACGATTTTTTTAAACAAGATATATCATCTCCCTTACTATCACGCTGGCTCATTAATAAATATTTTGATCTTTCCCGAAATATTTTCTTTGAATAAGAGAAATGATCAAGATAATCACGAATAATACGTAGGATAAAACGGCTGCATAGCTAAAATTCAGATTGGTGAACCCTATGTTATATAAATGATATACAAGCGTACTTGTCGAGAAGTTTGGTCCCCCGCTTGTTAATAGATAGGCAGAGTCAAAGATTTGGAAAGAACCGATTGTTGTAATGATCAATACATAAAAATGAATCGGTTTTAATAATGGGAACGTGATCAACCAAAAAGATTTAAACGATGTAGCACCATCGATTTTTGCTGCTTCATACATATCCTTTGGTATCGACTGCAGACCTGCAAAATAATAGATCATGGTGCTTCCAGAAACTTTGAAGATACTCAGGCCCGCTAATACAATGAGTGCTTGTGAAGAGTCCGATAAAAATAATTGGGATTCAACTCCTATAAAGCTCAGCATGTAGTTAATAAGACCCGATTCAGTGCCTGAAAAAATCCAATCCCAAATACCTGCAATGACAACAAACGATGTAACAACCGGGAGGAAAAACACCCCTTTAAAGAACTTTGTAAATCGAACCCCGGATTTAATGACGAGTGCCAGCAGTAAACCAAGTGCCATGGTAGGAACTATATAATAGAAGGAAAATAAGAAGGTATTCCAAATGGATTTCATCGCAATGTCATCTTGAAACAATTGAATCCAATTTCGCAATCCAACAAATTCAGATGTGCCAATGATACGATAATGTAAAAACGTTAATATGAAGCTATAAATGAACGGGAATATTTGAAAGATGAAAAAATGCACCAAGACTGGAATAAGTACTATATAGACGAGTGCATTCCTTCTCCACTCCTCTTTTATCCTTTTCATCAAAGGGGGCTTTACTTTTTTGTCATTTAATAAAGGCGGCTTGCTTTGATTGATTATGACCTTTTCCAAGTAATCACCTTATTTCTTTTTTTAATTAACAAAGCATTTTGTAAGTAACAGAGAGTTTTATTCACAGTGGAATAAAACTCTCTTGATAAAGAAGCTATTCGTTTACGGCTTAGCTAACTCAGCTTCAATTTTTTCAGCTGCTGCATCTGCTGCTTCTTGTGGAGTTTTTTCACCAGCCATCATGGATTGAACTTCTGCTTGAATAAATGGCATAATCGCACGACCCTTTGGATGGATCACACCCGGCAATGCAAATTGTGTATATTGGGAAAGCTGACTCATATTTTCATTTGAATCAAAAATATCCTTAGCCTCTTCCTGAGTCGGTATATATTGAGTAACATTATTGAAGACACGTTGGTTTTCAGCATTTGTTACTGCTTTAACAAATTCTGCTGCAGCATCAGGATTATCACTGTTGGAAGGAACTACGAACATGCCTGTCGTACCATAGGTTAATTGTTCTTTATTTGTTAATGGTTCTGCAATGGCGAATTCGAATTTATTTTCTTTTTTAAGCATTGTGATGTCAATTCCAGATCCCAGGATAGCCATTATCTGGCCACCAAACCATAAGTCATTATGGTTGCTTGCCGTGATGGAATCCTCAGGGATATATTTGTTTTGATACATCTTGTTAATGATTTCGAAGGCTTTGACACTATCTGCGCTATTGATCTTCACTTCACTATCCTGTGTGACAACATCTCCACCCGCTTGCCAAATCCATGGATAAATCGTACCGTTCATGGACCCTCCGCCAGCGTAAGATAAGGCGTAGAAGTCTTTTTCTTTTGCTTTCGCTGCCCAAGCTTCAAATTCTTCCCAAGTAGTAGGAAGCTTAGTTGGGTCTTCGCCTATCGCCTTTACAACATCCAAGTTATAGAAGAATGTATAAGCTTCCTGTAGAACAGGCAATCCATATTTCTTGTCTTTCCATGTTGTTGATACCAATGCTGAATCAACAAATCCTTCAAGATCAGCTTCATCTAAGTATGGATCCAATTCAAGCAGCATCCCTACATCAGCATATTGTGGCATTTGATCAGGAATCGCATAGAAAACATCCGGGCCATTATTAGCAGCTAATGCAGTTAATACTTTTTGATCTCGATTAGACCATGGAATTGTTTCAATATTTACCTTTACATCCGGAAACTCTTTATTATAATTAGCGGTAATTTCTTTCCACATTTCCTCTTCCTTTTTTGCATCACCAGTATATGGATGTACCCAAACCGTTATTTCACCATCCACTTTACCGTCATTCGATTTTGTTCCCGCATCTTTGTCACTACAAGCTGCCAGAAATAAGCTGAATGTAAGCATCATTACCAGTGATAGAATACTTTTTCTTTTCATGAACAAATTCCCCCCGTTTAAGTTTAAAATGTATGATCTTTTAAAGAAGCCACTAAAGCGTTTTTCCATCCCCTTTCTAAATTTATCCCCTTGGTTGAAAAAACTTTGAAAGCGTTAACAACAGATGCCAATAAACAGCACCATAAAATTCCTATAGTTACATTCTAGGTTTTTTTGAATATTGTGACAAGTCTATAAAGTGTCTTTAATAAATGTCCTAGATAATTTATCTCTGTAAAGCTTGTTTGATGAAATCCGCAAAGCCTTTTTGAAAATCACCCTCCCTGTTTTCAAAAAATTGTAATTGTCACTTTTTTCACTCATGCTATAATACAACTAAAATATTTCGTGTTACTTTCTATTTTATTTTAAAGTGACTGGTCTATTAAATGTCTTTATATATCATGGAAATAAATTCCTCATTTAATGAGGATTGTGAGGTGACTCGATGGTTGGTTGGGAGAAATTTAATACCTATGCAGTATGGATGCTAAAAGTTGCCTATTTAAATTTACTGTGGATCGGTTTTACGTTATTAGGTTTGGGAGTATTGGGTCTATTCCCTTCTACTGGAGCCATGTTTACAATTGTACAAAAGTGGCTGGGCAAAGAACCTGTGGAAAAGATCTTCTCTACTTTTTGGAAAATCTATAAAAAAGAATTCGTAGCACTTAACAAATTCGGACTATTCTTCATTGCCATTGGTTATTTATTAATCTATGATTTGCTATTCATACAAATGAATGGCAGCAATTTAATTTGGCTGTTTCCGGTGATCGGCTTTCTGGGCATTTCATACATCCTGACTTTATTGTATTTCTTTCCTATTTACATTAAATATGAGATGAAATTCTATCATTATATTAAACAAGCGTTTTTAATCGGAGCCGGATCTCTATTAGAAACCATTCTCATTTTTACAGTTTGTATGGTTTTAATGATTACCGTATGGTTCATACCTGGGATCATCCCCTTTTTTACAGGAAGTGTCTTGGCTGTAGCCGTCACATGGAGCAGCAACCGTGCCATCAACAAAATCAATAGCCGAAAAAAGGTTATGACAGAATAATATTATTGAGTACCTCTTAGAGTGATCACAAATGTGAGTACTCTTTTTTTATATACGATACTTGCTGATCTAACACTATGCGGCGTATTTAAAGACGTTTAATAGTCTTGATTAATCCAGTTTTTATTTTACACTTTTAAATAGATTTGAGCTTAATAAAAGAACTGCATACCTACAAAAGGAGGTAATCGAATGGATTTCAGCAATTTACATTACTATGTGCCAACTCCCAGGGCCTATGATCCAAAGGTAATAAAGAGAGATTTAATCGTTTACGGGGCAACGCCTGCTGGCATTACAGCTGCCATACAGGCTAAGCGAATGGGAATGACTGTCATCATCGCTGAATTCGGCCGTCATATAGGCGGGATGACAGCAAGTGGTTTGGGCGCCTCGGATAGTGGTGCAAAAGAAGCGATTGGTGGTTTATCAAAGGATTTTTTCCAAGAGCTAGGAAAATATTACAATACCGCTGAACAATGGACATTCGAACCGAAGGCTGCTAAATATGTATTCGAAAAGTGGTTAGATGACCATAAAATAGAGGTGGTATTCAACCAGCACTTAGAAAGAGTAAATAAAGAGAATCTTAAGATCATTGAAATCATGATGGAAGATGGAACTGCCTATAAAGGGGACTTTTTCATTGATTGCAGCTATGAAGGAGACTTAATGGCAAAGTCAGGTGTCACATATTTCGTGGGCAGAGAATCTAATGCGACATATAAAGAAACTTATAATGGCATTCAATTTGGACATCCCCATCATCAGTTTAAAAAGTGGATTGACCCCTATATAAAGCCAGAAGATCCTTCAAGTGGCGTGCTGCCAGGCATTACAGATACCACCCATGAAACACTCGGATATCATGGTATGGGAGATGATCGGATTCAAGCTTACAATTTTCGGATCTGCTTGACTAATAACCCAGATAATCGTGTTCCTTTTCCTATACCACCTTCTTATGCCCCTGAACGTTATACCCTATTATTACGTTACATCAATTCAGGTGTATGGGATACGATGAACCTTCATATCATGCTGCCAAACGGAAAGACAGACTTGAATAATTATGGCGGATTTTCGACTGATAACATCGGCATGAATCATGAATGGCCAGATGGAAGCTATGAAACCCGTGAAAGGATTTTCCAGGACCATTTCACCTACAATCTCGGCATGCTCTATTTTTTAGCCAATGACGAGCAAGTTCCCAAACCAATCCGGGAGGAGGTCAGGGAATGGGGATTGGCACGTGATGAATTTGAAGGAACTGGACATTGGCCACATCAGTTATATATTCGGGAAGCAAGAAGAATGATTGCTGACTATGTGATGACAGATCACAATTGTTTAGCAGATATGACAGTAGAAGACTCCATAGGGCTCGCTTCCTACCAAATGGATTCCCATCATTGCAGAAGAGTGATCATCGACGGACGCGTATATAATGAGGGTGATGTAGAGGTACCGATTTCACCTTATCCTATTTCGTATCGCTCACTCCGTCCGAAAGCTGAAGAATGTACCAACTTGCTTGTTCCAGTTTGTTTATCCAGTTCACATATCGCATATGGTTCCATTCGAATGGAACCAGTGTTCATGATCCTGGGCCAATCGGCTGGAGCTGCAGCCGCTTTAGCACTGCAGCTAAAAACAACCGTTCAAGAGGTGCCATACGATATGTTGAAAAAAGAGTTGCTCTCTCACGGGCAAGTCCTTCAATGGGATGATTCCATAGAAGATGACCCCGTATCGCGAATGAAATCCACTTTTGGAAAAATTTAATCTAATGATCCTAAAGGACTACAAGCACCTATAATGCATATGTAGTCCTTTATTATTTTAACTGAACACCTCTCCTTCCTCCTTCCCCAGTTTGGAGCATGCGAAATCTCTTACAAGCAATTCGTCATCTAGGTATAACACCCTGAATCCAAAGTACCAAAAATATTATCGTCATATTAAAGACTAGTATCCTTATATATTCTTTAACTGAAATCTAATAGTTTTTTTAATAGTCAGAATTCTATCGGTTCTAACCTATTCTCAAAACTGAACTCGGTGAGTAGGTGAAAAAAGTGGAGGTGAATATCTTACTTAAATAGTTTTAGCAGAATAGCTAAGTATCCCTTATGGATCTTTCCTATGAGGAAATATTCAAGTCACAAATCATAAAAATTCAAGGAGGATCAGTATGAAATCTACACTAAAAAGCTTTTATGTCTCTTTGCTAGCGGTGATTCTAATAGTATCAACTCTTCCTTTTAAACAGTCGGCCATTTCAGCTGCAACCAATGATAAGTGGAACGAGCTGAGTGTAGTCAATGGAGACTTTGAAACAGAACCTGCCTCTGAAACAAATCTGCCATCATGGGTTTATTGGTCTGGTGGGCTTAAAACAGGAATGAAGATATCAGATGAAGTTGTGTATGAGGGAAATCAAAGTCTAGCGGTCGATAACAATGGTGTAGTGGGACTATTCAGTCAGGAAATCGATATTACTGAAGGGACTCAATATAAATTATCTGCACAGCTTTATGTAGAAGAGTTAAAAGGAAAACCAGGCATTTGGCTTCGCTGGTATAACGATCAAGAAAAGAATTTTGTTGACACCCCTAAATACTTTGACGTTTCAATTTTCAATGAGTGGCAGACAGTTGAAATCGAAGCAACGGCCCCAGCTGGCGCTACAGGTGTCAAAGTGTTTATTTATCAGCCTTCCACCTCCAATATGAAAGGGTATTATGATGATGTGAAGCTTTTTGAAAAGGAATCTAATACATTGGATTTCCCTATTGAATATGGGGATCCCATCAATCATGGCCCTGCTGCTTTGGCAGCTAAATCCCAAGGGGTAGCCATTGGGGATGGCGAGGTCTATTATGCAACAAACGGATCACCAGCAACATTTTATGCCACTGATGCTTTAACTGGAAAAAAGATTTTTTCCCAGGAATTGCCGGGGAGTGACGTTGTTTGGGCAATGGTCATCGGAGCTGATGGCAATGTATATTTCGCGGGTACCTATAACGGAATACTATACAGATATGTCGTGGAGGAACAACGTCTTGAGCAGGTTGGGAAAAACCCATCAGATAACTGGGTTTGGCAGTTAGAGGCTTCAAAGGATGGCAAGCTCTACGGGGCAACATATCCAAATGCTAAGGTGTTTGAATATGACATTGATTCTGCTCAATTTACAGACCTCGGTACTTTTTATGAAGGCCAACAATATGCACGGGGACTTGGAATTACCGATGAAAGCCTTTATGTAGGGACCGGTACAACTGCTTATTTGATGAAAATGGATCTGGCAACAGGTGAAAGAAACGAAATCCAATTACCGATCACAGGCGTATCTACTCAAATATCGAACATTTGGGAATATGGAAATAACATTTTTGTGGCGTATGGGACGTCAATGGTTACAATCGACAAGACAACAAGCGAAGAAAAGAACACGATGAATTGGCAGGATGAAAATGCCTTTGATGGACTCATTTCATCGCCTTCACCGTATGATGAAAATATAATTTACTATATTAATAAAAATACACAGCAATTATGGACATATGATATGACAACACATGAGACAGCAAAAGTAGAACCAACTGTACAATTACCTCCTACTCCTGCCAAAGCAATTCGTTGGATAAAGGATGAGAATGGTAAAGATGTGTTGGCCATTTTACATCATCAAATCGAATATACAATCTTTGATCCTACTACAAATAATGTGACAGTCAGTTACCCTGAAGTTGAGATGCAAGGCCTTTTAATGCAAAGCATGGAAATCAGTGAAGACCAAAAAATCTATATGGGTGGATACCAAGGTTCTTTCGGAATTTATGATACTTCCATTGATGAATATATCCTTCATGAACGGGATCCCCACCAGATTGAGGGAATCGGGTTTCTAAACGGAGAAGTTTTTCTAGGTACGTATGGCGGAGCGAGGATTTTTAAATATGACCCAAACCTTCCTTTTGACTATTCAGGCGGTGGAAATGCTGATAATCCAAAGATGGTGCATGATATCGGTGATGACCAAAGCAGGCCATTTACGTTTACCTCTGGAGAAGATAAGCTCTTTGTCGGCACCATTCCTGATTATGGCAGATTAGGCGGAGGGTTGACGATATATGATACTGTTACAGATGAATGGAATACCATCCGTCATATCATAGAAAACCAGAGCATCGTTGGACTGGCCTTTAAAGAAGGGAAAGTATTTGGAGGCTCCAGCCTTTCAGGCGGGCTGGGAATCACTCCAACCGAAACAAAGGCAAAAATGTTTGAGTATGATGTAGAATCTGGTACACATGAAGTATTCGACCTGGAAGTGGCAGGCATCGCCAAACCGGATATGATCGGGGAGCTATCAATCGGACCAGATGGAAACCTTTGGGGAATAGCTTGGGGACTGGACGCAGCAGGTGTCAATAACACGGTGGTTTTCGCCATGAATCCCGACAATAGGGAAATCATTAAAAGTACCGAATTGTATAAAGGGACACACAGAGGAAGTCAATGGCGACCATTTTTTATCCGTTGGGATGATCAAGGCTATCTTTATACAACTGCAGGACGGAAATTGACAGTCATAGATCCTGAAACGATGAAAAGTAAACAGCTCGTGACAGGTACAGTTCAATTAATGACGCTTGATAACGAAGGAAATATTTATTATACAGCTGACGAGAATCTTTACCAATTACCTGTGCCACTAGATAAGGGGACATTGGCAGTAGAAAGTGACGTCATGCTGCAAGGTACTGAACAGACGATAGATTTAACTATTACACTTGTGAATGGAAAAGCAATCGATCTTGCTGGTGCCGAAGTTACTTGGAACAATTCCAACCCTGATGCCGCTACGGTTGAGGTTGGAAGAATGATCGGTAGAAATGCTGGAACAACAGAGATTTATGCAACAGTTTCCTATAATGGGGAAACAATCACAACGAATACAATCACTGTAACAATCGAAGTCACAACAGATACATTGACAGAACAAATCATGGGACTCGAGGAATCTGGAAACATTCCACACTCCTTAATGAAACAACTGACAAGTCGCTTAGCACAAGCAAAACACCATTACCAAAAAGGAAGAACGGACCAAGCGATCAAGCATCTTGGAGATTTCCGGAAGCATCTAGATAATAGTGATGTTGATGAATCAATCAAAAAGACATTACACAGCAACATTAATTTTATTGAAGAAACATTTAGTGAGTAAATAATAATTGTAAAAAGGTTTTCTGCGCAGGCAGAAAACCTTTTTTGGGTTGTTACAATTTCTCTGATGAAATTCAAAAGGCCTGGAGAAATCTCCAGGCATCCTACATTGCAGTTATTCTTTCCTACCGAGGGGGGCAGATTTGCCCGGTTTTTCCGGTTTTCCAGGCTTTACCGGCTTACACGGTTGAGCTGGTTTACCTGGATTTTCCGGTTTGCCAGGTCTGTCTGGTCTCCCAGGCTTGCATGATTCATTTGACCATTTGATTGTATAGGTAATCGAAGAAATACCATCTGTTCCCGTTACAATTATTTCTGTTGCCTCAGATGCATGGACGATTTCAACATCTGCGCCTGACTGTGCTGTTTCAACTAATATGTTTTCTGTTGGGTCAGCATGTATGGTATAGTTCAGTTTGCCTGGTTGGAAGCCTTCAATTACTTCACCATCAATGCTAATCGCTGTTAAGGTTGCATCTGTCTCAGGTACTGGAATTTTATAAAGCTCACTTCCAAGCGCATAATAAATGCTTCCGTCTACCCCCACAGTCATGCTGTTCATGAAGTCCTCTACAAGCACTTTGTAATCTAATGTTTCGGGATCAATCACTATTAGACTACGTGATAAAGTTGTATACAACATGCCATCTGGTCCCCATTCAAGGTGGTAAGGAACCCATTTACTGCTGTTATATAAGCTTGGGCGAATGACCTTGCTGTCTACAACCTCATAGGTTTCAGGATTCATTTTAAAGATTGTTCCTTCAACTGCACCCCATAAGTATCCATCAGGCCCGATTGATAAATCTCCAATCATGCGAGGTGTTGCATCAATCCCAGGGATTTCAGGTGTGAATTCTGTAATTTTCTCACCTTTTTCAACATCCCATACAAAGATTTTTGCTTCTTGGGCTTTAGGCTCTTTCCCTAGTCCACCCCATACGGATGTTCCCCCATATAGCTTACCTCCGTGATAGGCCAAGCTAATAATACTTTGATCCTGAACAATATTTCGTTCCTGTGTCCATTCATCTGTTTCAGCATCATAAATAGCAAGGGCTCCACCTAACACACCATAATCAGGGATCGTTCCAACAAAAAGCTTGTTATCACCTGATGTGATGGCAAAAGGACGGTCTTGTTCGTCTTTAATATCATATTCAAGCTTTGGATTGCTATTTAAGTCAACTGGCTGATTTGGATCATAGCTATACATGATGGCCCCTACATAAGTACCAAAATAGACAGTATCATTCAAGAATCCAATTCCCTCCGGTTGGGCAAAGGAAGAAACATTCACTTCAATTTTTTCATTAAATGGATCAAACACACTCATACCTCGCTGATACCCACCCATATATAGCTTTCCATCAGGACCCGCTTCAAGTGCTTGAATAGCTACAGCAGTTGCAGCAAGGTCTAAAGCGACAAACGACAACTCATTCGTATCCGGATGATAAAGCATATATTCGCCATATTGTGTGACCATGGCCACTGCTGTTTTGCCACTAGATAACGTAATCCAAGCCATGTCCTTCACGCGAGGTGTATCTGGAAGAACCGGAAGTCCCTCAATTAACGTTTCTTCGTTCGTATTAAGGTCATATTTGTACAATTGTGTTCCATTTTTGTAATAAATCATATTCGGCTGAGTCGGATCAGGTTCAGAAATCATATTACTAAATTGGAACGAACCCTCAACTTCCATTGTTTCAGGATCAATGACAAGCATATTAATGGTTGATACAGCCACAAGAAGCTTTCCATTGACCACCCAAATATCTTGGATGATTCCATTTTCTCCTGATTGCCCTTCGATAAGAAGCTCTTCTTTTTCACCAGTATGTCGATTAATCTTATACAGATGCTTCGTTGTTCCGATTCCGACGTAAATATAATCCCCATCAACAGCCAATCCACGTGCATAATCCTGGTTGGTGACACTGCCAAAATCTTGGAATTGACCTGTGCTGATATCATACTCGAAAACACCAGCACCTGGATATGTGGCACCATAAATCTTACCATCTTCTGTAGCTTCTATATCCCAGACCCAAGCGCCGGTAGGATTTGCTCCGAGGTCTTGGACTTCTTTTCGTTCTGGAACATAACGATATAATTTCCCATCAGATGTACCGGCGAAGTACACATTCTTATCAGAACCAATTGTCATCGCCCAAACGGCTTCTGTATTTTCGATAACTTTCGAAAACTTAAGCTCCCCAGTTTCAGCATCTAAAACCGAGAAGGTTCCTGGATGACCATTTGAATGATAATATACTTCATTCTCACCCAAACTGTTTTCTTGAATGGCTCCTGCTTGCCCTAATTGAACATGAACCATTTCTCCCAGATTAATAGGATCGGCATATTCACGATCAAATTGAGAGTCATCAGTCACTTTTCCGAATGTAACATCATCAAAATATACCTCTGTAAAACTGATACCACCAGAATAGAATGCTAGTCTTGCATAGGAAGCATTTTCTGGAACAACACTAAATACCTTTAAATCGACCCATTCATTTGTCGGTAAGTTTCTTTTAAGTTCTCTATGTTCCGCTATTCTATTATTGCTTTCATCGAAATAACGAATTTCGGTCACGACATTATGTGTCTGTCTCACAACATTTGAATAGACGGTCATTAGATAGGATGCACCTGCATCAACTGCTATTTTATCACTTAATATACTCACGCCAGCTTGATCTGTTGCATCGTGTAAGTGTAGGCTTTGCACACCTGAACGAGCTCGTTCCGTACTAATTTGGATGCCTGGTCCTTCAAACTCCGATGTCCAGCCTGGAATGTTCCGGTCTATCACTTCCTCTTCAAAGCCTGGATTCTCGACTTCCATGTTAATATCCTCGGATGGAGGTTCTTCAATAGATGAACTTTCAATTGTTACATCATCAAAATAAGCTTCCGTGACGGAAGGATGACCCGAGTTAAACCGGAGTTCAACTTTTGAAGCACCCTCTGGAAGTTCAAAAGGCACCTGAATTTCAGTCCATTGGTTTGTTCCGAGGTCTGCGGACCGGAAGTTTAAAAAAGTCGCAGTTCCTACCTTTATATCTTCATCGTTAAAATAATGAACTTCATAACCAATGCTATGTGACTGTCTGACAACATTTACAAATGCCTTCGCAACATAAGACTCCCCTGCTGTGACAGCAACCTTTTCACTTGTTACCTGTAAATTACCACCTGAATCATTGTTATTTTCATCATTAAAATATAAACTTTTGTTTCCAGTGTGGGCTCTATCCTCACTGAATGCGATACTCGTTGATGGATTATTGGTTACAAGACTCCATCCTGGATATACAACTTCCTCTTCAAAGGAAGCGTTTATCGGGAATGTCTCAGTGGAATCCGAAACCTTCATAATTTTCACATCATCAAAATAAGCTTCCGTGTTAGAAGGATGACCGGAGTTGAATCGAAGTTCAACCTTTGTTGCCCCATCCTGAGCAGTGAAAGGTACAGTTATTTCTGTCCATTCATTTGTTCCTAAAACTGCCGATGAAAAATTGATAAATGTAGCTGATCCTACCCTTTGATTTTCATCATTAAAATAATGAACTTCAAATCCAATACTATGAGATTGGCTAACCACGTTTACAAATGCTTTTGCTTTATAAGACTCCCCCGGGGAAACCGGTATCTTATCACTTGTCACCTGCAGATTACCACCAGGATTGTTACTATTTGAATCTTTAAAATGCAGGCTTTTTAATCCTGTATACGTTCTTTCATCACTAATAGCAATATTTGTTGATGGATTATTCGTGACAAGACTCCAACCAGGGATCACAACCTCTTCAAACCCCCCATTGATAACTGGCCCAGAAGCAGCACTGCTACCTATTGATTGTGAATATGATAAGTTATATGGAGCAAATAAGCTCAAAATAAGTATAAGACAGAAAGAAAGCACAATCTGTTTTTTAAAATTTAGTTTCTTCACTGGAAACCTCCCTATTTTTATTATTTATTTGTGACTGACCTATTAACTCCCCTCCTTCTCTTATTCAGTGTTAATTCTCCTCAACGCTAAAATTCCCTGTTGATGTACATTGTCGAGAATGTGGCGAAATATAACTTAAGTAATAAGGATTAGTTCTTAATTACTACGTGTGCGTTTAAAGTCGTAAGTGTTGCAAATAAAAAAAGCCTTCAATCCCGCCTGTACACTAGGATTGAAGACGTTTTACTTTTTGTTAAGGTGAATTCTGGATGTTAATCAGTTCATCCCATTCCATTCCCCTTGGTTCTTGGATGCTTTTTCTTCCTTGGCTTTCTCTTTATGTGCTCGGTTGGCAGCTGCACTGCCTAATTCCTTGGAGAATTCCGAATCCGTTTTGCTTGAGTCGAAGCCTTTTTTATTCTTTTGCTCTGCATCTGTTTTGCCATTTCGTTTTGCCATAAGTATCCCTCCTTTTCAACTTTTAGTATGAAATTTCAAGGGAGAAATATACATTATAGCTTTAAGTTCAGCATCAATGTCATTATCTGGTATCATAAAGTAAGGATAAAATGGGAGGCGATTTAATTGGGGAGACAGGATTTAAAAATTTTCACTACAGTTTCGTTCTATATTGCAATGGTGACTATCATTTCACTTCCCATATGTTTTTTCCTATTATCAACAACTGCAGGCAACAGCCTGGCTCCAATTGTAAAATCCATTGCATCGATTGCATTTCTGATCTCCTTGGCCAGTATTCCAGTAAGTACCCTTTCCATGTTCAGTAAAGAAAATTTAGCGAAAAGGATATTTGCCCTTACTGTCAATGTATTGCCGATCAGTCTTGTACTATATGGTTTTGTGATGGAGTTTATAGATGAATTCTTTAGAAGCGCACCTTAAACGATTGGATAGCTTGGTCGACCATTTAGCTATTACCGCCACCATCACTTCCACCATTACTGTGGTAAAACTGATTCCTTGTTGTTTCCGTCTCTATGCTATGATTCCCTTTATTAACATCAGGCGCACTGCCCAACCCTTTATTCTTCTTATCCATGAAAATCACGATACCCAAAAGGATCACTACAGGAACTATGATAAATAACCAGATCATCGAATCCCTCCTTATATTTACTATAGTTTACGAAACAGTAATGTAAAAAGTTTCATTTTTCTATCATCTTACTGAGAAAAAGCTATCTTTCCACGTGTAACTTGGGGATGATAGCTTTTTTCTTTATGCCTTGATTTTAACTATCAAAGTCATTCTAATTTATTCCCTATATGAATCGTGAGTAGGATGAAACAAATCTTCTTCTGCATTTCTGACAACTGAAAAATGGTCCACATTGTAATGGCCATTAAGCGTTTTATTATGATGCAGTATTATTTGTTCTGCACTTAAAATGTCATTGCTTGTTGTTGAATGTCCATCACCAACCAATGTGACATCCATTCCACTGATGGTGGCAGTTCTAACCGCACTATCTATACAGTGCTGTGTTGCACATCCCATAATAACTGTATGCTTGATGTTTTGTGACCGTAAGTAATCTAATAATCCTGTTCCATGGAAGGCATTCGTTGCAGCTTTATCAAAAATCTTAACATCCATAGGAACCTTGATTTCATTGTGGATCTGAAATCCTTTTCCTTTACCTTCAGCAACATCCACATCCCTGACAAAGACAACTTCAACACCGGATTCTGCTGCTTTTTCAATCACTAGATTTATATTCCTAATTAGTTGCTCTTTTTTAAAAACCGCCGCACTTTCTTGATTCCCATCCATTAATTCCTGCTGGGCATCAATAATCAATAATATCTGTTTCAACATAGTTTTCCCCTTTCAAATGTGGGGAAACGCTTGACTATAAATTTAGTTCGACGTATTCCCCTTCATAATTTTCCCGCCGATTAATTTCATGTTTATCATAATATCAACCCCCTGTATGTATCCGTTGTAGATTTTATAATTTTCTTACAATTAAATTTTAACATAATTAGTTTATAAAGAATATAAAAAGCCCTGACTGTTCAATCAGCCAAAGCTTTATGGAATAAATCTCAATCAAAGTTTCATCTTTAAACCTTCATGTGTGGCTTCAAACCCTAGTCGTTCATAAAATCGCAATGCATCTTCCCGTTGTTTATCCGTTGTGAGTTGGATCAAATGACAGCCACGTTCCTTTGCCCGTTGAATGGCGAAACGGATCAGGTCAGAGCCTATCCCTTTGCCACGTTCTGTAGATAAAGTCCTGACTCCTTCAATGGTCGCTCTCCAGCTACCTTGATGTGTTAGATAGGGAGTGAAGGTAATTTGTTGGACACCTATAACTTCATTGTTGTGACAGGCAACTATCAGCTCATTATTGGGGTCTGATGAAATGGCTTGAAACGCATTTTTGTAGCTTTCCGGAAGCGGCTGTTCGTATCGCTCCCTTTTACTGCCCAAAGGATCATTGGCAAGCATTTTCACGATTGTATCCACATCATGTTCAGTAGCTATCCTAAACGAAATTTCCATGATACTCCCCCCTTAAACTCCCCTTTATACTAGCTTATCGATGACCATTCGTTAATTGTAAATTCTTTATCGCAAGGCATAATCAAATCTTATTAAAAATGACATCACTTAACACAACTGGATATAAACATGGAGGCATCCTGTTTCATGAAAATACCCTTTCCATGATAGAAAGTCTTCATTTCAATTGAGTTGAATCCAACTTCGGATAATCTATTTTTCAGGTCATCATGCGAAAAACCGTTATGTACTTTCGGATGATATATTTGATCGTTTTTGTCAAAATCAATAATGATGAGCTTGCCATCATCATTTAAAATGTTGAACAATTCTTGTAAAATTTTATCAGTATCAGGAATATGAAGAAGGACGAGTGAAAGTAACACGATGTCTGCCCTGAGTTCAGGAGTTTCCTTGGTGAAATCTGAATAAAGAACTTTTGAGTTGGTGATTCCTCTGTGAGAAATTTTTGCTTTCGCAACCTCCAACATTTGTTCTGATGAATCCACCAACAAAATAGAATCTACTAGATCTGATAATTCCAAGCTGACCAGGCCGGTACCACTTCCATAGTCTATTAAAGACTTTGATAGACTATTTTGTAATTCTGGTCTTACTTCCTTCACTATAACTTTAGCCAATTCCATTCTTTCTTCTGTATCATATCTTTTTGCCATCTGTTCAAAAACATTATTTTCCATACTGCACTCCCCTATATAGCTACTTAGTGGTCATTATATTACAAGAACGCTTGGAAGCTAAAATCCAAGCGTTCTTGTTTTGTGTTTTTTTCATTTATTATTTGAACAGTTCCTTCAACAGCGTCCAGAATCCTTTCTTCTTCTCCTGTTCTGCCTGTTTCGTCGGCTGCTCTTCTTTTTTGATGCTTTCCGTCTTAATCACGAACTGCACCGAAGAGACTTTTTCATTTTTCGGCGAGACGAAGGATACCGGCTTGAAATCGGATTTATCGTATTCCTGGATCATTTTATCGATTTCTGCCTGCATCTGCGCGGGCAGGTCTTTTGTTTCCTCAAATAACTCAGCTGCTCCGTTCTGCAGCTCGCCGACACCGTTTTCCAGTTCGCCTGTACCTTCACTCAGCTCCACAAGACCGGTGTGCAATTTTCCGTAAGAGGAGGATAGCTCACTCACGCCACCTGTGTAGCTCACCAGTCCGGAATGAAAGGCACTGTAGTTGGAGGAAAGTGCCGCAATACCTTTTTGCAGCTCGGCAAGCCCGCTGAGGTCAGTGTCTTTTAATGATGCGGAGAGTTCGGCTGCGATGGAGCTCAGCGACCCACTCATACCTCTCACCGCTTCTTCCATCTGATTCAAGGATGGTTCCACTGCGGCGAATGCCTGCCCTGTCTGGTCATAGGTACCCTTCACCTTTTGGGCAGCCGAATAAGAAGCTACCAGTTTATCAACCGTCTCGGGATCCGCACCACTCGCATACAACTCCGCAACCTCTTCCTCTGAAAGCTGTTGAGCCGGTATTTCCTTGATTGCGCCATCCATTGCACCATAGGCTTTCGCATAGTTATCCTTTAATGCAGCCATACCATTGGCTGTCTCCTTCAAGCCATCCGCCAATTGCGTTAGACCGGTAGGCAGTTCCGCCAACTCGGATAGATCAACCCGTGCCGCATCGCCGGAAAGGCCGGCATTAATCTTCTTGAGGGCATCCTGGATTGAGCTCGATGCATGGACAAGCTCAGCCGTGGAGCCGTGCAATTGGTTCATTCCGTTTTTGTATTGGGATGATCCATCACGAAGCTGCCCTGCCCCGTCATTCAGTTGGGACACCCCGTTTTCGAGTTCTGCAACGCCATCGTTCAGTTGCTTGATGGCGCCACTTAGTTGCCCCATGTCCTCTGTCATGCCTTCCGTTCCGGTCGTATCAATGGGCAAGGTCGAAGGGACAGCGGCAATCTGCACGCCATCAAATTCAAAGTCCTTCACCTCTGCAGCCACCGTCATTTTCTCCTCTTGACCAGGCATGATCGTAAAGGTAATCTGTTTGTTCTTCCCGGCATTTGCTATCATTCCGTCCGCCGCTTCGATGTCCTGATAGGTGTTTGGCAGCATCAGGGAAACCTGCAACAAGTAATTTTCGTAAAAGACGGATCCGGCTTCCTCGTTTTCAGACGTCTCGATTTGGACTTCGAGCTTACCGGACTTTCCAGCCAATTCAGCAGGCCCCACCTTTTTTCCATCGAGCACGTATGTCACCGTGACATCCCATGGAAGTTCCGTCCCCTCCGGCAGGTTCCCCTGGTAAAAGAACTTCCCTTCCTCGGACGCATTCAGACGAACACCTTCATTTTCGGCTTCAAGCTTCCTCAAGTCGGTCAGATTTTTCACGTTACTGTAGTCACCATAATCCAGAATCTCACCAGCCCGGGCAACATCAAGCGTATTGACCACATAGATCGGGCCGAGCTCCCCGTTCGCCTTAAGTGTGGCATATACCACTTCATCCTTTGACGTGACACTACCCTCTGTTTCCGCCACCGCTTCAGATGCATGACCAATGAATGTTGGCAGGACAAGCATTCCGGTAAGCATTGTATATTGTAATTGTTTTCTCATCATCACTTCTCCTTATAGAAATCAGCTCTATACGTCGTTTTCCTGATCAATTTATCTGACACCAGCAACAGGGCCGGCAGGAAAAATAGCACCATCACAAAAGAAAGCAAGGTACCTCTTCCAAGCAATAGCCCGATCGCCCCGACAATCGGGTTGGAGGAGGTGATCCATAGAATGAACCCGACACTGGACAGGATCCCAGCGGAAATCGAAATTGAAAACGTCTTTTCATCCAGTGTTTTCACCATCGCTTTGACAGCAGACATTTCCTTGCGGTGATGCTGATAGGCTTCTGTGAAAAGAATTCCGTAATCAACGGTTGCTGCAAGCTGTACGGTACTGATGATCAGATACCCGACAAACACAAGTGAAGTCTCCGTAAAGTATGGAATCGACAGGTTGATCCACACGGCTGACTGGATTGTCACGAGCAGCACGACCGGAATCGAGATCGACCGGAAACCGACCAGGAGCACAAGTGCAATGGTTACAACTGTAAGTATGTTTACAAGAAGGTTATCTTTCGTAACGGTATTTTTAATATCAAATAAGGTCACGCTCTCTCCTAGGCCGAGCGCCTCTTTTCCATAATAGTCGGCAGCGGCTTTCTCCACCTTTTCGACAATGGAAAATGGAATGTCACCCTCTGTCCCCTGATTCGTATTGATCACAATACGGGTATAGTTTTCCGAGTAGAACTCATCTGTGATCGATTCATCCAGGTACTCCGGCGGAACCACCGCATCCACCGTGTTCACATAGGCGATGACACTTGTAACATAATCAAGCTCCTCCAATTCAAAGACGAGCTCCACTTCCTTCGCCACATCGCCCTTAGGTACGAGCAGCACAAGCGGCGTGTTTTCCCCGAATGTCTCGTTTATCCGCTTGAAATCCGAGCCAGTTCGTGTATCCTCCGGTATTTCCCCGAAACCATAAGTAAAGGAGGTATTGCTCTGGGCCATGAACGACGGAATGAGGAGGGCAAAAACAAGAATCAGACTTGGAACCTTGAACTTCAGCACAAAGTTTCCGATTCCCTCAAAGCTTGGAACAAAGCTCCTATGCTTCGTTTTATCCATCCATTTATAAAAATAAAGCGTCAATGCCGGTAGGAACACCATGACACTGATGAAGCTCAGCACAATCCCCTTCACGAGGTTCACCCCAAGATCGGCGCCGATCTCAAAGTCCATGAAGGTCAGGGCAATGAATCCGAAGAACGTCGTGGCCGCACTTGCCGTAATCGCCGGGAACGACTTTTTCATCGCCAGTTCCATCGCCTCTTCCGGATTATCCGTCTTCTTCCGGTATTCTGCAAAGCTATGCAGCAGAAATACCGCATAATCGAGCGATACCGCGAGCTGCAGGATCGGTGCTACCGACTGGGTGACAAAGGAAACCTCCCCGATAAAGATATTCGTGCCAAGGTTGATCAGCACCGACACCCCGATCGCCGTCAGGAAAAAGATCGGCTCGACCCAGGAAGTCGTGGAAAGCACCAGGATGAGTATGATGATCGGCACGAGCAAAAGGGCCGCATACATCGATTCATTGCCCGCCATCTTCTGGGACGTAGCAGTATTGATCGCCTCTCCGGCAATCGCCCCATCCTCCCCGATCAGCTCATAGATGCTATCGGTGACAGCCACTTCATCGCCATCACGGACACTGATCGAATAAAGGGCATTGCCATCCTTATAGTAGGTCTCCACCATTTCGGCATCCGCCATCTCAAGCGGGGTTTTCAGATCGACCACATCATCGAGCCACAGCACATCTCCCACACCGTCAATCGCAGACAACTTCTCCTTATAGGAGACAGCCTCCTGGAGAGTGACATCAGGAACCATCACTCTCGTGTTCGGAACCGCACCGGTGAACTCCTTTTCCATCACCTCCATTGCACGGGTCGACTGTGCATCATCCGGCAGATAATCGACCATATTGTAATTGACCGAAACAAAAAACTGCGCAACCATGGAAATAATCGTAACCAATGTAAATACGATAAGAACAGCCTTTTTATGTTTAATGATACGAGATGCAATATTTATCATCGTTCATCCTCTCTTGTATCTTTCACCATTTCATTTTATTATTATAAAAGACACAGTGTTGGACATTCAACAAGCAGTTGCTTTCTATTTGTCGTTTGCTCAACACTTACGGACGAAATGTTGGGTAAGCAGGGGACGGTTCTTTGCTTCCAAAATAAATTGATGCCTGGAACTCCCCCGAGCTTCAATTGAAGGAAAGGAAAGATAAACGCTATGGATAGACGCAAGAAATACACACGCATGGTACTGAAAGAAAGCTTGCTTGAACTCCTGAAGGGAAAACCCATCGCCTCCATCACCATCAAGGAGATCTGTGAGCACGCCGATATCAACCGCTCCACCTTCTATGCCCACTACTCAAGCCAATACGACCTGCTCGATAGCATTGACGAAGAGTTCACCGAGGACATGATCCAAACGCTCAATCAGTACAACTTCTCCAAGGAAGAAGAAGCCTACCAGATGACTGAGAAAATCTTCGAGTACATCGCAGCCAAAAGCGAAATCTGCAGGATACTGCTCAGCGAACACACCGAGGTCCAATTTCAGAAAAAAGGCATGAGCATCGCCAAGGAGTTCATCTTCAAGAACTGGCTGACCGACCAGAAGCAACTCGACCGCGAAACCTATGACTACCTGAGTATCTTCTATGTAAGTGGCAGCATCTACATGATCAAGAACTGGCTGGAAAACGGCATGAAAAAGACCCCCAAGGAAATGGCGGAGCTGCTTCACCATTTTATTAATCGGGGGTTGTCGGATATGCGGTAGCGAAGCAAGGGGACGATTCTCTGCTTGCTTTTAATAACATGTTATTCCGATATACCAAAAAATAATGTCGTTATTCCTCGAACATAATTTAACCTTTATATTACTTCACCAATATAATATTTAATCAAACGTTTGTTTAAAATCTCCTATATAGATATAACTTGCAAGTAAAACCCCTAGATAACCAGTAGAACTACTCGCTTCCTTGTATAAGCACTCTTGATTCATGATCGAAAACTTTATAATCTATCACAAATTCATGGTCCTTTGTGACAGTAACCTCACAATAGTAAGGAACCGCCCTGCCATATGAATCTAAATCCGGAAAATGATTAAAATCAAATATTTCTCCCGTATCGACCATTCTTATTGATACAGAAGGTGATCTCCCGGCCGAATCCATCTCTATTGTGCAATCACCTTTTACAACATCATACTCTTTTAGTACCATGTATTTTAAACTGGGGAGAGTCATTACCAGCAATAATCCACTAAGCATGAATGCCAAAAGAGCTTTGAATATATTCGAAGCAGCGAACCCTTTTCTCTTGTATATTAAAACAACCCAATAGACCCCCATCGCCAATAACACCAAACCTACTATCAACAAGGTATAATACATTTGCATCATTCCCAAACTGTATAAAATTTTATTTTCTTATATACGTTGAAAAAAGCGAAAAAGTTTCATGGGGGAAACAGGGGACGGTTCTCTGCTTCCCCTGCCGATTTGCTATCCTGACATACTTAAAAATAATGTAGATATGCCCCGAACAGCAATAAAAGCTTTCCTTAAAGCTTCCAACCACCGATTAATCAAACGTTTGTTTAAAAAATCCTATATAAATATAAGTTGGCAGAGTTCTTCCACAACACAATTGCACGTATTCCCAACTAGTCTATTCCAAGACTGCAACACAGTTTAAGAAAGGAAGCTGAGAACCGACCCCCATGCTTCCAAAAAAATATTCCCCTTCCCTCCTAAACACCCATACCAATTTGCTAGATTTCCATACAATAGTAGGAAGCGAGGGAGGTGAATATATGGAAACTTTTCATTATAAAAGTGATCAGGGGTCTTCTTTTCATCACAAACATAAAGACGACTGCAAAGATATCACGATTAATGTGGACTGCGAAAAGGATAGAAGAGGCCGTAGAACACCTGCTTTCCGTGCATTGAAGCTATCCAATCAACCATTGACAGCAGGCCAGTCCAGCAAAATTACCTATGAAGATGAGCAATTCGATATCGGGAACATATACAATGCCGGCAATTCAACTTTTGTTCCCCGTGAGAGCGGTATCTACTATGTAGCAGCCAGCCTAACTTTTTCCCCTAACCTGAATGTTCCCTATCGTACCCGAGCAGACATTGTGGTGAATGGCATCACCGTTCAAGTCGACAATGATTATTGGGACCAACTTAACTTCCTGAACGTCGTCCATGTCTCAGCCGTTCTGCAACTGGAAGCTGGTGATCTGGTCGAAATTTTCGGCCAAAGCTCAACAGCTGGAACCATTGTGAGTGACATTGAAGAACCCAACGTAGCATTCAGCTCAAACTTTGAGGCATTTAAGGTGTCGTGAAAATGAAGGACGGTACTGGCGCTTCCATATTTCGCATTACTGTCACCATGCTGGAACACCTCATCTTTATTCAGTAAAAATTAATAGAAATAAATATTAATCTTCCTTCATAAACACCCAAACTCTTTTGCTAGATTTCCATATACTACTAGAAAGCAAGGGAGGTGAATATAATGAAAACTTTCCATTATTATAATGATCCAGAATCTACTTTTCATCATAAACATAAAGACAACTGCAAAGATATCACGATTAATGTGGACTGCGGAAAGGATAAAAGAGAACGCAGAACACCTGCCTTCCGTGCATTGAAACAAACCAATCAACCACTGGCAGCAGGTCAATCTACTAAAATTACGTTTGAAGAAGAGCAATTCGATATCGGAAACATATACAATGCCGGTAATTCCACATTTGTACCCCGAGAGAGTGGCATCTATTATGTAGCGGCCAGCTTCACTTTTTCACCAAACCAGAATGTACCGTATCGTACAAGAGCAGACATTGTGGTAAATGGCATCTCCGTTCAAGTTGACAATGATTATTGGGACCAACTTAACATCCTGAACGTCCTCAATGTATCAGCCGTTCTGCAATTGGAAGCTGGTGATCTGGTCGAAATCTTCGGTCAAAGCTCAACAGCTGGAACCATTTTCAGTGACGTTGAAGATCCCGGCTTAGCTTTCAGCACGAACTTTGAGGCATTTAAAGTATCGTAAATTAGAAGACGGTTCTCTAAATAAACACAGAAAGACACAACTGGATGTAACACCAGTTGTGCCTTTTCTCTTCTATATGGAAAAAGATTAAAAAGCGCGGATTTAACACCGTATAAATTTTGTCAGTATAGAAATTTAAATAGCGATATCCTAATAGAGCAGTTTTATCAATTGGTCTATGTATCTTTAATGAAAATTTAATCAAATGTTTGTTTAAAAATCGCTTTTCTAATAAACCTTTACTACTACTCCTCTTTTCCCTGTTTAATTTTACAGGTGCAGGTTCTTGCAGGAGATGGGAGGGGAATGAGGAATATTACTATAAACTGTCTTAATAGAGTAGGAGGAAATAGAATTGACGATAAAAACCACCTTACATATCACAGCCCTACCAGGTTATGAACCTGAAATCGGCCGCTCATTATGGTGTTTGGAAGATGTTCGCAAAAAACTTGTCAAACGATTATCAGGAATGAGCCAAAGCCAGCTGGACAGTAAAATCGGGGCCAGACATTCAATCGGGTCTCTTCTATACCACATAGCGTATGTGGAAGCGGGTTGGCTATATGGAGATGTCATGGAAAAAGACGAATGGGCTCCAGAAATCAATGCTCTTTTTCCAATGGTTGGTTGGCATGACGGGAGATTGGTTCACGTGGAGGGAGACAGTCTCGAGGATCATCTTCACCGTCTCAGTAAAGTCAGGGAGGTCCTTCTTTCCCACTTCCACTCCATGGATTTGGAGGATTGGCGTAGGGCTCGGATGCTCGAGGAATATGACGTAACCCCTGAGTGGGTGGTATATCATCTGATAGAACATGAAGCTCAACATCGGGGACAGATCTTTCAGTTGTTGAGGGAGTTACAGGAGCAAGAAGGTAACTAGCAGGAAAATAATATGAAGCAGGGCGAAAAAAAAGAAAGGGACGGTTCCTGTGCTTCCGCGTTCTATTGCGGTGGAGGCAGCAGAATCGTCCCTATTTCCATTCCTATTATATACTGATGTCCCGTTTCTGGAAGAAAAGGAATGTCAATGCCATAAAGATGACGTAGTAGACAAGCAAGATTGTCAGAGAGATTGGTAATGTGACATCTTGCAGGATTTTATCCTGAAGTGCATAGATTGTTAAGTCCATGTGCGGGAAGATCAGGAATTTTACCCACGTGAATTTTTCTGCCAAGAAAATAATCATCCCCCCTAATACGGAAGAGAAGAAAAGAACTGCAATCCCGATCCCAACTGCCAGCGCTTGACTTTTGAATAGAGTCGACAGCATGAAAGAAATCGTCATCACCATTAATAAACTTGGCAAAAAGTAGAGGATGCTGGTGAAAAACTGTGTTCCGATGGCAACTTCCTTTTGGCCATCCATCGTATAGACAATGGACTTCATGCTGAAATCACCAGCGCCAAAGAATAAGATACCCACTAAATACCCTGCTAACAGAAGAACAGCAAGCATAACAACGGAGTAGAGAATGACAGATACATATTTTGATAGTAATATACTCCAACGGCGATGTGGACGGATCAATAACTGTTTAATGGTACCATCCGAAAATTCAGCAGATACGTTTGCACTACATACAATGACCGTAAACAAAGTAACAAAAATCGTCAACCCAAATACCACATCATTCATAAAGTGCCAGCTTACCTTTTCTGTTGGGTTGATGTTAGCATCGATGAATTGCTGTTTTTCATCAATTTGTGATTGATAAAATTCCTTCTCATCTTCAGGCGCTTCAGCTAACCCGGTTTGTAGTTCCACAATCTCCGCCTGTGCTTCACTCTTCCAATTTTCGTTAGGCTCCCCATAAACCTTATCATAGATAATTGCCCCTGCCACCACACCAATAACAAGGATCGCTATGTATATCCAACTCGATTTTTTTGAAAATATTTTCATCATTTCATTTTTGAATAATCCGATCATACCATTTGCTCCTTTTTATCCTTGTTTGTTAATTCTAAGAATCGATCCTCAAGCGTCGCTTTAAGTATCTGAATTCCGTAAACGTCTATATTTTGTTCCACAAATAAGCGATTAATCTTGGCGACGTCTTCTTTCACAATGGATAGGAAAACTTCCGTTGCTTGCTTTTTCACTATCTTGTCAGTAAAATCATTACTCTGAAGAATTGCCAAGGCTTTGTCTACATCACTTACCTCAAAGGCATACTCTCTTAAAGATTCTTCTGTGCCGACTGATTCATTCATTGTGGAGATATGGATAAGCTCGCCTTTTTCAATGATGGCAAACCGGTCACACATCAGCTGCATTTCCGACAGCAAGTGAGAGGAGACAACAACCGAAATCCCATTGTTTGCAAGCAACCGTAAATAATCACGGAACTCGCGAATCCCCTGAGGATCTAAGCCATTTGTAGGCTCATCAAGGATCAGCAAGGAAGGCTCATGTAATAATGCCTGCGCTACCCCAAGACGCTGCCGCATCCCTAAGGAATACGTTTTCACTTTGTTATGGATCGCTTCTTCTAGACCCACCAGACTTACCATTTCTTGAATTCGTTCTTTTGTAATTTTCTTGGTGGCCATATTGGCATAATGTTTGATATTCTTGTATCCAGACATATACTTGTAAAACTCTGGGTTCTCTACAATCGCTCCCATTTCGCTCATGGCCGACTTAAAGGAGTCTTCCAGATGATGCCCATTGATTATGACACTTCCGCCTGACCTGTTAATCAAGTTGACAATCATTCTGATAATGGTGGTTTTCCCTGCACCGTTGGGTCCAAGAAGTCCAAAGATTTCCCCCTTTTCCACTGCAAAACTTACATCGTTAACAATCGTTTTGCTTCCGATCCTTTTCGTCAAATTCTTCACTTCTAATGCATAAGACATATTCTTTCCCCTCTTTTCAGTGATTACATGTACTTCTACTTGTTCAATATTTCACTATTGTAAAAAAAAATAGATTCATATAGTGAATGGAATAAAAATAAATAGCTCTACCCTCATAAAACATCAAGCTCCCAGGGACTATTCTCTACCTCACTTTTCACATCTATAATTTTTCTTAATTTTATCACAATTTCCCACTAATAGGAAAAGAACCTTTTAGTGGGAAGTAATCTTTAATATTGGCCAAGCAACCCCTTTTTCATGGCAATCCTTTCACACCAGTGGAAGACAAGGAGACCAAGAATCAGGTAAACAATTGAATTTAACAACAAAATTCCGTAGTCCATCCAAGCGATATCCCTTAATGTCATGTTTACGATCATGACCTCCCTTACCATGTTCACCCCTTTTACAAACGGTGCAAATACGAGGTATGGTGCTACGGTAAGCGGGATGAAGACAAGGGCCATCAGGATAAATTGAAAGATTTGCAGAAATGCTTGGATTTGTTTCACGATGATGGCAAGGCCTGCGATCATGAAGCTGATTCCTACCATGCTGATCATCGTCACAAGAATGATCGGGATGGTCGTCATCGGGTTAAGGTTCAGCCATTGCCCGGACGTCAGCATCACTGCAAATAATAGTATGATCATGCAGATGGACTGTATCAAAAATTGTCCGATGATACGGGTGAGCATGATTTTCCAAACACCTTTAGGGGACATATAGAGTTGCTCCAGGGTTCCCCGCATCGCTTCTGTAATAATGGCAAAGCCGATAAAGTTCATTGTCATCAGGGTGAGTCCCCAGAACACCACACTAACAATGGAATACTGCACATTGGAATCGAAGGTTGCCGGGTCTCCAATAAACATGATGCCGAAAAACGCCCCGAGGAAAATAAAATAGAAGGTGAGCACAAGCGCGATGGTGTTTGGCAGATAACGCTTTAATTCTATATATTCTTTCCGTACATTGGCATTTAGCACATTAAGCCATTGCATAACGCTTCTCCCCCTTCACAATCTGCAGGAATACCTGCTCGAAATCGATGGTCGTACGGTCGATGCTTTCCACAGGTGTTCCTTCCTCTTTAAAAATGTCAAAAAGAAGATAGATGTCTTCACTCCGCTCCAGGTTCACCTCTACCAAGGTTTGAAGCGGGGATTCTCCGTACTTGCTCAATGGAAAGATGGTGGTCAGCTTCTTTTTCTGGGCTGCACTCAATGCCTTCCCGAGGGTAACGGAGTAGGCTTTCGTTTCAAACAGGTTGAGGAGATTCTCCACTTTCTCATCCACAACAACGGTACCTTTATTGATGATGATTGTCCGGTCACAGAGCTCCTGGACGACCGGCATATCATGTGAGCTGATAATGATGGTACGCTGCTCTTCCCGCACAATCTTTTTTAGGCTTTCGCGAAGCTCATAACTGATTTCCACATCAAGGCCAAGTGTCGGCTCATCAAGCAGAATGACATCTGTGTTGGCTAGTAAGGCCACCGCAATAGCAAGTTTCTGCTGCATGCCGCGAGACAATCCCTGCACAAGCTCATGCTCTTTCTCCTTTAGGCTGAACTGTTCTAACAGCTTCTCTATCTGCGCTGCCACATCTTTTCGGGAATGTCCTCTGTTTCCGGCAAAATACTCCAGGTTTTCCCGTACCGTCAAGCGCCAATACAGATTCCGGTTTCCCTCCAGAACTGCGCTAATATGCGTTAATGCTTTCAGTCTCTTCTTATGGATGTCCAGCCCATTAATGAAGATGGAGCCTTCATCTGGCTTCAGCAGTCCACAAATCATTTTAATAGTGGAGGTTTTACCCGCACCATTTGGTCCAAGCAGCCCCAGGACCTCCCCTCTATGTACATCAAATGACACATCATTCACAGCCGTCACGACTTCCTTCGTCTTCCGCTTCACATACCGCTTTTGAATCCCACGCACCTCGATTATTTTCTCCATCGCTACCTCCGACTTTATGGACTTTTCACTTATGTTTTCATTATATTCTGTAAATTGACAGATATAAACACCCAGCAGATGGATTTCTTCTCGGTCCTGAGAGGGAGGGAGTCAGGAAGCAAGGGGCTGGTTCTCTGCTTCCAAAGTTATTCAAAGTATAAGGAAATCGAAAAAAGTCTTCTTCCAACCGAAAGAAGACTTTATTCCTTTATATATGACTGCAATATGCATAGTTTCCCGCTGAGAAAATAAATCATTTGCAGACATCAAAGGTTCTCATCTCAGCGTATGGTAAAATCAGAGTAGATACATAGTGAGGAGTGGCAGCCTCCATATTTGCAGAAAGGCTTCCGTTGCATTTTCACGAAAACTGATGATGTTATCCCGAGCTGCATCAAGAGTCGGTATGTCCACTTCCACTTCACCAACAAGTTCCCGATACCTGGACGCATCAGATTTTTCCTACATACGTTACCTAAACCCCCACCATCACCGTAATCGCCCCTTCCCCCATCTTATAACTCTTGATCTTTCCAACCGGAATCTTACGGATAATCTCCCAGCTATTAAAATCAATCCTAATATGACCACTCTTATAAGTAAGGTGTGGCGGCTTATCAAAAATACGTTTATTGAGGATACTAAGGTTCAATGGTTTTAGTTTGGCAATCTTGAAGACCAACTCCCTTCCTTCCATCTGAACCGGCTCGAGGGTGATGGAAAATGAGAGGTCCTTTCTGGTCACCTTAAGGTCCGCTTCCGCTTTTCCGGTGACAATGATTTCGCCTTCCGTGATTTCCACCGCAACATCCTGCAGTTTATCATTTCGCCGAAGCACCTCCTGCAGCATGTTAGCTGTGACTGGGATAGGTATAGCCTTTCCTTCCTTGATATGGTTGACGCCACTCTTTATTTTATCGAAAAAGTTCATGGACGATCGCCTGCTTTCCTGGAATTTATCTCTATGGGTCCATACCCCAATCTATTCGGAATTCTTCCTAGGGAGCATTAGGGACGAATATCTCCTTCCGAGAAAATTTTATGAAGAGCATGTATTATGATATGATGTTTAGGTTGTTTTAACTACCATATGACACATTACAGCGAAGAAAAGAGAGAGATGTATGCATTCTGATAAATTAACGAGGCAGCATTGGCTGCTCATTTTAACACTTTCCTTATTAACTTTTGTTCTTGGGACAAGCGAGTTTGTGATAGTGGGGATCTTGACGGATATTTCCTCCAGCCTTTCTATGTCCAATGCAAAAGCAGGCACACTCGTTTCTGCGTTTGCGATTACCTTTGCCATTGCAACACCGCTCGTGATGTCCGCAACGAGCCATTTTCCAAAGCGTAAATGGATGCTGGCTTTAATCGCAGCCTTCATTTTATTCAATGCGTTGTGTGCCTTGTCCACATCGTATGCAATGCTACTTACATTCCGAATCATGACGGCGATTGTGACAGGCGTGCTGATTTCCCTGGCCATGATTGTGGCGAGTGAAACCATGCCCGCGAAAAAACGTGGACTTGCCATCTCATTCGTTTTCGGCGGCTTTACTCTTGCGAATGTGGTCGGAGTGCCGATCGGGACGGTCGTGTCATCCTGGTTCGGCTGGAATGCCACCTTCATACTGACTACCATTCTGGGAGGATTGGCGTTCCTTGCATCCTACTTTGTCCTTCCTAGCAAGCTCAGTCAGGTGCGCAGCTCGATCCGAGATCAGTTCACCTTATTGACCAATCCGCGAATTCTGATAGCCTTTTTCATTCCTGCCCTTGGATTCGGGGCAACCTATGCTGTCTTTACGTACCTTGTTCCCATCCTGAAGGTAATGGGAGCACCAAGCTACTCTATTAGCTTAATCTTATTCGTGTACGGATTTATCTCGATCTTCAGCAACATCCTGGCCGGCAAAATTGCAAGCCACAACGCAATTGGCCGCCTACGGTTTGTCTTTCTTGTGCAGGCAGTAGTTCTGGCTGGCTTATTCTTTACGACAGGTCATTTTACACTGGGACTTGTAAACATCGGACTGATGTCGTTAACGGCGATACTCTTGACCACATCCACCCAGCTCTACCTGATAGACCTTGCAAAAATCTATCAACCGAATGCCACCGGACTCGCTGCATCGCTCATGCCTGTCGCAAGCAACGTCGGCATCGCCTTTGGTTCTGCATTGGGTGGAATTGTCTACCACCAAGGCGGCCTCATCCATGTAACCTGGGTCGGTGGGATCGTGGCAGTCTGTGCTAGCTTACTTACATTCCTGAGTTATAGGTTGGATAAGAAAGCAACGGGACGGTTCTCTGCTTCCACTTCGTAATCCTACACTTTTTATCGAATAGCTAATTAATGAGGAAAAAGAGTATTCCCGCTGGAATACTCTTTTTTTTCATATATATGTAATCAAAGACCAAGATCGGTGAATCTAGGATGCAGAGAACCTCTTCCGCGCATTCCAACCTTTTCTGGTAACTGTCAAAATGATAACAATACCGTACAGCACAATCAGAACCACAATACATGTAATAAAGAATTGAATATCTGGCACGAAAAGACCTAATGTACGCCAGGATACACCCATAATGAAAGTGAATAGTGGGATGATTCCTGCTGCCAGGAGAATGGATATAAATCCAATGCACAGCCAGATTTTTTTGTTCACCTCATCCTTTTTTATCATTCGGTAAATACTTACGAATAGTAGAATAGCAAGCAGGACGACAACACTTAACGTGATCCATTGAATCTTGTTATCTAAGCCTACCAGTCTTGGATCATTTCCGTCCATGATAGCTCGGATTCCATCCATCATACTTAAATAGGACATTGCCTCAAACTCATGATACTTATTTGTAAGAAGCACAGCACCTAAGTTTTTCTCGGGTAGAAGGAAGACTTCTGCTCGGTAATCAGATGTTGCACCAGTATGATAAGGATATGTAATCCCTTCCTTTGGAAAACGCCACCCAAAACCGTAGTTTGCGTCACTTTCAGGCGGACTTTTCAACATCCGGAATCCTTCCTCTGATAAAAGTTCCTCTCCGTCTAGCATAAATTCTATGAATCTCGTTAAATCATTGGCAGTGGATGTCATATACCCATAAGGGGCTCCGGCGTGATCATACATGCCTTTGCTTATCATGGGCTGCCCAAGCCAGGATTGATAGCCTGCTACAAAGCCATGTTGGAGTGCGGTTTCATAATCAGCGGTGGTGTCATTCATCCCGAGTGGTAAGAATATCTGCTGTTCCATAAAGGTTGCAAAGGGCTGGCCGGAGACTGCTTCAATAATGGCTCCCAATAACAAATAATTGGCGGAATTATACCCATAAACCTCACCGGGAGGATGACCTAGAGTGACTCCACTCAACTTTTTGGCAGCCGCCTCTATGTCATTATTCTGATCAAAGTTATCCGTCACTTTCCATCCATCAAAATTACTTATTCCACTTGTATGGTGTAAAAGGTGACGTACCGTTATCATCTTTTTTCCCTCAGACTGGTAGGCGAACCAAGGAATATAGTCATCAATGGGACTATCCAGATTTATTTTCCCATCTTCCACAAGTAGCATGACCGCAAGGGAGGTCAAGGGCTTGGAGACAGAGCCTATCAAGAAGGCCGTATCCTGTGTGACCTTCTCTCCATTGCTCATCTCGCCCCAATTGTCCTGGAAAATGGATGCGCCATTATGTATGACAGACAAGGAAGCCCCTGGAATGTTGTATTCCTCTATTGCTTGATCCATAAATGCTTGGATTTGTTCAGTAATTTCCTTATTCTCCGATGCAGATGTATGTAATGGGGGAAACATCAGGATGAGTATCCATAGGCATATTACTAATTTCCTCATTTCATCTATCCTTTCTCTTTATTAAGATATAGTTCAAGCATTTTATGAAGCACCTCATAGGATTGGTCTATATCAAACTCAGGGTCTACTATTCGTTGAAGTGCCAATCCGTCAAAACAAGCTAATAAAACACTTGCCAGAGAAGAAGCCTCCTTCGTATCACCTAATATGCTCTCCATCGGTCTTGAAATGCTATCTCTGCCGTTCTTGAGTACGGTTCGGACCTGCTGTTCCAAATTGCCTTCCGCATCCTTTATCCCTAATGAATAGATTTCATATCTCCATCGATACCAATCCGGATTCTCATGAGCTCTGGATTTGATTTCATTTAAGGTACTTTTAAGGGACGGCATTTCCTGCGTTTGCCCATCATATTGTCGATGATAGTTTGTCTGTACTTCTTCCTGAACGGATAGTAGCAATTCTTCCTTATTTTTAAAATAGTAATGAACCAGTCCAGGCGTCATCATCGCCTCATTTGCAATATCTTTTATAGATGCATTAAGATACCCTTTTTTCACAAAAACTTTATACGCTGCATCTATTAACTGTTTTCTTTTATTCATTTTCTTCTCCATATGAAACCCCTTTATTAGTTGGTCAACCAACCAAAATATATGATAAATACTCATATATGTCAATAAATTCCTACTATTTGAAAAAGCAACGGGACACTTCTCTGCTTCCTAGGATAATTGAAGCATACAAAAGAGACTTATAGCTGCAAGAAGACTCAGTATAGAATATAGGGGTTGAAAAGGTCATTTTCCAAACCCCTGCTTAAGATTTAGTGGGATATTATCGTACCTCCAAAACATTCCCGCTTGGGTCAATGACATGAAACCCCTTCGCATTGGACGAGCGCAATACTTTGTAATTTCGGGCTTCCAGTAATCGGTAATAAAGAAATAGTTGCTGCGGATTTTGCTTCTTTATTGCGGTTGAGATACCCTGGAGTATGGTTGGATGTGGTATATCACCTGCTTGTTCTGAAGGCGGCGAAGATTGAAGGATTCTTCTTGAACGGTGCAGCGCTGTTTTAATGGATTCGTTGCTGACCCTAAGCATCGCAGCCATTTCTTTAGTGGAATATCCAAACACATCCTTCAAGGTGATGAGCATGGCCTGCTTCAATGGAAGTGTCATAAGCAGTATTTCTATTAAGCTATCAAAATCTGCGAAATCTTCCACTGTTCCATCGACATTGTAACAGGAAAGTTCTTCTTTTTTGTATTTTCTTTGCCCATCAATAAACAGGTTTTTTGCCACTTTATAGAGAAAAGAATAGGTAAGGATGCGTTCTGGATTTTCTTTAGATAGTTTGTATGCCTTCATCATGGTTTCTTGCACCAAATCCTCTGCTCCCCAAGGAGATCGTGAAAGCTTGAGGCAATATTTGTATAGTTTTTGAATCGTTTCTTCTATATTATCAAAGACCAACTTTTCCCCTCCAAAAAATCTAAATTGATTGTAACTTTTTCTTTATTATATCCGTTTAACATATGAATTTAAAATAAGGAGTGAGTGATCGTATGTTTAAAGTTGGTGGTATTTTTATTCCGGTAACTGATTTAAAGCAATCCACGGTTTGGTATGAAACGAATTTAGGTGTGAAAAAAATCGATGAGTGGGAGGAAGGAGCAGGTTTTTATTTTCCTAACTGCCCGACACAAATGGCACTAATACAAGTGGAGACCCCACAACCAACAGAATTTACAATAAAAGGAAATAATAAGAATAGTTACTATAATTTCCTTGTTGATGACATTGAAGCAGCCTACAGGCATTTCCATGAAAAAGGGGTGGTAACTTCTGAAATAGATGATTTTGGAGGAATGAAATTTTTTGATTTCTTTGATAGAGATGGAAATTCATTTAGCGTGGTTAACGAAGTGATTGATTCACCTTACCATCGTGAAAATGTAAAAAAACTTCAAAATTATTGATTGAACATTTAATAGCAGGGGGACGGCTCTCTACTTCTGAAGCAGTAGCACCGTCCCCGTTCTCCCATCATCCCCGCGCTTTCTTAAACCCTTTATATCCTTCAGCTACAGCGGAGAAAATAAAGCTGAACACAGCCACAACGAATATCCATTTCATGCTGAAACCTAATCCGAATAATTCTTTCATATACGCGACAAATGCCTCGTTCACGATGGATGAGTCGCGGAGAATGACAATGAAAACGGTCAAGGAAATCAGTTGTGTCAGCGCATTAAAAATTGCCAGTGATTTCGTCCAGACTGCCGTTCTCCACTTAAAGACGACGAGCGCCAACTCCAAGCATATAATGAGGACTACCAGAGGCCAATAGGAGAGAAGGGCTTCTTGGTTAAAGGTAGGCATGACAAACCGAAGTCCGCTCTCACCTTTTTCATATATCCCTACCAGATTGGCGGCATTAAAGTAGCAAGTGGCCCATATCATCGTCCATATTAATCCGCCAGAAGCTTCCACTTTTGAAACCATTTTCTCTTTTGGAAGGTATGGAACATCCTTTAAATCATCAGGTGTCCATTCTGTGAAATTCTTTGTAATGGGAAGCTGGTTCTTTGAAGAGTCCGTGCGTTCAATGATAGCGAAAACCAGGGTCAGCCAGAAAAACACTTGGATTCCTGTACTGATTACACCCCAAATCCCTTCTCCTAAAATAGTAAGAATCATATCCAATAACGACGTTTCACCTGAATAGGAGAAGATGCTGGTTACGATTAAAACCAACATTGTAATACCCATGGCAATCGGAAGGATCATTTTCAACAAACTCACATACAAATCATAATACCGCGGTCCGATCAGATGCATCGGACGTTCCTGATAATTGCTTGCCAACACAGCAGGATTACCAAGGGAAGAAAGAACCTCTTTCACATCCTCCTCTGCGCAGTCATCCGGGAGCATATCCTCTATTGTAGACTTTAGTTCAAGGGCAATATCTTCCCGGGTTTTGATGGGAAGTCTTTTGGTCACTTCTTGAATGTAAAGATCAATCAGCTTCACTTTTCGTTTTCCTCCTTTAGCAACATGGTCAGCTCCTGGGACATCTTATCCCATTCTGCCTTCAATTGCTGCAATATTTCCTTTCCAAATTCACTCAATACGTAATATCTTCGCGGCCGACTTTCCGTATGATCCCAGCTGCTTGTAACCAATTCCTGCTTTTCCAGGCGGCGAAGCAATGGATACAGGGTACTCTGCTCGATAGAAATGCCGCTCTCCTCCAACAATTGAACAAGGGAATATCCATATTGTGGAGTTCGCAATTGACTAAGAACCGCTAATGTCAACGTACCTCTTCGCAGTTCCGTAGATAGGGATGTCAGTAATGACCTATCCATCGTTTCACCTCATTTATACTGTATGTTATACACTATATACTTTATACTATGTATCATACACTATAATCGTTCTCAAATTAAAGAAAAATTTTTTGCGAAGACTTCAATAGCGTACGTAGTCCCAAATACTCGCATTTTCGAGGAGTCTTCGTAAACACAAAAAATCCGCCCCATTACGGCGGATTTACTATTATTAATCCTTTATTGGCTGTTTTTTATGGTTAGATATCACAAATACTTGATTAACTCCATGTCAGCGTAATGATCAGCAGCGTATTCTTTGTCTCCATAGATCCCATGTATGGTATCAAGTCCCAGCATACTCTTCGTCTATGCTACCGCCGTCCCAATGATGGACAAAACTCCCTTGCTCATATAACTTTTGAACAGTTTGAATATCCTCTTTTAACAGGTCTTCCATTGTGAGCCTTTTTGTCTCCCATAAGGTTGGTATCATCTTTTTTAACTCCACTTTATCAACTCCACGTTTCTTTAACTTTGTAAAAGCAGCGGGACAGTTCTCCTCTGAATTCCCTGCTCAGGGCAGAAGCAGAGAACCGTCCCCTTGCTTCCCGTGCTTCCTAAAATCCCCACTCGCAAATCATTGTTAATTGATTATCTTTTAATTCCGCATAAATATGTCCGTTCATTTTTTCCATCAGGCTTTTAGCAATCGGTAAACCTAGCCCGGTACCTTTGCCAGTCCTTGTCAGGTCCGCCTTGTAAAAACGGTCAAACATTTGATTTACTTCTTGTTCACTTAGCGCATCAACAGAGTTGGAAACCTTAAGTTGAAGGGAAGTTTTAGATTTTTGAAGCTGAATAATAACTTCCCCACTAGAGTATCTAATTGCATTAACCACTAAGTTTTCTATTACTCTTTTGGTAGCCGAGGAATCGAGCAACATGATAATATCATCTTCTGGGATATGGATTGCTGGCTCTATGTTACGCTTATTAAATTCCTCATAAAAGCCAAATAGTACTTCTAAAACTAGCTCATTAAACCTAACCTTCTCCATTTTTAATGGATAATCTGCTTGTTCAATGATTGATAACTCGAAAAAATCCTCTAGTAAGACTTTTAGACGTTGTGCGCTATTTTTTATCGTTGCTATGTATTCCTTTTTCATCTCACTACTTATTTCTTCCGATTCCAGAAATTGAATATACCCCATTATCGAGGTCATCGGGGTACGAATATCATGAGAAATATGAGATATAGCCTGCTTTAACTCGTTTTCAGTCGAGCGTTTTTCTGCCTCTTTCTTTTTCGTTAAATCAATCTGGTTATTTATTTCCTTTGCTAATTCCTCAAAATCACTATCATGATAGCTAATATCAATCTTCTTAGCTGTTTTATTTTGGTTTAATTGATGGAGTTGCCGAGTTGTATTTTTTATTTCCTTTTTCAGTAGATACAAACGGGCGAGAACATATACGAAAGCTATCATAACAGTTAGAAATAAATAGAGCATATGACCTCACCCACTTCATCATTACTTAATTTCTTTTCTTTGAAAAATAAAGCTTCCTAAAGCACCAAATGCAAAAAATGTCACAATCGGAACAACTACAATGGTTAAAAGTTCACCACTTTGCAAGGTGTTAACAAAGATAATATCGTAAATTAATTTAAAAACAGAATGATTTAAAATAGGTTCAAAAAATGGCACTTTTGCTGCTAAAACTTGCAATGGCCAGTCAACAAATATAAAAAACAGAAGTAGAAATCCAATCGTTTTTCCACTGTCTGTGAACAGGATAGAAAATACCGCCATGATTGACGCAAAGGCTGCCCCGAACAAGATGATAAGTCCTACCGTTTGGAAGTAATATGTCCATTCAGGCATCTCTTGAAAACCAAAATAAATGGCGCTGGCACCAGTCATGAAAATCGGTAATATCAATGAGATCATAATGGTACCAACCGAGAATATCAAAAGTTTAGCAAAATATATTTTCACCCTACTATTCCCAGAGGAAACGATGTTTTTCATCGTGCCCATGGAGTATTCGCTTGAAATAAAAAACCCAGCTAAAATACTAGGAATTAGCTTGACGATATTCCCATGGGTACCAAGAACACTTTCCAAATAGTAATCCTTTACCGTAGGAAGGCCAACAGAACCATTATCAAATTCAATTAGGGGAAACAAAACTGCAGCAGCGAGTAACATCCATGTCAGGAACCGAAATGATCGATCCTTTTTCAATTTATACCATTCTGTTTTCAGTAAATTACCCATGATGCAACCCTCCAATGCGATTACTAAAGTATGTCTCTAAATCTTCTCCCATTGGCATAAATTCTTCGATTACCAATCCTTCACTGGTTAAGATTTTGGAGACTTTACCCGGTACATCTACATAGGCAAACAGCTTCATGGTTCCATCTGGCATCACTTCAAACTCTTGTGTTGCCAAAAGGCTTTCTATAACGGTTGCAGCTTTGTTAGGATTATCTACTTTTATATGCAAATACTGCTGACACTTTTCCTTCAGTTCTTTTGCGGATAATTGCTCTAACAATTCTCCTTTATGAATAATCCCATAATGTGTAGCTAATAAATGTAGTTCACTTAAAATATGACTCGAGATTAAGATGGTAATCCCATACTCTTGGTTAAGCTTTTTTAATAATTCCCGAATTTCAACTACTCCCATTGGGTCTAATCCATTGATAGGTTCATCAAGAATCAAAAATTCTGGATCTCCTAATAAAGCGATCGCAAGCCCTAGACGCTGTTTCATCCCTAAAGAAAAATTCTTTACTTTCATTTTCCCTGTATCATGTAATCCTACTATCTTAAGAGTTTTCTCAATACATTCTTTTCCTGGTATTCCTTTTAAAAGCCGATGCGTTTCCAAATTTTCAGCAGCTGTCATTTGCGGGTATAAAGCAGGACCCTCTATAATTGTTCCAATTCGCTTTCTTGCCTCGATTAAATCCCGTTCACTATTATCCCTAAACAATTCAAATGTACCTGTTGTTGGATAGGCAAGGCCAGTAATCAATCGAATCAGCGTTGATTTCCCTGCACCATTTTGACCAATAAAACCATAAATAGATCCTTTTTTTATCGTTACACTCACTTTATTAAGCGCCATTTTATTTTGATATTTTTTAGACAGTTGAATTGTTTTTAAAACATATTCACTCATTAAGTTTTCCCTCCTTAGAAACTTTGAACTCCCTTATACTTTAAGAAGGAAAACATAAGAAAGTCTTAAGTTAATTCTTAAGAAAACCTTAAGTTTTAAGCTTGTACCCCATTCCCCAAATTGTTTCAATGTACACTTCATTTGGATTGGCCTTAGAGAGCTTATTCCTAATATTACTCAAATGGACATTTATCGTATTGTCGTCTCCATAATACTTTTCATTCCATACACTTTCGTACAAATTAGCTTTGGTAAAGACCTTATTCGGGGAAGACAGCATTAATAGTAATATCTCATATTCTCGCGCCGTTAATTTGAGTAACTTCCCATTCACCTTCACTATTTTTGTATCCGAATCCAACACAATATCTTTTTGGCAGATCTGATTCTCTGTTGGTACAGCCCTTAAAAAGCGATATCTCCTTAGGCAAGAATCAATTCTGGCAGAAACCTCTTCAATATCAAAAGGTTTGGTAATGTAGTCATCCGCACCAGCTCTTAAGGCGTTAATTTTTGATTGTGTTTCAAGCTTTGCCGATATTATAATGACAGGAACATTACTCTTACTTGTTACATTCTCCAGTATTTCTTCACCTGATAATCCAGGGAGCATAAGATCAATGAGGACCATATCCCATTTCTCGCTTTCAAGATAAACCATTGCTTCCGTACCTGAATATGCGGGCTTAGGCGAGTACCCATTCTTGCTCACAATATTACAAAGCAAACGACTAATATCTTCATCATCTTCAATTATTAAAATATTTATTGTATCTTGCATCTTATCATCCTCACATTTATTACCATACCATTATCATTTATGGAAACAAGGTCAATGTCAAGGGCGAAGCAGAGGGACGGTTCGCCGCTTCCGAACATATCCCAACCGTCCAGTATTTAAATTTCTCATTAAGTATTTCGGTTATTAAAATTACTTGAGTGATAAACTAAGTGATAGCAATTTGGTAAAGGATGTGCCATATATGGATTTTTTCCAAGGCCAGGAAACATTGACTGCCTATGAATGGATTCTTCGAGCTATTATAGCTTTTTTCTTTTTACTAATTGTTGCCCGTGTATTGGGACAGCGTGCCATCTCTCAATTGAGACCACTTGATTTTGCAATTGTATTAGTCATCGGAAACATTATTGCCCACCCACTATCCGACGAACAACTTGGTTTAAAAGGATCTATCATTACAACCGTTGTATTGGTGGTCTTGTATCTTATTGGGATTTTTGCCATCCTCAAATGGCCCTGGTTCAGGAAGCTTATTACCCCTTCCCCTATTACCATTGTTCAAAATGGGGAAATCCTTCACAAAGGATTAAAAAAAGCAAGAATCTCCTTAGATGTGTTATTGGAGGAATTGCGGGAAGAAAAAATTGAAGATGTGAAGAAAGTAGCCTTAGCAATCTGGGAGGCAGACGGGAAGTTCTCGGTTTTTCTCGATCCAAAATACGAACCATTAACACCTTCAGCCATAAAAATGGAAACAGGGACGTTCGATTTTCCTAATACCATCATTAAGGAAGGCAGAATACTTACCGATGAATTGAGTCATATTCATAAGAGCGAGGGGTGGGTGGTTTCCCATTTAGAAACTAAATATCAGGCTGAAGTAAAGAACGTCTTGCTTGCCACCCTTGATAGTAATGATACTCTTAGGGTTTTCTTATATAAATGAATATAACGGGAAGCAACGGGACGGTCTCTGCTTCCCTCGGAACGCCTCTACCCTTCTTTCACGATTTTCGATATGTAAATCACATAGCATTGGCGGTCTTCATCGATTTCCTTGGAGTCTACGTGACATTCGCCAATGCCAGGCAGATGAATAATGTCCTTCAGCAAATATTTGATGGCTGTCCAATGACTTTCCAATTCTTCTGTATGAAGAAGCGGCATATCCTGAAGGTAGCGATATTCGCGGAATTCCAGGTGGATGCCCTCAGGATATGTTTTTTGCTTATAAAAATCCCTTGCCAGATCATCTCTTTCCACTGTCAGCGTTTCGGTGCTGTTATGTAAAGTCCCTTCATTGCATATTAATTTATATTGCACTCCATTCTTAATGAAAAAGGTACAAAGCTGCCTTGCGTAAATTTCATCCTCGCTGACTGTTCCTTTTTTATACTCATAAATGGGCTTGTAGCTTCCTCGATCGTGTAGATAATAAATCAGTTCCAATGCGTGACACCTGCCTTCAATTGTTATTTACTGTCATCATATCAAACTTAAAAATATTTATCTTATATTTTTAAAACTCCCTCCTTTTCATTTCCTTTTTTTGTTACTATTAGCTTAGTTGATTTTGCAGGAAAGGAGTAGGCTCCATGACAAAGACGAAAAAAGTATTAACAAGCGTTTCTGCCACGATTTTCGCTTTAGGTATGACAGGGTGTGGCTCAGAAGAAGAAAGCACCCTGCCGCCAGCACCGACAGATGATCGTTGTGATGAGTATGAATGGAATAACGAAGAAGGCGTGTATCAATGTGATGATGATTCCTCCAGTTATTATCGCAGTTACTATTACGGCGGAGGTTTCTTTGGAAGTAAATCCTCCTTAAAAAACGATTCATCCTATAAGAATTATCGCAACAGCCCGACCTTTGAATCAAATACGAAGCCAAGTAAAGGCTTTGGCAGCGGCTCCTCTTATACAGGAGGATGAGATAGATGGATGAGCAAGCCAATCAGACACCACGAGATATCTTTTATGGAAAGTACCCTACTTTCTGGAGTTATTTATACGGCCAGGAGTATGCACTTTACACATGCCATGAGATTGAACAAGCAGAAGCAGCGCATATTCGGACGGTGACCGATCGAGTAGGCAGGATATTTTCAAAAACGGCAAAGGTATTGCGGGAGCTTGATGAGGATACGCTTCTTGAACTGGGGTATCCGAAAGAAACGATTCCCTTCCTAAAAATCAAAAACATAGAGGCAGAGTCCATTATCTCGCGTGTGGATCTGGTCAAAACGAACCATACATACAAAGTATTAGAGATTAATAGTGACACCCCTACATTTATAAAAGAATTATTTATGATGAATGGGGAAGTGTGCCAGGAGTTTCAGCGTCTTAATCCTAATGACAACGAAGAGGAACGTCTAGGAAGAGCTGTAAAGAATGCGATTTTCGAGAGCTATCAGGAATTGGAGAAAAAAGAGTTCCCTAACATCGTGTTTACGTCTCATGATGAAAATTTCGAGGACAAACAAACGGTGTTGTATTTAAAGGAGCTTTGCAAGCTTCCGGCCCAGTATGTTCCCTTGGATAAGCTGCAAATCATCGAAGGGGAAGCACTGCTGGATGAGGAAGGTAGAAGGATCGATGTCCTGTACCGGCAAACATTCCCGATTGAATCCCTCATTCTTGATAAGGATGAGGCCACCGGGGCGAATGTCGGGTTGCAATTACTGGAGCTGGTCCGCCAAAAGAAGCTTAGCATCATCAATCCATTAAGTGCCTTCTTGCTTCAATCAAAGGCAGTTCAAGCCATCATTTGGGGGCTCCATGAGCAAGATAGCGATTATTTCACCCCAGAGGAGCACCAGTGGATAGGTGAATATTTTCTCGCCACCTACTTGGAACCAGCGCCGTTTCTTGCTGCTGGGAAAAAGTATGTGGAGAAGCCGACATTCGGCAGAGAAGGCGATTCCGTCAAAATCTACGCTCCATCAGGGGAAAAGGTAGAAGAAGACCCCAACAACAGCTATGTTGATTATGTGCAGGTGTACCAGGAGTATATAGACTTACCGAAGATCGTGTTTCAGACAAACACCGGAAAAAAAGAAGGCCACATGATGATTGGTTGTTTTCTCATCAATGAACAAGCAAGTGCATTTGGATACCGTTTAGGAAAGCAAATTATTGATAATTTATCTTATTTTATGCCTGTAGGGTTTAAAGATACGAAGGAGTGAGGGAAATGGGCAGCTATTTAGCGTCGTTTGGAATCTACGCAGGAACAGCATTTGTTCTATTATTTGTTGGATTATTTTTGTTTGATCTAACTTCTAGAAATGAAAAAATCAAAAAGGTGTCACAAGGGAATACAACTGCAGCACTTGTAATGGGCGGGAAGCTTCTCGGTTTAGCCTTCGTCATCGGCTCGGCCATCGCACATTCGGTATCATTCCTGGATATGGTCATCTGGGGAGTAATCGGGATCGTCGCACAAATCGTCTTCTACATACTGGCAGAAGTCGTGACCATCAATTACAGCATTAAGGATGCCATCAATGAGGACCGCGTCTCTGTTGGGATTTTACTAATGATGTTCTCCTTGTCTATTGGGTGGATTATTGCTAGTTCGTTGACTTACTAAAAATCGGAGCTCAAGGCCTTTGCTTTGAGCTCTTTCCATTTATCCCCTTTTAAATTTTGTTTCATATCCAGCTTCAACAAATGAATGATAGAACTTCCCCATATTATTCGTCTTTATCACGCTTTACATGTGCTTGACCAGCTTAATTTAATTTCCGCAATAACCCATCACTCAACGTGTATACCCCATTCCCTTCCATGGCTTCAAGCTCTCCAGCCAAAAGATATACACCCGTGTTTTCATCGATCCCATAATTATTGGTTTCTTTGCACCTACTGACCGCATTCCTCAAATGATCCTCATCATCCCACTCTGAAAAGTGCACGGCAACGACTACATCCGAGACCAATCCTAAACCTTTTCTTGATTGGAATTCGTTCTGCTCATTATCCTTAGGGGAAATCGCACAAACCTCAGGACTGATTAAAGCCCCCGCAGAAAAGCCCGCAACAGGGATGCCTGCATCATATCTCTCCTTGATAGCCTGCGAAATAGGAGTGTCCACGATGTAATCCGCATACAAATTCGTATCCCCGCCACCGATGACAATCCCGGAACTGTTCCTCACACTATCGATTACCACATCAATCGGAGTCGAAGGCAGAGGCAAATAATCGAATTCCCTGACCCCAAACCGCTCCAACTCCCGCGTATACCAGGGCATATACTCCTCCCAGCCCTCCCGCTCCACAAACAAGATCGAGACCGGAGAACCAGTAACCAATGCTTTTGATGCAAAATGTTTTGCCATATTAGCTGTAAAAGGAGGACCTCCTCCAAAAAGAAAAAGATGCCTATTCATATTATCACCTTCACTTTTGCCGATTTTTCAAATATAAAAATTATGATAGCACAGTATTTTATCACGTTAGTTTGTATGTAGCCGGGCGTTTCCTTTAAGCTGCCTGTTTTTTAAGATTTTATAATCAAACTTTTGTTTAAAAATTACTATCCTAGTAATTTATCCTCTGAGCTTAGAAAACATATTCACTCTACTTTCCCCACATACTGCCTGAAGAATTTATAGGTTGATATTATCCTCCTTGCTCAAATGGATACTCCTCTGATTCGCAACGGAATCGATCAAGAGAAGCTTGGGAGAGCCAATTAAATAAACACGCGAAGCGGCTCTACTGCATCAGAGCAAAAGAACGTCCCTTTGTTTTCACTTTTCGACAGAGGTTAAATAAATCCCTTTTTACCTTTGTTTATGGTGTGCCTTGTTCTACTCATCTTCCTATCTAATAGTCCTGAGTGTCTTTTATGATAAAATATAAATGGTCGGATATCTTAACAACGAGAATAAAAAACTTTATAAATACAATCAAGATAAGAATGAAATATTGTTTTCGGAGGTAATCCATGGAAAATGAAAAATGTGACCTTGTTCACCAAAATGGAGTGAAGGAAAAAGAGCTTGAAGTGATTGATGGATACACGATCAAGTACCACTCCAATGGGAAAACAATCTGGTCAAAGGGAAAAATGATAGATGATCAGCCCGAAGGTTATTGGGAATGGTATCGGACCGACGGAACAATTAAACGGTCGGGGTATTTTGAAAAGGGTGAGCCTGTCGGTGAAAGGATCACTTACGATAGCAAAGGGGAGAAATATAAAACTACCAATCGGGATAAGAAATAATTGGGACGAAGGGGCAGCTTGGCCCCACACCTACTATACTTCACAGAAAAGAGACAAGCCCCAGCGACATGTCTCTTTTCAAAAGCTATGGAAGCGGCGGGACGGTCCTCTGCTTCCATTTAATTACTTATATTTACTTAATATCTCTTCTGGAATATGGCAATAATCATCGGGACATCTCGCTAACCTATCTTGATGCTCTTCTGCACTTCTCACATAGTTTGTAAGAGGTAATACTTCAACGACGATACGGTCATAATCACTTCTCTTACTAATAAACGCCCTCGCCTCTTCCAAATGTTTACCCTCTTCACTATACACGCCGGTTCTGTATTTCTCTCCAACATCCGCTCCTTGTTGATTCAAACTATACGGATCAATTATCTCAAAGTAATATTCCATTAATCTCCCAATAGTTACAACACTAGGATCAAATTCTGTTTTTACACATTCCGCATACCCATCATACTCACCCTCAAGTGTATTACTTGTTCCATTAGCTCTTCCCGCTTCTGTAAACGTAACACCAGGTAAAGTTTTTATAAATGCTTGTACTCCCCAGAGACATCCACCTGCAAAATATACTACTTCCATTTTGTCTCTCCTCCATGTATAAATTCAGCTAAACTCATCATACTCGGGAACCGTCCCCCCGCATCCAATCCCTCGGCATGACATGCTTATCCATCCACTCTTTTGGTGGTGGTTGGTGTGGGGTGTTGGGGACTAATCTATCTTCGTGCCAGCTCGCTGCTTTGGAGCGGATCATTTCGTGGAGGAGGATTGGGATAAATTCTTCTGGTTGTAGCTTGAATGCGTGCCGTGCATAATCCTGGAACCATCCACAGCTTAAGAGATAGGGATTTATTTCTTCTCTGGCCAAGCCATTTTTGATAATTAATGCGAATGAAAGGATTCTTTTGCAGGCATGCCAGGATACTTTTTCCGGTGCATTAATCCATTTTTCCAACCGGCCTCTAGCTGCATCAATAGCCTCCATTGGATTTTCCATTTGCGATCCATGACCTGAATACACCTTCCTGATCCTCAGTCCCGAAAGTCTATCCAAGCTTTCCAACGACCGCTGGATAGAGGAAACACCCTCCCTAAAAGTATTTAACCACCCAACATCATGTTGGTGAAAGAGGTCGCCACAAACCAATATTTCTTCTTCCGGTTCATATAAAGAAATATGCCCCAATGTATGACCTGGCGTGTGCAAGACGTTCAAGGTTCGGGTTCCTGTATGTATCTCATCGTTATCTGATAGCATGCTATCAACCCGATAAGGCTCCACAGACTGATCTAGCCATTCTGCACTGCAGGCTTCCGGGTCACAAGCATTGATTACTGCCCCTTCCCACTTATGCGCAGCAATCGGAATCCCATAGGTATTTTGAAAATAAAAATTACCACCTACATGATCACTATGATAGTGCGTGTTCACAATTAGCTGAATTTCTTCTGGGGCAACCCCTGCCTCTTTCACTAATTGCTCCGTTTCTATTACATCACTACCAAACCCAGTATCGATAAGGGTCGGGAGCTCATCCTTGATCACAATTATATTCGCACTAGGAAACTTTCTTTCAAGGAAAATAAACTTCGAACCTTTCACTGCTACTCCCCCTTAACTCCCTCTATTTATCGAAAAATATTTACCCAATACACTGGCACCTTTCCGGCACATACATTTTCTGCAATGGAAGTAACGCCCTCACATCATTTGGGATGTTCTAATACCTTTTAACAACTAGTTGTACTAATTTATCCCCCTTAAAATCCTACATATTGTTACTTTCGACAACTTCCTACATATCCCTTTTTAGGTATAGGAGTTATTGTCTGCACAACTAAAAAAAAACTTTTAATGGTTTACGTTTCTCTTATGCAAAGGTACAGTTCCAAAACAATTTCAATTGAATTAGTTGGGATTAATCCGTTATTCCTATGTACAAGTGTAATACCGCTTACCTCCATCGTCTTTCATAATAAATCAGTTTCCCATAACCCAAGCTGGCCTTTTGCTGGGATACGTTCATTCAAGATCTTCATGTCATGAACCTCCCAAGCATATCCTCCCACATTAAAGTCTCCTAAAAAATAATCATTTCCTGATACGATTTGTCCATTTTCCAGGACTGCTGATGTCTGATTATTTTCCGTTATCTTAAGACAATTTTCAAGCCGGCCTACAGCAATGATCATTCCCGTTGGAAGGGTCTCTTCTGTATATCCATGCTTACCGAGCAGCGAACGGATGGCCACATGCCTGCAGACAGCCTTATCTATTTTTTTACTTGTATGAATGGCCAGCGGCCCGCGATAATTTGTCTTCCATGACCTTGTTTCAAATTCATTCTCTCGAAGGACAAAAAGACTTGCCCAAGGCTGAATCATAGATAATACCTTCATTCTCCCGGCCACCAATCTATAAAGTTTCGTTTGTCTTATCGTGTCCGTAGAGAAGAATATTATAGCAAAAAGGTTTAATTGGAATTCGGAAACCAGATTTAATGAAAATTCACATTTTGCCGTCCTTCAATATTATCCCTGTCCTAGACATATTAATAATTTCCTCTCTTTGACTTATCTTCAAGAAAACTGCCCCGTTAGCGCAAAAAAAAAGAGCCGGAGACTCGTAAATAATCTTCAGCTCTTGCACCCTATAGTTTAAGTATATTCTTCACGATCTTACTTTTACACTAAACTAAAGGGTTGCCTAGCAACCCTTTAGTTTAGTTCACTTGTTAGCTTAATATCGTTAACATAATTTATAGATTTTTCAACGCTTCTCGTCTACTAAGTGGCTTTAAATAGTTTAAAGAAACAAACTCTTTTACAACTAAAGGGTTTGTTTTTGCATATTCTCTCAAGACCCAACCTATTGCTTTTTGAACAAAAAATTCTTCACTATCAGCCCTATTAAGAATATATTGAAATAAGCGTTTTTCATCCGTACGATTCTTGTAATAAAGTTGATATAGTAACGCTGATCTTTGTAACCAAAAATTCTCATCTAAAATCCATTGATCTGCATATTGATCAATTAGTTTTGGATAGGCTATAAACATATAACCCATTATATGAGGGGAAAGTACATCCACAGTATCCCACCATGACTTACTAACTAATAAGGAACTTAACCATGGCATATCGTCGGGGGTGAGATCCTTTTTTACTTTGTCAAGTATATCGAGTGCTGCTTTTTGATACTCTCTCTCTTCACGTTCCCATAATGTAAGAATGATATCTTTTAGGTTTTCCTTTGTCGGTACACCAAATTCACTTAAAAAATGTTTCGTTAGTTTTCGACGTATTGGTGTTCGAATCCCTAAAAAGTCAAACTGGTTCCTCAAGTAATTTTTAGACCAGTTAGCATAATCCATATCAATTTGTTGGGTATATAGTTCAACAAGTTCCTCAACGTAACTGCTGTTTATTATGACCATTACTTAGCACCTAGTTTTGGAATTTCTTTATATTTTAAGCTGTTCTTCAATTTCTTCTCCTCTATTACCAAGGTATATAGCTTTTTTTTCTGGAATAATCACACGATATGTGACAATTCCTGCATCGGCAATCTCTTTTAAGAAGTCTAAGAATGGTAGAGAGATGTTTGAGATTGCCTCAAGTACCTTACTTCGATTAAAGTTATCTGAAATTACCAAGTTTACTTGGGAATCTGTTTTAAACTCTGAATATACTCCTTTATATGTTGCTTGCCCTGTTGCAACTTCTATTTCGTATTCATTTATCCCTCTTTGGGACAATTCATCTAAGAATCGGGAAAAATCGATTACACCGTTACTTCTTCTTCGGATAATTTCTTGAAACTCACTTTCTGTTATATTGTCATTCATAAATAGTACCTCCAATTATGATTATATTCCCTTAACGTCATCATAATTATAACCTTGGGGATACTTCTTATTCTTGTAAAAATGGGACATTATCTTTATCAAATGAAAAGAATTCACTCGGTGTTGAAGCAGTATGCTTTCGAAATTCTTTTATAAAATGTGATTGGTCAGTATATCCGGCTTCAAAGGCTATATCTACAAATTTATTTTTTTCTTTCGCCAAATTTTTGGCATATTGAAATTGTACAATTTGCGAAAATGTCTTAGGGGAAATACCTATTCTTTCAGTGAATTTTCGTCCAAATTGCCTTCTGCTAAGAATTACATCTTGGGCTAAATCATTAATTCGAATTGTGCCATGCGTCGCTATGATTTCTTTTATAACACATGAAATCCAAGGGTCAGCCTCTACAGTTTTAAATTCATTCCATAACATTTGCTCTACTAGTGCTAAAAAATTATATGGGTTTTCATCTTGTATATTCAAGATTCTATCCCAGTCTGATTCTTTCATCCAAAAATCCATTAAACCAATACTAGTTCCTGCCACTTCTTTAGGATGAATCTTTTTCCACTGAAAAAGAGCTTCTGGCTTTAAAAAAACTAATACAGAAGAAATATTCTCTGTACCCTGAAAAGTTTTTGGAGCTGAATCAATACCTGTTATTCCAGCACTTTCAAGTTTCCGACTTTGATTTCCGCTTAATACATTAATTTGGCCTAAGTTTTGAAATCCCATTACATGAAAAATATCAGGATAAACTATATAAGGTTCTTTTGATCCTTTACCTTGCCATACTATTTTTCTACAAATGGAGCTAATCTCTTTGGACGAATAACTATCATTGGAGTTCTGCCTTTCTTCAATCTTTTCTGTTTAAAAAGCAGTAATAAAAACAACCATGGGGAATGCTACATTATTATTTCAATTACTATTAGTATCTCTTCCTCTACACCATTTTATCAGACTAGAGAATTTCTATATTCAATAAAAATCATAATAACACTTTTCGTTTTTTTTTAGCTTTATTATGTACTTAGTTGAAGAAGCATAGTAAATAATCTCCTTCCCTTCCTAACAGTAACAATACAAATAACCATTAAATCTCTTCCAAAATTCCTCTGAAAATAAAAAAGCTGACCCTGTAAGTGTTCATAAGAAACTCGGGGTCAGCCTGACTTATGGATGAATCGATTGGATGATTTCATTTACTAAACCTTTGATACACATAAAGTGGCCCTTGGATAAGCAAGTTATGGTTATCATATGGTTAATAATCGTGAGGAAGACTGGATGAAATTCGTTTTAAAACCGTTATACTATTTTCTTGTTGGTTTTAAATGGATGCTTTGAAAGTAAGCATAATTGCGAACCCTAAGCGAAATGTTGAATGGACTTCCACACTGTGTATAGAAGTCTGTTTGTCTGTTATTTTTTAGATTATTGGATAATTCAGCTCATAACTTGGGTAGCAATAGTATGGTGGTCTAAGTGCTATTTTAGACATTGGCCAGGAATTCTCCATATAGTCCATCTTTACTTTTTCATTGGAATGGTTTACTAGCAATAGCTTTACTTCTGGATTAAATTCATATCTCAAAATGGTACCCCCCTTCCATTAGGAATGTGTGGATTCTCCCCCATCAACATGAAGAACTTGACCAGTAACAAACCGAGAATCATCAGAAGCAAGATAGACAAAGGTTGGTGCAAGTTCAAAAGGATGGGCAACCCGTTCCATTGGATTAAACGCTCCGTATACAGCGACTTGGTCTGACGAGAAACTTGCTGCAATAAGCGGAGTCCATATTCGTCCTGGGGCGACGGCGTTGACTCGGATCCCTTGTTTCACGACATTATTAGCCAGGGCACGTGTCCAACCAACTATTGCGCCTTTTGTGGCAGTATAATCAATCATTTGCTTCTCACCTACATACGTAACCACAGAAGTAGTGCCAATGATTGAGCTGCCTGGTTTTAAATGAGGAAGCGCCGCTCTTGTTGTGTAAAAATGAGAGTATATATTAACTTTGAAGGTATCATCGAATTGCTCATCTGTTATGTCAAGCAGACTTAGTTGTTGGAATTGGATACCAACGTGGTTACAAAGTATGTCGAGACGTCCAAACGTATTTACTGTTTGTTCTACAATGGAGATACACTCTTGTTTGTCTCGCAAGTCACCAGGCATTAGTAAACAACGTTGTCCGAGTTGTTCAATCCTCGTTTTTGTCCTATTTGCATCCTCATGTTCATCTAAGTACGAAATAGCAACATCTGCGCCTTCTTTAGCAAACGCAATTGCTACTGCTGCACCAATACCACTGTCCCCCCCTGTAATAAGTGCTACTTTTCCTGTTAACTTTCCACTCCCTTTATAGTTCGGATTTTCTATAATTGGAAGGGGTACCATTAACTTTTCCACTCCGGGATGGCGCAACTGGCGCTGTTCAGGTAAACTTATCGGAATTTCTTCGTAACGTGTGATTTTCCCATAGTTAGGGTACATGGGATAAGGTTGAGTTTTCATGTTCGCTTTAAACATTTGTTGCATTTGCTTTATTTCGTCTAATTGACGACTTTGATCCTTTTGATCCATGGAAAACCTCCTATAGAAATAATTTTCTTCAATAGAATGTATATGTTGTTCACTACAAATAAAGTTAAAAAAGCGGAAAAATGTTTTTATTTTCAACACAGAAGAATATTCTTCCTCAAAAGAGACACCTTTTTTCTTTAGTGAACTGACCTTTAGGACAAGGAGCTTCTTTACTCAACATTCTACCCTTTTAACCTATCAACTTATTGGCTAACCACATAATAGATTTGGCCCTATTGCCGTTTTATTGTTCCACTTTCCTAGCCCTGTCCAAGCAAAAAAATTGATTTTGGGGATGAAGTAAAATAATATAGACATATCGCAAATTATCAATATTTTTTTCGATTAGTTTATACGCATTACAAGCAAAATAGGATTTTAATAAGGGCCGAACCTTATGGCAAGCTTTAATTGTATCTCTATAAATTTTTTGTATAGAATATAAAAAAGTGCCTGTCAAAGAAATTTTTGTAGACTATGTTATCCATTTGCTATATAGCAAAACTCATTAACAAGCTTGATGTAAACAAAAGGGGGAAAAAAGATGAATCCAAAATATGAAGCTGCTTTTAAACCATTTACCTTCCGTTCTGGAGTTGAAATAAAGAACCGTATTACAATGGCACCCATGACCAATACGGCGGCACATGAAAATGGTGAAGTATCAGACGAAGAAATTGCGTATTATCAAGAACGAGCAGGTGGTGTAGGAGCTGTAATCACCGCATGCACATACGTCACCAGGAATGGAAAAGGATTCCCGGGTGAATTTGGTGCAGATTCCGATTCCCTAATCCCTAGTTTAAGACGCGTGGCGACAGCTATACAGGAAAAAGGATCAAAGGCGATTTTACAAATTTTTCACGGTGGCAGAATGTGCCCTCCTGAAGAATTGCTCGATGGTCAACCAATTGCTCCGAGTGCGGTAGCAGCGGAACGGGACGATGCCGTGGTACCTAGGGAAATGACAGCAAACGAAATCGATGAAATTATTAAAGCATTTGGTGAAGCAACCAGAAGAGCAATCGAAGCTGGGTATGATGGAGTTGAAATCCATGGTGCCAATACGTATTTGATTCAGCAATTCTTTTCTCCACACTCAAATCGTAGAACTGACAAGTGGGGTGGAACTCTGGAAAAACGTATGTCCTTCCCGCTTGCTGTAGTTGACGCTGTTAAAAAAACAGTTTCAGACCATGCAACAAAACCTTTTATCATCGGCTATCGTTTTTCACCAGAAGAAAGAGAGAATCCTGGCATCACCATGGAAGACACGTTGCAACTAGTGGACAAGTTAGCGGACCAGGACCTGGATTATCTCCATGTTTCTGTCGGCGGCTATTGGACCGGATCAATCCGTGATGATAACGATCAGACATCCCGAGTTGTTATGATCCACGAACGTGTCGGCGATCGTGTTCCTGTGATGGGTGTTGGAATGCTGCGGACACCCGATGAAGTGATGAAAGCATTTGAAACAGGTGTACCTTTAATCGCTTTAGGGAGGGAATTGATAATGGAACCTCAGTGGGTACAAAAAGTACAAGCAGGTGAAGAAGACAATATCCGTACAACATTATCTAAAGAAGATCAAAAAGAACTAGCTATTTCTGATAAAATGTGGGAATACTATACTGCCATCCCTGGCTGGTTTCCTATTGTATAAGGAGTTCACTTGAAGCAGCGACTGTTGTTGTTTACCTTGCTTCTGAACAGGCTTCCTTTATGAATGGTGTAAACCTTCGGCTAGATGGCGGCTCGGTTGCGAGTATATAAATTAACTAATTCTAAGAAAAAAACTTAAACAAAAGCGGCTATCTTTTATCGATAGCCGCTTTTTTGTTTAGATTACACTTACCTGATTCCGCCCGTTTTCTTTAGATTTGTATAAAGCTTTATCAGCCCTAGAAAGTAAAAAGTGGTATGGTTCACCTTGGTTTCTCTAAATGAGGTTGTTTTTAGCCAATTAAGAACCAGGCATTAAAAAAAATTAAAATCATATATAGGTGATATCCCGTGACAAATTATTGAGGAGGATACCATGAAACCTATGTTACCTATGGAAAAATATTTCGGTAAGTTTGAACTAGTCCATGTATTTTATGGGGCTATGCCGACAGGCGTTAGTGTATCAGAAACCGGTCGAATTTTCATTTGCTTTCCGAAATGGGGAGACGACGTTAAATTCACAGTGGCGGAAATTGTTGGGGATACTTTGCAGCCTTATCCTAATTTGGAAACCAATTTGAGTAATAAAGATAATGTCACCATGTCTTTCATCAGTGTCCAAAGTGTAGTTGCGGATGGAAAGGGAACACTTTGGGTATTAGATACAGCGGCACCGAATTTTTCTGTACCAATTAAAGGTGGGGCAAAATTAGTCGCTGTTGATTTAAAATCCAATACAATAAGAAAAGTATATACCTTTACAGAAGATGTTGTCCTGCCTACAACTTATCTGAATGATGTCCGATTTGATTTTCGTGTTGGAAAAGCAGGTTATGCATATATAACGGATTCATCTTCCAAAGGACCAGGAGCTATTATCGTTGTAGATTTAGAAAGTGGAAACGCGTTTAGACGGTTAAATGGAGCAAATTCAACTTCACCGGACCCTTATTTTTTACCGAAAGTAGAAGGGGAAATTTTGATGAACCGAAACAAAGATGGCTCAACATCTCCATTCAGATTGGCGTCTGATGGTATAGCGATTTCTCCTGATGGAAAGATTTTATTTTATTGTCCACTTTCCAGTCGGCATTTGTATTCGATCTCAACAGAAGCTCTAAGAGACAGAACGATACCTGACAGGGATTTACTTTATCAGGTGGAATACTGGGGAGAAAAAGGTGCGTCTGATGGAATGATTACAGGGGCAAAAGGAACTGTTTATGCCGGCGACTATGAAAACAACAGTATTCGAAAGATATTGCCGAATGGCATAATGGAAACAATTGCTCATGATCCGAGAATTTTATGGCCAGATACTTTTTCAATTGGGCCGGATCAATACTTATATGTCATTGTGAACCAATTACATCGCCAGGCAAGGTTTCATTATGGAAAAGACCTGCGACAGAAGCCTTATAGTTTACTTCGTATGAAGATTGATGAATTCCCTGCTCCTACCTTTTCGTAATAAAAAATGGTTGAATAATTTTCACATTATGCCAGGAGAGGTTTATCGGGAATTAGCTGAAGATTCTTTTTTCAATATTAAAACTCATATATTACCGACCATTTCACAAAAAAAAGGTTTTTAGGAACAGTTTTATTGGTCAATGTTAAACTGTTCCTAGAAATTTTCTATAGATTAGGTAAGTATAATGTTGTATTAATATTATCGATACTCTTTGCTTTACCACTATTTATGGTACGGTTCACATAAAAGTTCTAAGCGAAAGGTTCCCTTCGGCTATTAACGGACTAAGGTTGGACCAACTAATGCTTCTGGTTTTTCCCCCAATGCCAACTTGCTAATATTAGCATAGCTGAGTTGTTTATAGTTTTTTAGTAACTGCTGTAAATCAAGGAATTTATTATCTGTTTTTAAATTTTCGATTTCCCGATAATAGACAGACAATATATAATCATCTTTTGACTTCGAATTGAATTCTCCTATGTCTTCATCCATAATTAATGCGCCCATATATTGATATCCAAACTGTAATTGACGAGTCAGTTTAATGATATTGATAAATTTTCTATAAATAGATGGTTTTGCGGCATTTAATTTTTCGAAAGCCATTTGCGCATTTTTCAATTGGTTGTAACTTGATGTTGTAAGCATTATATCTCCTCCTTTTTGATTCGTATTAGTCCCATGGTTTATCCAGTGAAAGTTTGGACACGAGTTCTTTGTTTTTTTCTCTTTTTAGCTTGCGAACTCTTTCACGTTCTTTTCCCGTTTCATAGAGAAATTTTTCTTCCTCTGTTTCTGGAATAACAGTTGGCACTTCTATAGGTCTTTTATCTTGATCTAAAGGAACAAAAGTTAAGAATGCAGTAGCTGCGAGTCTACGTTTTCCGGTTTCAAGATTTTCGGCTATTACTTTACAGAAAATCTCCATTGACTTTTTACCTGTATAGCTGACAAAGGACTCAATACAGACTGAATCACTTTGTCGAATCGGTTCGAGGAAATTTACTGAGTCGGTCGAAGCAGTAACACATTCCTTTACCCGTGAATGCCTGCGAGCGGAAAGCGTCGCACAAGCATCCATCTTCATCATTAGAACTCCACCAAATAATGTATGATAGTTGTTCAAATCATTAATGAGTACTTGATCCGTCTGAACAACACGCGTTTCTTTAACTTTTTTTGCTTCCATGAATTACCACCCTATTATAAAATATTGAAGCGTTCGCCTCATATTCATTAGCCTTTTCACAAGGACAATTATAATATGACTATAGTGGAAAGATACAATGCCAATCCCATATACCATTCATAACAAAACAGTATGTAAGCGCTCTTTGGCCTATACAATTAAAAAAAGCCTCCTCTTTTAACAAGGGGAAGCCTTCTAATTTTTACTTATTCTAGATTATGAATCATGGTTATGATTAGCTGTCGACAGCTTTACTTTGGCAAATCGGATAAATTCTTTCGCAACCTGTGATAAGTAAGCATCTTTTTTCCAGATCATCGCTAGATTCCACTCGATTGTCGGATTGGTTACGGTTATAGTCCGAAAATCATTTGCTAGTTCTAAACATGTATTCTCAGGCAGCAATGTAATACCTATATTGTAAGCAACTAATTCTTGAATAAAATCTAATTGTGATGTTTCCGAAATGATTATCGGTTGAAAACCAGCTTCTCTGCAGGCAGTGGTGACAAGGTTTCTTAACTCAAAATCCCGGTTGAACATAATAAAGCTCTCTTCTTTAAGTTCTTCCAATGACACTTCCTGTTTCCCCGCAAGACGATGAGACGAGGGTACAACTAATTTTAATTCCTCATTAACAAACATATAATAGTCGAAATCATCATTTTTTTCAGGAAGAACGACAACCCCAAAATCTAGCAAGCCATTGATAACCTTCTCTTCAATCGGCTTAGATCCATGCTCCTCCAATTGAAATGTAACCTCTGGATATCTTTCATGAAACGAGGCAATCAGTTGTGAGAAGAAAATGGAATTGGTAATCGCAGGGAGCCCAATACGGACATGGCTCTTTTTTAGCATGAACATCTTACCAAGTTCCGCATCCAACAGCTGCAACTGATTTTCAATTATTAATGCATGTTTTTTTAGAATAAGTCCTGCATCTGTTAATATCAGCTTTTTTCTTGTACGAATAAACAGCTGTGTACCAAGTTCAACCTCTAATGATTTGATAATTCTACTGAGGGCAGGCTGCGTAATGAACAGATTTTCAGCTGCATTGGTGAAATTGCCAGTACGTGTAACTTCAATAAAACACTCCAAATGTTTAATTTCCAATTTCATCGAACACCTTATATTCTTTTTTAAAGATAATTTATTCTACCACACTTTTTACTTTGGCAAATTCGCTTGAGATTTATCAAAAAGGCAAATCAATATGCTCCTGGAGTTTCGGGGTTTCTACTTTTTTGGAAGCAGGGGGACGGTTCTCTGCTTCCTTCGTTTATACTAAAAAACCTCTTAGCTTTCTAAAAAGTTATCCCCACATCTAAGGATTCCGACCAAATAAGTAAGTTGCTGCTTTTTCAAAGATAGTGGCAACGATAAATAGTGCCAAGGGAGCAGCTCAAACCGTGCCTGTTTCACGATCCACCCGCTTGTTCAACAGATTTTCCCAAGAATTTTATGGTGTTTGCCATCACCATAATCGGATTGATGAAAAGAATAGCAGATGATATAATTTTTTATAAAGGGAGGAAAATTATGGATGATTTATTTTTAAAAGACATAAAAAAAGAAAAAATAAACTCTGTTCTAATTACACAAGGTGCTAAAAGAATATTTTCCTACTATAAAAATAAAAAACAAGAAAATAAGTTACATAAAATAAATTCGTGTACTAAAAGTATTATCTCTATCCTCATTGGAATAGCATTTGATCAAAAGTTACTTACTTCTTTAGATACACCCGTTCATACTTTTTTCCCGAAAATATTTGAAACCCAAAGCGACAAATCTAAAATGGATATTACCATTAGTCACTTAATTACGATGACTGATGGTCTTGATTTCCCTGAGTTTGGTGAATGGGATTGCTTTGCACCTATGGTCTATCATACAGACATCGTTCAGTTTGTGATAAATAGACCGATGTTACACACTCCAGGGACTCATATGAATTATAATTCTGGGGCTTCTCATATTTTGTCTGCTATTATCCAAAAAGTCAGTGGAATGAAAACAGAGGATTTCGCTAAGAAGCATCTATTCTCACATCTTGGTATTACGGAATTTCGATGGTATGTAGATAAAATGAATATTAACAAAGGTGCAGACGGGCTTGTTATGAAAGTAAATGACATGGAGAAAATCGGCCTGTTGATGCTAAACAGAGGTATATTTGGAAGCAAGAGAATACTTTCTGAAGAATGGATTAGTGATTCTACAAAACCAAATCTCATAACATATGATTTTATTGGTCACTACGGCAAGCATTGGTGGTGTGATGATTACAAAGGAATTCCAGTTTATTTCGCGCTTGGTTTTGGCGGGCAGTTTATTATTATCATTCCCGATCTCAATATTACAATTACCGTCACTAGTGATATTTACGAAGATAGCTTAAAACCGATGAGAATAATCAAAAAGCATTTAAGTGAATTAGTTGTAGCATAAATACGGGAATCGGCGGGAGGAACCAACCCCTTGCTTCCATCAAAATGACGCACAGGGACGGTACTACTGCTTTGAAAGCAGAGAACCGTCCCTGTTGTGTTGACCCAGCTTAATTTAATTTCCGCAACACCCCATCCAATAACGTGTATACCCCATTCCCTTCCATGGCTTCAAGCTCTCCATTCAAAAGGTATACACCCGTGTTCTCATCGATCCCATAATTCTTAGATTCGTTGCACCTACTGACCGCATTCCTCAAATGTTCCTCATCATCCCACTCTGAAAAGTGCACGGCGACCACAACTTCCTTGGCCAATCCCAAGCCTCTCCTTGATTGGAATACATTCTGCTCATTGTCTTTAGGGGAAATCACACTAACTGCCGGACTGATTAAAGCCCCTGCAGAAAATCCCGCCACCGGAATGCCTGTCTCATACGTCTCCTTGATAGCTTGCGAAATAGGAGTTTCCACAATGTAATCCGCATACAAATTCGTATCCCCGCCACCGATGACTATCCCGGAACTGTTCCTCACACTATCGATCACCACTTCAATCGGAGTCGAAGGCAGAGGCAGATACTTGAATTCCCTGACCCCAAACTGCTCCAACCCCTGCGTATACCAGGGCATATACTCCTCCCAGCCCTCCCGCTCCACAAACAAGATCGAGACCGGAGTACCCGCAACCATTGCTTTTGATGCAAACCTCCTTGCCATCTCCGCTGTAAATGGAGGACCTCCTCCGAAGAGAAAAAGATGTCTGTTCATGTAATCACCTTCACTTTTGCTGATTTTTTCACTATAAAGTATGATGCATAGCATTTTAAAAAGTTAGCTTGTATGTAGCCGGGCGTTTCCTTAAAGCTGCCTGTTTTTGAAAATAATTCTTGAAGAATTTATAGATTGATATTTTCTCCATGCTCAAATTGATATTCCTTTGATTCGAAAATGAAATCGATTAAGAGAAGCTTGGGAGATCTGATTAAATCAAGCAGCGTAACGTCACCTGTTACACGTTGTTCAACAAGGTCGATTCTCTAAATGCTGATATGCCTTATTGATAATTTCGGAACAAATATACCGTACGGGTGAAATAATAATAATAATAATAATGTTTTGTCGAAAGTATTTCTGAAGCAAGAACGAAACAATTCTCCACCAGTCATAGCCTCTAGAGGAATAGCATCTCTTTCTTATAAAACTTACTAATTCCTCTTTTTGCTGTTCCGACAAATCCCCCTTTCCCCGAGCTGTTTGTAACGGCTAACAGTATTTTAATCATTACCTTACAAAGGGTATACTAGTAAGGAAAGGATGTGGTTTATTATGGCTACAATGAAGGCGGTAGGACTTACCCGATACCTTCCAATTGAAAATCCAGAAAGCTTAGTAGATGTAGTTGTGGAGAAACCAAGAGCGACGGGTCGTGACATTTTGGTCAAAGTTATCGCCATATCGGTCAATCCGGTTGACACTAAGGTACGTGCTCCTAAAGACAGTGTTGAAGAAGTCCCAAAAATTTTAGGTTGGGATGTTGCAGGAATTGTTGAAGAGGCGGGACCGGACTGCTCGTTGTTCCGTCCGGGGGATGAAGTTTTTTATGCGGGCAGCATTGCACGGCAAGGCGGAAACAGTGAATACCATCTGGTTGATGAACGGATTGTAGGGCGCAAGCCAACTTCCTTGAATTTCGCGGAAGCGGCAGCTCTTCCTTTAACCTCTATTACAGCTTGGGAAGCATTATTTACCCGAATGTCGATTTCTAAAGATTCGTGCGCCAACCAAGGAAAATCCCTGCTGATTATCGGGGCAGCTGGAGGTGTAGGGTCCATTGCCATCCAGCTTGCAAAACAAGCGGGGCTCATTGTAATCGGTACTGCTTCCCGCCCGGAAACCGTCGATTGGGTTAAATCAATGGGCGCCGACTATACCATTAATCACCATGACCCGCTCCTTCCGCAGCTTGAAGCAATAGGGTTTTCAAGCGTTCCGTATATTTTCTGCCTGAATGCTTTGGAAAAACACTGGGCCGGCATCAGCGAAGCCGTTTCTCCCCAAGGAGTCGTTTGCGCAATTGATGATCCTACCTCTCCGCTCAACCTTAAATTGCTTAAGCAAAAAAGTGCCACCTTCGTGTGGGAGTTTATGTTTACGCGCTCGCTTTATGAAACGGATGATATGATCGAGCAACACTTACTGCTCAATCTGATAGCTGATGCTGTGGATCAACAAAAATTGAAGACAACGCTCGCCGAAGTACTTGGACCGATCTCAGCAGAGCATCTTCGCCAAGCCCACAAGCTATTGGAAAGCAATAGGACGATTGGCAAGGTTGTGCTAGAGAATTTTGTTTAAACACCTGTTCTTGGAAAGCACACAATAGAATTTTCTTGCCCAATAAGCAGGTGATACGTTTATTCGCAAGAAGAAATAAGTTAGAGCCGACTGCTGTTTGTAGTCGGCTTCAATTTTACAATAAGAAAACTTGAAAATATTTATGATACGATTCTTTATATCATGTTTGAAGCGAAATTTTTAAGTACCCTTGAAAAGGTTCCATATATTAGGCAAGGAATTTGGGGAGTTGAGGGGTTTGAACCCTGTCCGACAATATAGGCTTCACCGGGGCCTGCATTTTAAATGATATTCCCCCATTTTTTCAGTCTTCCGTGAAACAATTTCAAAAAAACGGCTCTGTTCGCATCGTTTTTGAAAGAGCCGTTCTTCGTTTTCCTCCGGATTGCTAACATCGCGGCCCAAGTTACCAAAAAAGGGGATCAGACATCTTCACAAAATAACTTATTTTATACAGAATTTTACCAGCTCCATTCATGGATGTACGAATCCCTATGATGACGGGATCGAATGCATACCTAAAGCGTATGATGCATATCATGTATCGAATCAGTCGAGAGGGAGAGGACGCAGATGTTGAAAATCACTCTGGAGGTCGCCAAAGTTTTGATTAACGCAGCAGAACTCCGGGCAAGGGAGCTCGGGATTGCGGAAGTGATCGCCATCGTAGACGATGGCGGGAATTTCGTTGCTTCTCATCGGATGGACCATGCCTGGCTGGCCAGTATCGACATCGCCCATAATAAGGCATGGACGGCGGTCGCGCTAAAAATGCCCACGGCGAGCCTTGCTCCGTTGGCGGTCCCGAGCGGGGAGCTGTACGGGATCAATACGACCAACCACGGACGCGTGGTCGTGTTCGGAGGGGGGATTCCGTTGTCGTTCGAAGGGAGAATCGTAGGGGCGGTCGGCGCAAGCGGCAGTAAGGTCGCAAACGACATTGAGGTTGCGAAAGCGGCGGTGCGGGCTTTCGAAACCTATCCGAAGGCGCGGATCGGGTCTTCCATGAGCTTGCTGTAAATCAGGCGGTTTTAGCCCTATAACTAAACTAGGTCCCGCCAATATTGACGAAAAAACGGCTAAACAAATGGGGCTGTCCCTCAGGGTACAATACCCCGTGGCACAGCCCCTCTTCTCATGACATCATTTAAGGCTTCAGGACAAATTTAATGCATTCGTCCGCATGGTTGTAAAAGGTGTTGTACGCATCATGCGCCTGATCGAGTGGCACTTTATGCGTGATGATTTCCGTCGGATCGAACTCGCCTGCCATAATTTTTTGATACAGCATCGGCATGTAATGAATCACAGGCGCCTGTCCCATGGTCAGCTTCACGTTTCGTTCCCAAATGTTTCCGAACATGAACTGGTTATATTTAGAACCGTATACCCCCGTAATCTGAATCGTACCGAATTTCCGCACCGCATTCATGGCGATGTTGATCGGGCTGAGCGTTCCGCCAACCAGCTTGGCCTTCTGCTCTTCCTCCTCCAATGGCGTCTTCTTGCCGTCCATTCCGACGCAATCGATGACGACATCCGCACCCCCGCTTGTTATTTCTTTAATATGCAGCCCCATGTCTGTAAAATCTTCGAAGTTGAAGATTTCGACGTTATTCATTTTTTTAGCATGATTCAGCCGGTACGGGAGATTGTCGATCGCGATGACCCGTTTTGCCCCTTTCATCCAGGCGAATTTTTGCGCCATCAAGCCGACTGGGCCGCAGCCGAGTACAACCACCGTATCCCCCTGCTTCACGCCGCCGTTGTCCACGCTCCAATAGGCCGTCGGCAGCACGTCGGACAGGAACAAGAGCTTCTCATCCTCCAATTCGCATGACTCCGGAATAACGAAAGGCATGAAATTGCCGTACGGCACGTAAAGCAATTCAGCTTGTCCGCCCGGATAATTCCCGTAACGTTCGGTAAACCCAAAGTAAGCCCCCGTATCCACTTGGGGATTGGGGTTGGAGTTGTCGCATTGGCTCTCCATTTCATGCTGGCAGTAATGACAGCTGCCGCACGAGATATTGAAAGGGAGCACGACCCGGTCACCTTTTTTGACCTTTGTCACCTCAGGGCCCACGTCTTCTACGATGCCCATCGGTTCATGTCCGACCACGTATCCGGTTTGGGCTTGAATTGCCCCCTGGTATATATGGAGATCGGAACCGCATATTGCGGTTGAGGTGATCCTAACGATAATCCCATCTTTTTTCTGAATCGTCGGATCCGGGACCTGCTTCACTTGCATGTTCTTCACACCATTGAAAGTTACAGCCTTCATAATCACCCTCCTGTTATAGCTTGCCTTGAATTTGCATGCATGCTTCTATTATGGAATTGGAGAGTGTGGTTTATTCATTCGATGTACGATATTTTCACGCATGGGCAAAAAAATCGCTGCACTTCTAACAAACTTATTTGAAGATGTTGAGTACACCGAACCAGCACAAGCCTTTAAAGAATTTTATGTACCTAATGAAAAAAGGCGGCAATACTCTTTTGAAGTATTGCCGCCAGTAAATCACTCAATTCTTACATTTTTTCTATTTTAGTTAGAGGCTTTTTTCGCATAAATTGTTGCATTTACGTACTCATATTAACCCCGTAATATTATTGGTCCTCGTGCTCTTTTCTCTTTAATAGATTCTGTATCACTTTGAATAATATGGGGAAAAAAGCTGTAAAAATCCAAGTGCCGATTTTTTACGGGCGTAAAGCATCAAACTTTAAGAAAAGAGCCTAGTTAGAAATGTTGCTTGGTAGGGTGGTAAGCTTCGGTTCAACATCCATTTAGGCCATTATACTAAGTGAGCTCCACCATCAATAAGAACAGATGTCCCGGTAGTAAAACCATTTTTAGCAAGGTATACATAGGTTTCAGCTATGTCTTCCGCCTTTGCAATCCGTCCAACAGGGAGCTGTTGTGCAATACCGTTGAACAGTTCTTGCCTCTGGTCATCTGACATTCCAGCATAGATTGGAGTGTCTACAATTCCAGGTGAAACCACGTTTACCCTAATAGGGGCTAGGTCTACGGAAAGTCCGCGAACCAATCCTTCAATGGCTGAATTGATTGCCGCTAACGTACTGGCGCCTTGAGGAGGACGAACGCCATATACACCAGAGGTTAAGGTGATTGAGCTCTCCTTGCTTAGATATGGAAGTGCTGAACGGACAGTAATATATTGTCCCCAGAACTTACTATCAAACGCATCTTTAGCACTTGCCACAGGCAGTTCGCTAAAGTGCCCCATTGCGCCTTCTCCTGCCGTTACCACAAGGTGGTCAAATTTTCCAACCTTACTGAAAAATTCTGCTACTTTTGCTTCGCTTCGAAAATCTATTTCAATTGCGTCTACATTGCCACCAAGAACTTGTTTTGCTTCATTTAATTTGGAAACAGAACGGCTGGCAATGATCACTTGAGCAGATTGATCGAGAAACGCTTTGGCAGTTGCTAAGCCAATACCAGAAGTACCCCCTAAAACAACTACCCGTTTACCATTTAATGACATAGTTAAATCCTTCCTTCTTAAAATCTTTTTTGTATTGATCATTGATTGTGAAATTTATTTCTGAAACGATACTATTCAGTACCTATTATTCAGCTAATAATTTTAAGGATTCACGATTAAAGGCAGGAATGTCATCCGGAATACGGCTTGTTACAATATTATTGCTTACCACAACTTCTTCATCTTTGTAGTTAGCACCTGCATTTTTGAGATCGTTTCTTATTGATTTGAAACCTGTTATGTCGACGCCTTTTAATAGGTCTGTATCAATTAATACTTGTGGGCCATGGCAAATGGCAAAAACAGGTTTACCTTCTTGTATAAATGCTTTTGCGAATTCACCAAAACGGTCGTCTTCACGTAATAAATCAGGAGAGAAGCCACCAGGGATTAGTAAAGCATCAAAGTCTTGAGGATTAACTTCCCCAATTCCTTTATCTATTTTTACTGTTTCACCTTTTTTACCAGTAATATCTTTTCCAGCCTGTATGTCGATTGTGATCACTTGATGACCAGCATCTTTAAATGCTTGTGCTGGTTCTGTGAATTCCACATCTTCAAATAAGTCTGTTATTAGTGTAGCGATTTTTTTGCTCATAATGATAAGCCCCCTTAAATTTGTAAAAGTATCGTTGGTATTATTCTCATTTAACACAATAAATACAAGTAATCTACCGGGTTTAATAATTGTTACTGATATATATGGGAGTATAAAAACAATTTGTACCGCTCAATCACGAGTTTAATGATGGTGATGCATTTTGGAAGAATTCGTGATTTCAAATCCTGCTTGTGGCACATAGAAATACTTGATCCAAACCCCATCTAAAAACGGTTCCCTTTTATCAAGTAAAACATCAATTCCTTTGTCTGTTTTCACAATTTCATCATGGTCCGTAGGCGTATCAAGTTTTACATCATAATGGGCATGATCCCCATGGTCCAATGTAACGTAGACACGAACCATTTTCCCTTCAGCCTCTTCACTTTCCAACATTTGTTTCAGCACTTTAGCAGCATTTCGATTAATTTTGCAGTTCATATCATTGTCTCCTTTACTAATAATTTTTATCTTTTTAATTAAGGAATCCCGTGAACAACCTCATAACCTGATCTCACGGTTTCATCCATATTACCTTTCGCTTTTTGTAATTCCCGCCAGAAGCTCGTATGAATGCAGGCGAGCTTTGTGGTCGTAAACTTGGGCAATGGCCATGATTTCATCAGCCTGGCTCTTCTCCAAAAATGTATGCAGCTTGTCCTTTACTGTCTGCTGGCTGCCAACAATCGATGAGCCTAATTGCTGCTCGAGAGCCTTTAATTGGTAGCTGCTGGCTACTTCGGATATGTCATCTACCGGTGGTTGAAGTGGTGTAAGGTTGCCGCTCATCAGATTCAAAAATTGCTGCTGCAGGGTTGTGAAAAGGAATTTTGCCTCTTTATCTGTTTCTGCTGCAATGATATTCAATGCCACCATCGCATACGGCTTATCGAGAACATTCGAAGGCTTAAACGCCTTGCGATAGATCTGTAGAGCACCTAGCGTGTTAAGAGGCGAGAAATGGGCGGCAAACGAAAATGGCAAACCCAGTTCTCCGGCCAGCTGCGCACTGAAGCCGCTTGAACCCAGCAGCCAGATTGGAATATTCAAACCTTCACCTGGAATCGCTTTTATAGGATTTCCTTTGGCCAAGGATGGATCAAAGTAACCGCGGAGTTCTGCTAATTGCTCAGGAAAGTCATCTCCGGTACTTCTCAAGTCGCGTCTCAATGCACGAGCGGTCCCCTGATCCGTACCGGGTGCCCGCCCCAGACCAAGGTCAATTCGCCCGGGGTATAAGGATTCAAGAGTGCCAAACTGCTCAGCGATGACGAGCGGAGCATGATTCGGCAGCATGATTCCTCCTGAACCAACCCGGATTTGTGATGTACCGGCTGCCACATGGGACATCACCACAGAAGTGGCGGAACTGGCGATAAACGGCATATTGTGGTGTTCAGCGAGCCAAAAACGGTTGTAGTCAAGTTTTTCAGCATGCTGTGCGAGTTCCAATGTATGGCGGAAGGAATCAGCAGGAGTACTTCCGGCTGTGATCGGTGAAAGATCCAGCACCGAGAATGGAATTTCGTTTAGTTTAATTGCATTTTTAGACATAAGTTGTTCATCTTCTTCCCTTATCTAATTTTATTAAAAACTAATCTCCTACTGGAATATCATGAGTCGGAAAGTAAGGCAGCACAAACTCTCCAAGCTCCTGTATCACTTCCTCGGGAGGGCGCTTTGAAAAATACAATACAAAAGCCAGGTGATTGACACCAATGGATTGAAATTGATATAAAATTTCTAATAACTGTTTGCGTCCTACACGAAATCCTAAAGGAATCGGAACAGGTAACGCATCGGGATTTTCAGATAAATCGATAAATAAAGTCTGAGTAAAAGGTTTAAACACTCCCGGGGCGTGAATTTCCGACAACTTACGATAATCGTAAATCAATTGAGTTTGTTGTGGGATACTCCTCGGGTAATTGATCCAGCCGTCCCCATTCTGGGCGATCCATTCAATCGATTGATTGCTGAATCCTGTCACCATGGTCGGAATCGAAGAAAAAGGCTTGGGGATCATTCTCATATCCGTTCCATCGATGACGCCTAAATCGCTGTTGATTGTCGGACTGTCCTCCTTTAATAGCCGTTCAAGGAATGCATAATTCTTCTTAAACAGCCCTCCACTTTCGAGCTTGGATATTCCCAAAGCTGTGAAATCTTTATCCCGGTCTCCTGAAGCCACTCCCATAATCAGCCGTTCGGGAAACAACCGGTCAATAGATGATGCTTCCTTTGCAACTCTGACAGGATGGCGCAGAGGGAGGACCACACTAGCCGTCCCAAGTGCAATATCCTTGGTATTGGCCGCAAGATAGGTCAAATAAATCCATACATCATACATTTGACCATTATCATCAATATTCAAATTCTGAATCGTAACGTCCCGAAGCCACAATGCCGCGAAACCATGGTCTTCAATTTTGCGGGCAAGCGACAGCTGATTTTCCATAATCGGATATTTGGACATCCTTGCCGTCGGAATCGCGAAACCAAGGGTCATTTTTTCCTTTTGGTACAACCTGTTATATGCTCGATGCTGTAATAAACTCACTACAATTCTCCTTAAATTTTTGTTCCAACGTATTTTTCGAACTTTTTAATCGTCTCCTCATTACGGCGATAATACGTCCATTGTCCGATTCGCTTTATTTCAACAAGTCCGCTTTGCAGCAGAATCGATAAATACTGTGAAGTAGTGGATTGCGAAATCCCCGCCTTGCTTCGGATATCCCCTACGCAAACCCCGCCTTTAAATCCTTCATCAGCAATAATATGGGCTTGCGGTGAAAAATGACTGTCGGGATCTTTTAACATCTGAAGAATGCTCACCCTCGTCTGGTTCGACAATGCCTTAAAAATTTCAACGGCTTGTTCATCATTTAAGCGTTCCAATTCCTGCTTCAATGTCATTTTCCTCTTTCTATATCTATTATCACTATCCCAATGGAGGCTAGATAGATGATCTGAAAGCATCATGCCAAATCGGTAATTCTCGATATAATTATATTAGCCATCTAGTCCTTCTAAATCAAATTATTTGTTCGAAGGAGATGCGGCGAAAAGCTCCCATCATAAAATAGACCACTAAAAACACTGCAAATAACAAGTTTTTTCGACTGTTCCGCCACTCCACCTTTGAACTTATTCCATTATTTTCAGCTTATACACTTCTCTATTTGATACAAGGTCTGCAATATTGTTCCTGTATTCCTGATAATGAGCCGACTGAATATGGTATTCCAGCGCTTCCTCATCCTTCCACACTTCATATAAAACAAAAGTTTGGTCTTCAGATTGGTGCAAGTCATACTTTATACAACCTGCCTCTTCCCTTGATGCCGCTTGTACCTTTTTGAGTTCTGATACTAGTTGCCCCTGCAGGCTTTCTTTTGGTTTTAATACAGCAGTAATTACAATATGCTCCATTTTCATCCCTCTATATAATGAGTAGTTTGTCTTTCTTTTATAAAGATTTTAAGGTGGTAGTGGAGTTTATGTCCCTCCCGTTTCCTTGGTACAGGTGAAGGTCTGACCAACATACGGCGGTGGAGGTGACTGCTCTCATGATGTCCTCCTCGATTTGAATGGAATGTTAGATGTATCGTCCGTAATCTGGGATTGCGACGCTTTCGAAATCCTGTACGAGGTTTGTTAATCCGGTAGCCAATTCTTCGCCTTCCATTGGGGTGCCATGTCCCGTTATAGCCACCCTCGGCTTTAAAGCTGCCAGTTTCTTTACCGATTCCCAAGCCGCTTGCCAATCGGTGGTGAAGTAACGTGGTGGCCCGCATACCTCCGTTTTTTGAACTAGCACCTTATATAGGGAGTCCTGTCTCACGGTGACAAAGGCATCGCCGGCGATCAGTGTCCGGTCCTCCTCCCGAAACAAGGAAATATGGCCAGGTGAGTGGCCGGGAGTATGAATCCAACGCCAGCCGTTCATGCCTGGAACACTTCCGTCAGCAGGGAGCGAGTGTACATGGCCTCCCAGGTTCGTTGCTTCATTCGGGAAGTACGAAGACACTTTTGCGACCAGGCCACCCTCCACTGATGGGTCGGGTTCGGGATAAGGGCTTTTCCCTGTTAAAAAAGGGAGCTCGAGCTCATGGGCATACACCGGAATATCCCAATGCCTGACGAGATCCACAGAGGCTCCCACATGATCAAAATGCCCGTGTGTCAGAATAATCGCTTTTGGGCGGCTATCCGGACCAAATCTCTCTTCCACCACAGAAACAATTTCCTCGGCCGACTTCGGCATCCCCGTATCAATCAGCACCCACCCATCCTTTTGCTCGGGGTTGCCGTAAAGACAAATATTCACCACCTGATTGGTGTAATAAAACAGGTCCATTGCCACCTCTTCTCCAGTATGAGCTGAGAGGGATGTGACAGGGATAAATTTATTGTCCTTGCTGTACTTCATTTCGTTTTCCAATTGTGAACACCTCTGTTCATTCGGTCTGTATAGTACGTTGGATAGTATTTGTTAAGCGGGAGGAAGATAAACATCTTTTAGAAAGGGAAAAACCCCGACGAACCTTTTGATGAGGGTTCTCGGGGTTTGATGAAATATACGGTATTTACTTCTCTAAGTAGTGTAGAATTGGTATTCTTAATAGAATTCATGGGTTCCAAAATCAAAAGCAAAGAGAGGTCAGCATGAAATGGAAAACGTATCAAATGAAGTAAAACTAGAATCAATTTCAGCCTTCCAATCAGCCATCCGCAAATCCGAAAACGCCTTAGCTAGTATGATGCAACAAGGGGCGAACACTAGCTTATTAACTAAACGACTCAAGGCTCTCCAAATCGGCTTAGCCTTGCTGGGAACCGCTTGGAACCAAATACCTCATCATTACACCGGTGACGAAATAGCAAAAGCTCGCAAGGTATTGACCGGTTTATTCCCATCCCTTCAAAACAGTTATGACAAAGCAAAACCGGGTAGCCCTCAAAAGACGCTTTTAGAAAGAAGAATCAAAGCGATGGAGCTGGCTGTTGAAGCAATGGATCATCTTGATAGTAGATAACCCTGCCTCAAATGGGGCAAGGGACCTTAACATTTAAATGGTCATTTTCCAACTTGACAGTGCTAACCAATTTTCCTGCTCTTTATAATCGGGCGATATTTTTCCGACAAGTCTCCAGAAGGAACGATCGTGGTTGAGATGAATCATATGGCACATTTCGTGTACTACTACATAATCGATTACTTTAATCGGGGCCATCGCCAGCTTCCAATTAAATGTTAACTGTAATTGGGAATCGCAGGTCCCCCATGTAGTTTTACTATCAGAAATACGGATAGAACGTGGTTTTACTTTAAAATTACTTTGATAGGATTTTACACTCTTCTCCACTAGGGCTTTGCATTGCTTATAATAGAATCGCTTTAAAGCTTGTTTTATGTTTTCGTCATCAACCTGTTTCACATATACATTTACATGTTTTGCGTCAAACACGACATGATCTTGCTCGATGGTGGAATCGTGATAAATCTTTACAGGATATGTGTCTCCCAAATAAAGGATCTTCTCATCTTGACTGTAGATTTTCTCCTGCGACCCAAGCAGTCTATCCTTCATTTCCTTTGATTTTTGTTGAATCAGTTCCCACCTTTTCTCCAGCAATTGAATCACTTTTTCATCCGGTGTACCTTTAGGAGCCTGGACTTCAACATTTCCATAGACGTCCATATGAATTGCAATTGATGTGCGATTTTTGTATTTTATCTCAAAATGGATGGTTTCTCCTGAATATGTATGTATCATTTTATCACCTTAAATCATGTATTTTTCCAATTAATTATATTTAATTTGTCTATAAAAAGTAGTGGAGATTACCTCCTTGCTCCAAAGCCCTAATCCAAAAAGGAAGCCAGTCTTCACGCCCGTTTTTGGAGTGATTGACTGGCTCTTTTAGCTATTTATTATTTACTCATCACTCTATTTCAAAACTATCAAGCAATGCCCTCACTTCATCAGTTGATTTCGTGTTCATCAATTGATTTCTTAGTTCACCAGCACCACGGAAACCTTTAACATAGATTTTGAAAAAGCGGTGAAGCCCTGAGATGGAACGTGGCACTTCTTCCGCATATTTATCTTGGAGATCAAGCTGCAGTCTTAGGAGATCCAGGTATTCTTTACTGCTATGCTCTTTTGGCTCTTTTTCAAAGGCAAAAGGATTTTTGAAGATGCCTCGCCCGATCATGACGCCATCAATGCCATATTTTTCAGCAAGCTGCAGGCCGACTTGACGGTCGGGAATGTCTCCGTTGATGGTCAGCAGCGTATTTGGTGCGATGCGGTCGCGAAGTTTTTTGATTTCAGGAATGAGCTCCCAATGCGCATCCACTTGGCTCATTTCCTTTCTTGTACGTAAATGGATGGAAAGGTTCGCAATATCCTGTTTTAAAATATGCCCTAGCCACTCCTCCCACTCATCTATCTCGCTAAAGCCAAGTCGTGTTTTTACGCTGACAGGCAGACCGCCCGCTTTAGCTGCTTGAATAAGTTCTGCCGCAACGTCTGGACGAAGGATAAGGCCACTGCCTTTCCCTCTTGTTGCCACATTCGGTACAGGGCAGCCCATATTGATATCGATGCCTTTGAATCCCAGCTCCGCCATTCCAATGCTCATCTGACGGAAATATTCGGGATTATCCCCCCAAATATGTGCCACAATCGGCTGTTCATCTTCTGTAAAAGTCAAACGGCCGCGCACACTTTTCATGCCCTCTGGATGACAATAGCTATCCGAGTTTGTAAACTCTGTGAAAAATACATCCGGACGACCGGCTTCACTTACTACGTGACGAAACACTACATCTGTCACATCTTCCATTGGTGCAAGAACAAAAAATGGCCGTGGTAGGTCACGCCAAAAATTTTCTTTCATTTCAAACTCAAATCCTCTCTATCGATACAACTTCTAACTCTCGCTCAAAAATATTCTTTTACACTTATATCATGCTTCACCACTTATTATCAACATAACTACATTTATAATTTGTGCAGATCGACAATGTTTATTTTAACGAAATTTGGTGCTGAATGGTATTTTTATAACCAATAAATCAGATGGTATTTTATTCATTCAATTTTGATAAAAATAAAAAAAACCTGCAATCGTTAATTTCTTAACTTTTACAGGAATCTATATACGAGTAGTGGCCAGCTACTTTCACGCCCTCCTCAACCTAAAATAATACATCCAACTCCTTGCAATGAATGTCCCGAACATCATGATACAAAAGAAAAACATAATCGTATTCATATTAAGTATCGTCCACCCTTCCTCACTGCGTAGCATATAGCTGATATTCATGCTGATAATAAAGAGATACAAAAGGACCATTGGCAGGAAAAGCATGGTATAGGAAAAAGCCACTTTCCTGGCATGTTTGAGCTTATGGGTTTTGTCGCTGTACATGTTTGGTGCTGTTTCGCCTTCTTCGTATGGCTTGCTCCAGATGGTCCATTTTTGCAGGGCGGATCCTGAGCAGTATTCGTCATTCCAGCCTGCTTGTCTATGAATCTCGAAATAGCTGTCTTTGGAGAGGTTTTGATAATCTGCACTGAATTTGATCCGTTGTGGTTCGCCCTTTAGGAAGTAAAAGGTCGTGCCGAGTTTGTGTACGCGGTGGAGGCGATTTCCTTCTGCTGCCATTTGTTCAAGCCATCCCTCGAGCTTATCCGGGGAATACATCCATCCGAACTTGTAGCGCTTGAAGAGGACGCCTTCTCGTTTTAGCTGTCTTTCTTCAGATTTCGTCAACACTTTCTTTTCCAGTGTAGGATGGCCTGTAAAGGTTGCCTGGCTCTCCGTCGATAGGGCTTTACTTGTCGTCTTTATTTTCCAGACCGAATAGACCATGAAGATATAGAAGACTGTTGCCAATGCCGCGACGAGATAGGTGATGATCCAGAATGGGCTCTCCACCACTTCCACTAGACCGGCCGAGAAAAAGACTGTGGAGAATATGGCCACATTCATCAGCGTCGTACATGTAAAGTAGATGAGTAGGGCGATGAAGGTGTACATGATATAGTTGTTGCGCTTGATGATACCATCGCGATTGGTGGAAGTGGTCACTTCGGCCTGTGGCCTTTCGTTTGCAATCACATACCACTTGCCGCTTTGGGTGACTTTTTCCCAAGCCTCTTTGCGCAATGTTTGGGAAAGGGTTGCGGTCTGAATTTTATCATAACCGATCCTGTAGGTGACTTCCTTCGCTTCTCCCTTTGTAAAAGTGAAACCTCGCTTAAAACGGTGCAGTTCTTTGAGATGATAGCCTGCCTTTGCCTGCTCGGAAAGCCATTGCTCCGTCTTCTGCACATCGTAGCTCCATAATGGTTTGATGTGAGTTTTCATAAAAATCCCCCCTCGTACTTCAATGCATTTCCGTGAAGCTCCTTCAGCCGCTCGATTTCTGCGGTAATCAATGCTTTACCGGTATCGGTGATCTCATACACCGTCTTTCTCTCTGCATCCGCAAACACCGTGATGACTCCATCCTTCTGCATTTTAGTCAGCGTTCCGTAGATCGTGCCCGAGCCCAAGCGGATTCGGCCATTGGAGATCTCCTCTACATGTTTGATGATCCCATAGCCATGCCGCGGCTCCGTCAATGACAGCAATATGTAGAACGCAGTTTCTGTCATTGGTATGTATTTTTTTATCACTTTAGTCAGTTCCAATCCTGTCACCTCTTCTTTTCCGATACATCGCGGTGAGATATGTCATGATACGACTATATCACGTTGCGACATAATGATGCAACATGTTTTTGAATCATCCTCTTGTCCCCTATCTTTTCTAGCAAAACAAAAATATAAAAACTCCTCAAATATCCAATCCTTCTATACTATCTAGCATATCCTGTACTAAAGGAGGGTTTCACCTAATGAAAATCATAGTCTTAGATCCAGGACATGGAGGACAAGACCCTGGTGCTGTTTACCAGACACTCAGGGAAAAAGACGTGAACTTAGATATTGCTAAAAGAGTAAGAACCTATTTGGAAAATATATATGATGTGAAAATTGCGATGACAAAAGAAGAGGATACGACAGTCACCCTCGAGGCGCGAACCAGTCTTGCGAATTCCCTAAAAGCAGATTATTTCTGCTCCATTCACCACAATGCAGGTGGGGGGACAGGCTTTGAAAGCTATCGCTATAATGACTCAAAATCAAGTATTGAACGCACCTTTCAGGAGATTGTACATGGAGAAATTATCAATGTGGTTACAGGAAAATACAACCTGAGAGACCGGGGAATCAAGACAGCTAATTTCCATGTACTAAGGGAAACAACCATGCCAGCCGTTCTTCTGGAGATTTTATTTCTAGACACTGCCGCAGACAGAGCGCTCATCCAACAAGAGAGCTTCAAGGCGGATGTCTCCAAAGCAATCGGTGAAGGACTTGCAACAGCATTAGCCCTGCCAAGTAAGGTAACCACAAACTTGTATAAAGTCATTGCCGGATCCTTTAAAGATCGCAAGAATGCCGAAGCAAGGGTTCTCTATCTGAAGGAAAAGGGAGTTACCACCATCATTTCCACCACCACCTTAAATGGCGCACCATATTTCCGCGTGCAGGCTGGGGCGTTTAAAGAGCGCGTTAATGCCGAAAAGCTTGTTGAAACAATAAAGAAACTCGGTGTAGAGGCATTTATTCTTGTGGAAGAAACCAAGCCTGCCACTCCCACACCACCACCAGCTCCGGCACCAACACCGACACCAACCCCACCACCGGCTCCGGCACCAACCGGATTGTCCATTCAAGGAAACGCTGCGATGAAAGCAGAAGAGCTTGATGCTTTTCTAAAAACCATTAATCAAAACGCACCACTACTCGGCAAATACTACATCGAGCTTGGAGCAGCTTACAACATCCGCGGAGACGTTGCATACGCCCAAGCCATCCATGAGACCAATTACTTCCGTTTTACAGGCGACGTAAAGGCGGACCAAAACAATTACGCAGGCATCGGTGCTACAGGAGGGAAAGTAAGGGGAGCTGTCTTTGCAACTCCTGAGGAAGGTGTGCTGGCACATATTCAGCATCTCTTTGCCTATGCAAGCAAGGACCCTCTAACAGCAACTTACCCTAAAGTAGATCCTCGCTTTGACCTCGTCACAAGAGGCATCGCCCCAGGCTGGCTGGACTTGAATGGACGCTGGGCAGTGCCTGGCAACCAATATGGTCAGCTTATCCTGAAAATCTACAGCAAAATGCTTGAAGCGGCCATTACAAGGAAGCAAGCAGAAATTGAAGAGATGCGTGATATGTTAGGCACTGTCAGTAAAATTTGAAACAAAGGGACAGTTCTCCGCTTCGAAGCAGAGAACCGTCCCCTTATTTTTTATCCCCGTTGCTTAACAGGAATCCAAATTTCGGTTTTCACAGACTGTGATGTTAGGTCTTTGGTTTTGATGGATAGGATTTCGGGTCCTTCCGCTATCTGATAAGTGGAGGATGGAAACCATTCTGCATATATCCTGCCCCAAGTCGCCTGCAGCGTACTTGGAAAAGGTCCCGTTGAATCAAATATCGCCCAGGTCAAGGCAGGCACTTCAAGTTTTGAAAAGCCTACAGGGCATTCTTGTGTTGTTGCTACTCCTATATACTGGTCAAGCTCTCCCTTTTCTTCCATGCGTCCTTCAGAAAAGTTTGTAGATGCTTGAATCATCCCTTGCGGCTTTACATCAGAGATTTTTTTCAATCTATCTATGTCGTCCATACTCAAAGATTTCCACATTGCAGTTATTTCCGGATTTTCTCCTTCAAATATGATTGGGACCCTTTTCATGATACCAACTATGTTAAATGCTTCTTTTTGCTCAATTCTGTAATTCATTTCATCTCCCCCTCTAATCGATAATTGAAAGGTCATAGATGGATATGTCTTTAACAGCTGTCCATTGTTTCTTGCTTCTGATGGGGTGACACCATGCAGATTGTAAAAAGCCCTGGTGAACGAATCGGGCGAGCTGTAGCCATATTTTATCGCCACATCGATTATTCTCATCCTACTATTGGTTAACTCAAATGCTGCCAAACTAATTCGTCTACGGCGGATGTATTCTGATAATGTAATACCAGCAAGAAAAGAAAACATTCTCTTAAAGTGATATTCAGAACAATGAGCGATTCTTGCCACCTCTTTGAAGTCTATTTCGTCCGTAAGATTATTCTCAATATATCTCATGGCATCATTCATGCTTTTTAACAAATCCATTATATGACCTCCTTTCATCAATAGAATAACAGGGGTTGAAGGTAGCCTTCCGACTTTATGTGCACGAATTTGTCGGATGCAGTGGAAGAAACTCTTATTGTTAGTAGCGCATTTGGTGCGATACGCTCATGTGATTTTTTGATTTCCGGAATTAGTTCCCAATTTGCATCTACTTGGCACGTTTGTTTTACGTCCTGCATCCTGACGCTTTTCCTTAATAAAAATCACGCCAATCAAACCAAAAATAGAGAAGATTACTGGAGTGAGGAAACCGTAGTAGTATCCATCACCTATACTACCTGAAGTTGACTGAAAATGATCCAATATATATCCAATAATGCTTGGCAGCAATACTGCACTTAGAAATCCACCCGTATTCGCAAACCCAGTAACAATGCCCGTTTCTGTTATAGGAAAAGTTTGACGAACGACTGCAAAGGTTAAGGAATTTGATCCAAATCCAAAGCCAATGATAAAGAAAAGGATAACTAGAAAGTAAAATGGTGGATGTTCAATAAATAAAAGAAAGGTAGACCAACACAATAAAACCATGATATGAAAAACAATATATGGCCTTTTAATCGTTTCTAAATAACTTGAAATCCAGCCAATCAGAGGTGCCCCAATAAGCGCTCCAAGAAGACTAATCATAATAAGCTGACTTGCAACTAAGCGCGTCATTCCATACACATCCATTATATATGGCACTGCCCAAGAACCGATAAATCCTATATACCCTCCGACAATTCCGAAGTGACAAAAGAATAATGCCCATGCCTGCCTATTCGAAAGTATTCTTCGCAGTAAAACCGATGTTTTTTCACGATGTGTTTTTTTTGCTACAAAGAGCGATTGCTTTGATTTTTTTACGAGTACAAAATAAAGGAAAATACTTAGTAAACATAAGAGTACTCCAGCTGAAAGAAATGCCCCCCTCCAACCAAGTAAAACAATCAATGCGGAGAATGGAACAGTTGCCAAAAGGAAACCCAGGCTTCCTGTCATTCCTGCAATGCCAATTAATCGAGTAAATTCCTTTTGGTTAAACCATTGGCTTAAAATCAACACCATATTTACCCATATAGCCGCATCCCCTATTCCCGTTAGGATTCTAGCAAAAAACAGGACAAATTCCTGTGTACCAAGACTATAAATGATTGTACCTATACCTGTAAGAGCGGCACCTATAATGAGAAGAAAATTAGGCCCATAACGATCAGCCAAAACACCCATTGGAATTTGCAAACCAGTGTATACAAAAAATTGGATACTTGTCACTAATCCAACCGTTGCCGCTGTTACACTAAAATCAACCATCAATTGGTCTGTAATTAACCCCGGAGCAGTTCGCTGGCTCGACATTATTAAATATGTAAACAATACAGAAGTAAATATAACCCATCTAAATTCACTATTTTGTTTGTCCAATGATATCTACTCCTGTGAGCTTTTACCCTATATATATGGGTTTCCCGTATCGAATAGTTTTAAAAAGAACCAAAGGGACGGTTCTCTGCTTCCAAGAAGCACAGAACCGTCCACTTGTTTATCACCCAAGAAACAACAGCTGCTGCTCTCCGTGCTGAAATCAATAATATGGATATGGATAAGGTGGATAAGGTGGATAGTAGTATGGATACGGATATGGTCTTGGAGTCAATAATGCTCCTGCAGCCAATCCTGTTACAAACGGAAGACCAAAACCAAAACCAAAGCCTGGACGGCCAAATCCTAGACCCGGACGGACACCAAACCCTGGACGACCAAATCCTGAACCAAATCCCCCAAAACCAAAGCCTGGACGGCCTATTCTTCTCTCCTGACGAAAATCTTGATAATTTATATTCACTTTTCGATGCACCCCTTCAAGTTTCTCCTTATCATCCTATTCAATGGATATACGTCTATAAACTTGTACCCAGTAAGATGTGCGTTTGCCTACTAAATAAGTAGTCGATGAAGGTTAAATGAAAAAGCATCGGGGACTCTTTCCGATGCTTTTTAAAAGAAAAAAAGGCAGGTGATTACTTATCGGTTACCTGCCTTTCTCCTATTTTCTTTCGAGATTACAAGCAATAAGCAACAGTAAGATCAAGGCATAAACAGTTTCCATTGCCCTTCGGATACAACTTCGACCACTCCATCGATCACTTTGATGGCGGTTTGATCATCCATTGCATACGCCGGCCCCTGCATCCCGGCTGCCCATCTCTCTGCAGCAGCCATCGTGTTATGCGGCAGCATCTCGTGATCCAGATGCGGGAACATTGCAAAATCGACCAGACCCAGCGTTTTATCAACACCGTTTGGTGGATTCCAGCCAACGAAGAATTCCCCGATGTTAGGTGCCATCACCATGCTCCCAGCACTCATTCCCACATAGACTGAACGCAGCGACGGCAAGAGATCTGCCAGTCCGGACTGCCGCATCCAGTGGGACAGGTAGAGAGCGTCACCGCCCGCCACCAGTAGTACATCCGTCTCCCGTACCAGCGGCACCCAGCGTTCTTCGTCGATGCTGGGCAGCGCTGTGAGCTCCAGCACGCCGACGGACTTCCAGCCCAGGTCGACCATGGGATTCTCGGAATTTCCACTGATGAACTCCCAGGCATTGACGCCGGGTCCGACCCAGGGGTGTCCGTACAACGCAGTGGGTATGCAGAGTGCGCTAGACTCGGCAATCGGTTTGTCTAGCATACTAACCAACGAATCATGTATGCTTTTGTTATTGACGCCTGCAGATGTAAGCAGAAGTTTCATAACCTTCAACTCCTCGATTAATTATTAATAGCTAACAGTGTTTCCACTCACTCAAATACTTGACGCAACTCTATCTGACCTTCCCCATAACCTTGCGGGTCAGGCATCCGCATGGCCCACTCGATGGCTTCTTCCTTAGATTTCACATCAATCAGTATGAAGCCGGCAATCAATTCGTTCGTGTTTGTAAATGGCCCTTCCGTAACCACTGGTTGTCCCCCTTGTTCCGGAAACGAAAGGCGAATCCCGTTTGAACTTGGATGAAGACCTTTCGCCATAACCCGTACGCCCGCCTTCACTAATTCCTGATTGTACTTCGTCATGGCTTCCATGAGCTCTGGATTCGGGAGGTTGTTACCTTCCGAATTCTTTGAGGCTTTGACAATCAACATGAATAGCATCATTTGTTCCTCCTTTTTTTAGTAGATTATCAGAAGATCTCTTTCACATGCGCTTGAGCGAAATAGACAACTATTCCCGCACCTTTGGCCAAGAACCTTGCTGTTTGCGAATTAATACAATTTGTCCAGTATGATATACGTTGTGTAAAATTTGACGAGCCAGACGCCCGGCAAGTTCCTCATCCAACTGGCTGTCTTTGACTAGTGCCAGTGATCTACGCAAACTTTCACAAATTTGGCGCGTGTCTGCCATGACGGCATTCCACTTTTCAGAATCTGCCGGGTCGCCGACATCTCCAAATGTATTCTCTGCCAAGATCTCCTTCCATATAGAATCTACTGATTCCCCGATATCTCCAAATGTCGCCTTATTTTCGGACGCATTTTTTCCAGTGGTGGTGTCATTAATCTGTCTAACAAGCAGGGTGTTGTAATAGTTCAGATGTTTCACAGTTTGCCAAATCGTATTCCCTCCACCAGGGGGTTGCCAGCTTGCATCTGTGGAATTCAACCCCTTAAGAGCCGATTCTAATGGAGCAAACCAGGTCTCCCTATCCCAACAAAAGTCATATTCCATGCGAAAAACATCCATCAGTTTCAGGTTCATTTGCTTTCACTCCCCACCTTCAGCTTTGGGACGATTCCTGATGTTCCCACTTAATCACTAGTTATTGGCATTCGACAACACGTGCAATAATTCCTGTTAAGGTGAATCAAAAAATAATGAGGACCTTTCCAACTAGTTCAGAAAGGTCCTGTTTATAATTTAGAGAGTTCCATTTATAACATCGTGTGCATATTTTGAGATTGCTCCTCGATCTGCAACCGGCAAAAAATACAGTAAGTCATTTTCCCTCACCAAACGATTTTCCACATAAAAAACCCCACAAACAAGTTTTTCTAAATGTTTGTAGGGAATGGATTCAAAGTATTAGGTAAGGTTAAATTCGTTCAATCCTCGCCACTGCCTCACAGTGTGTGGACTGTAATTGACAACACAATGGATGTTGGTGGGTTTATCAACATTTTTAAGACTTTTTCTCTCAGAAAACACATCTGTTTAACTAACGCCACCGTTACTTTAATAAGATCTTTAAATGACTAGGTACCATCTCCATTTTTTAATTTCATTTTGATGTTCCTTCTTTGTGTTATCAATAGTAAAAAAGAAAGGTTTGCCTGTGAATTAATTAAGTTAATGATAAAGGATTTAAATTATATGGTGGATCTATAATTAAAACTTCAAAGTTATTCTTTTTATAATCAACAAAAGAATCTTCATTAATTAATTGTTTATTTTCAAACCTATCGGATTTATTAATATTAAAAAGGATGCGGGGGTTAGTTAATACTTCTAAGTTATCAGTTAGTTCTTTATTTTGAGAGTAACTCCTTAACGTGCTCATTAATGTACCGGAACCTACAGTCGGATCAAAAATATTAAAAGTATTTTTATTGTAAATATTTTGAAAAACTAAAGACATAATAGACATAAAACTATAGGAAATCTTTTCTTCTATCGTCATATTTAATCCAAGGTATTCTTGACGTGCTGCGAAACCTATAGGGCTATTTAAGATTCCTAATATACGTTCTTGATGGAATATTTCAACTTCAAGATTAGTTAAATTTTTTAGAGTTTCTCTTTGATTAACCGTTATTGCTTGATTAGTTATAAATACAATTCCCTTTGCTTTATTTCGTTTAACACCAATCAAATCACCTGAAAATTTATTCCTTATAACCGAAAAAATTTTTTGTCCACGGGGAAAATAACACGCAGCTATCCATTTAATTCCTTCTTTTTCGCAGATTAAATCTTTTTTTCCATCACGACCACCCAAAGGTTGGGAAGGATCAATTTTTTTATAATCACTAACAGACAGAATATATCCCCCAAGACGCTCTGAAGCAGGTTTTCCTTCTGTCCACTCGATTAATCGATATCGTGTTTCTTCACCATACTTTTTCCTGCCAGCGTACATTTTTAGCCCCCCTCCCAGAAAACTTATTATTATCAAAATAATTAAGATTCTTAATATTTTACCATAAACCCAAAAAGTCTTGTTGAACTAAAATGCCCGTGAGTTTTATAAGAAAAGTCCTCAGTAATGACAGCTTTGATCTTCTGTTAAAGCTCCCGTTACTTCCTTAAGGGGAGCTATTACAATGTTGTTTATTGAGAGCTTATGCTATCTTTTTTGTATGAAGAAATACTATTAATAATAGAAAAATATGGATATAAAATTTATAGCACCTATAATTAATTAGAAATTATATAAAATAGGAACCCTATTGTATTTTCTTAGAGTTCACATAAATAGCCAGTATTTAATTAAATTGTGAAATAATTAATTTACTGATATCTTCTGTAGAATATTTGTTTCTATTGTTGAGTTTTAAGAAACTATTAACGTATGTTCTAAGCAAGTTTTTCAGATAATCAAATGCAAATGGAGCTTGAATATCAGTAAACTCGAAGTTAGAAAAATCTTTATAATTAAATACAATAATTTCATCTTTAAATTTTTCGAGATTAGGAGGGAATTTATTAAATCTTTGGTAATGTGTATTAGCTTTATGAAATTCATTTGGTGACGAGACAATGTAATGAATTAAATTATATATACCAATTTCTTTGGTAACGTTGTCAATAGGCACAGTTAATATAGTAGAATTAAACTTATTTGCAATAATTACCAAAATAGAGCCATATATTAAAGTTTTTCTATAGTTAAAGCTAGTAATTTCAATAGCTAATTCATTAATTATTTCGTCTATAATTTGAAAAAAATCTAAGTTAGGTTCTTCTTCTTCTATATCATTAAATAAATAATAAATATAATTAGGAAGTTCATTAAAATCTATAAATTTGTAACTCATTAATATTCCTCCTAAATTAACTTATTGTAGGGCTTTTCATAATATAGGGTCATACCACAAGTAGGAGCCTTTTTGAGAAAACTAATGATATTTTTATCACAACAAAGACAAGGTTCAAGATATGTAAATAAGTCAACATAAAAATTTGTTATATTATTTGAAAGAACAAAATCTAAAATATTCTCCAATATCATAGATTCCGTGTCATTGAATCGGTCTTTACTTGCTGGTGTTTCAATACTTCTAAATACATCAACTTTAACATAGCTGAATATTAAAGGAGGTACTTTAACAACCATATTGTTATGAATATCTTGTATAGAAGTTATATCGTAACTATTACTTTGTGCTCGGTTAATAAATAATTGAAAACTAGCTTTTCTTTGAGGTGTATTTATATATGAATGTGAATAAAAATATTTTAATTGCTGTGCATTTTTATTGTCTTTGTATTGAAGCAATGCAACAGCAAAATTTCCTATATTTAGTCTACGATAAAAAGGATTGGATGTACCAATGAAATTCTTGCTTTTAAAATCATCAATTATTGAAAACCATTGATCAAGTTGCCTTTTTAACAGCCTTCCATTGAAACTATTTTTATATTGTTGTCTTTCGCAAGCATTAGTCATTTTTTATCTCCTAATAAAAGTATATTGAAATGTAAATGTTTAATAACTATATTGTTTATTTTATGAATAGATTTATATTGTTCTCAGCCTAGTTAAACGACTCGGATTTATGACTAACAATGGGGGAGGCTAAAACAAGAGTTTTATCAATGCATTTATAAGCAAAAAGCAAACTACCTGATTTGAATAAGCCTGACATTCCAATTTTTTATCCCTTATTTACCCCTGATGCTGTCAGCTGTAGTATCTACATACCGGAATTAAAATTTAATTAAATGCATATTGCTTTACCGTATTTTCCCCTTTTTCTTAAATCTTTTAAAAGTTGATTATATGAAATAGCTTTATTTTTACAAAAAAATCCCCGTGTTTTATTTAGTTTTGTCTTTAAAACTACTTAAATATCAATTATCTTTCCATTTTCCATTAACCATCTTTCTTGAAAGGCCCTTCTTGTTGCCCAACCTACATCTTTTATATACCACCCCTTGGAAGATGCTCCCACAAGAGCACCAATTAATGGGATAGCTTGTAATGCCTTACGCTTTGATATATTTATTCCTAGTTGTTTTGCAAGATTTTTAACTGCAAAAATCGCAGCTACTTTTCCAAATGGTTGTTGAACTGCTTTTTCATCCATTCTTTTCCAGGTTTGTTTTACAATTGTATTTTAAATTGATTTTAAGGCTAAAATAGCTGTTTTTTCTTCTTCACTATTGGCACCTGATGCAGCTAAAATTCCTAAAACAAATTTCTTATCTTCCCCAGTTTTACAATCGTAACCATAGCATAAACCAATTTTATGTATTGTCCTTAATGCGAAAGTTATAATTGTTGGTACATCTACTAGGGTTCCTGGTAAACCAAAAAAGCCTGCGACACCTCCCTCTGTAGTAGCCAACCCTATTGCCCAATTATGTACTTCATCCGCTAATTGATCAGAAAGTTCCAAGTCTTTTTACATCAATTCCTCAATTTTTAAAACTTCCCCATCCCTAAGTATGTCTTTTGTATCAGCAAAAAATCTCCTCACCTCATTGGCCCCATCTAGTAATCCTTGAATAGCCTTCTCCGGTACAACTTTTTCTACAACCCACGAGACTGGTTTTAAAACAACTCCAAACGCTTGATTTAATACGCTAGGTTCTTCTTTTTTCCATTTGTTAATAAGCTCAAGTTGGTCCTCTTCATAAATAGTAATTGGATTTTCGTTAAAAGTAGTATCCATCCCTCTAGCCCCCATTAATGTTAATTACTACCATTATAACATTTTCGTTGTCCTTCACTACTTTATTCCTAGTATTTTGCACCTTCTATTTAACCGAATCAGTTCAAGGTAATTTAAAACTTATGAAACTTCCCGAGTAATCTACACTATAAATCGACGAAATAGCTATCTATTTTAAAAATACGTCGAAAAGTTCAAAATTTCGGATTATAATTGGTTTACTATGGAATAATCCATTCGGAGGGGAGAATATTAGAAAATTAGAAAAAGAACTATACGAGTAATTGCGGATACAATTAATCCTGCTCTTGTAGAGTTTTTAATGAATTCTGCTTTGACGATACTTATGGCCAAGGTTTTCCCTCACACTGGGTTTATGCGGATAATAAAATTAGAAAAATTGTAAGTCAAAAACGACTTGTAGACTTTATTAATTACCGTTTAAATGATGGATATTATTTTGAAATTCAGTCGAATAAATATGAAACTCAATATCAAATAATTGAATTATTGATATCTTGAAATATTTGGACTTAAGATTATTCGTAACGGCAGTCATTTTATGCTTAGTGATCTTACTGAATCGAGAATTATTGTAAATGAAGCATATTTAGAAATACTTTCCAGGGCTTTATGAGACAGCAGATTGATAAATGTGAAATGCCGAAGGTTAATGGTACTAATAGGAGGGGAAATATTTGTACGACTTTACTAATTTAAGTGATGTGGAATTTGAAAAACTTAGTGCAGATATACTAAGCAGGAAATTAGGGGTAAAATTACGATACTTTTCTCCAGGAAGGGATGGTGGAATTGATTTAACAGATGATGTAGCACACAAAAACATTGTAGTACAAGTGAAACATTATGCTAAAAGTAGTTTTAACAGTTTATTAACTTCTTTAAAGAAAGAAGTAGATAAAGTTAATGAATTGAAGCCAACTCAATATTACGTCTGTGTCTCTCAACAACTTACTGCGACGAATATAAACGAAATTTATGAGTTGTTTAAGGGATATATGAAAGACACTTTTAACATAATTACTAGGGACATTTTGGTAGAATTTTTAGAAGAAGAAAGTAACCAGGATATACTTAGAAAAAACTTTAAATTATGGTTACTAGCCGATAAATTATTAAAGGACATCTTTAATAATAAGGTATTTATTGATAGTGAAGTATTATTAGAAGATATTGACGAAGACTTTAAATATTTTGTTCAAACTAAAGTTTTTAATGAAGCTTTAGAAATTTTGAAAAAATCTAGATTATTAATGGTTCAGGGTTCACCAGGGGTAGGAAAATCGATTAATTCAAAAATGTTGGCTGCTGCATTTGTCAAAGAGGATTACATTATTAGATACACTACGGATGGACAAGTTAGCAATATTAAAAGTGTCATATCCCAAAATCCTGATGTAAAGGAGGTTATATTATTAGATGATTGTCTAGGACAGCATTACTTTAGTTTAAAAGAAGGACAAGATTTAGAATTGATATCTTTAATAAAGTATATCAAACAATATGAAAATAAAGTTCTTATTTTAAATACTAGAGTTACAATTTTTAATGAGGCAAAAAGATCGCGACTTCAATTTAGACGTTATTTAGACAAAGGCAAGTTACCTATTAAGACTATTGATATAGATGGAATTTCTCTTGAAGAAAAGGCAGAGATTTTTTATAACCATCTATCAAAAAATAGAATACCTAAAGTTTATTTTGACGAATTGCGGAAAGATAAAAAGTATAGAAAAATAATTGAGCATAGAAACTATAACCCACGGATAATTGAATTTGTGACTGAAGAGTATAGATATAGTAATGTTAGTCCTTCAGACTATTATAACTATATTATAAATCACTTAAATAATCCAATGGACGTATGGGCGGATGAATTTGAACAAAAATTAGAAGAAATAGATAGAATATTTATGTATACCCTTTTTTCTTTGACAGATACGTATACGGATATAAATGCTTTAGAGGATTGTTTTATTTATAGATTAAGTCACGAAGGTCGTGCACAAAGTACAGTAAATCTATTTGATGAAGTAAAATCCAGATTGACTAAATCTTTAATCAGGATTATGGATGTTAATGGTTCAAGAAAAATCGGGGTTCTAAATCCTTCTATAAACGACTATATGAACAGTTATCTCCATTTAAATAAAATTGGGCTAAATGCAATTAAGGAATCTATATTATATATTGAACAACTTGAGAAAGTTTTTGAAAAAGAAGAAGCAGAAGAAATATTGATTAGTAAATTGATATCAGGAGAATTTATAAAATTAAAAAGTTTTGGTAATAAAAAATTTGAATACTTTTTTTATGGTATATCTAAATATAATATTCTAACTGATAGTTATAAACCATTTATAAAAAGTTGCATTCATAAAATAGATGAAAGTTTAAGTTTTTTTGGTGAAAAACTCGAGAAAAAGGATCTTTTAGTTAAATTCCTAGAAGAACCAGCGTTATATAACTTTTATGAGATTGAGCAGAATTTAATGAACGAGGAGTTTAAGGATGATTTCTTAAGTAATTTAGATTATAAAGGAATATTTGAAGTTTTATCAGTAATAAAAAATAAAGAATTGTCACTTCCCGGATTAACCGAACAATTGGAGTCGGATTTTTTTGATTCATTGGATGTTTACTTAAGTGATGAAATAGAGATTTATGACTATATAGAAGATATTGATGGTTTCGAAGTTTTTTATGATTTAATGCCGCCAGAGGAGCATTCTAAAGAATTCGATGAAGAAATACAAAAACTTCGTTCTAGTGTTACAAACCTCATTGCAGAGGAATTAAGAAGTCAGTTAAATAAAAAGATAGATTTTGAGGCTATTAAGTCTGAAGTAGAACAAATACTTGAAATAACTATTTCTGAAGATAAAATATATGATGCAGTTGAAAGACACCTTTATCAAGAAAATGAACCGGACTTCGATGATTATCCAGATGATTATGATAATAGAGGGTATGAACCCGGAGATGTAGATCCAGCTGATATAATATTTGAAAGAGATTATCCAGAAGTAGAATAATGGCGATAATATTGTGTTCTTAATCATTAGGTATGTATTAACTTAAAAATATTCAGTTTTTATTTTTTAATTAGCTTAGTTAACTAGTTGAAAACCAAGGACACCTGCTTTGTCAATTTGGCACTTATTTTGGGAGGACAATAGGTTTTATATGGATATATTTAATGATCAGGATATTCAGATTAGAAGTTGTTTATATTACCTTATATAAAATAAAACTAAACCACCCTGGCTTGTGTATGGGTGGTTTTATTGGTGAACACACCAGTGGATTTCTAATATATTTTATCCTTATCTGTTTAAAATTTATGCTCCTTCATTCTCTTCAACATTAAGATTGAATAGTATGAAGGTGAAAATTACACCTTCGATTTGGGAAGCAGACTCAAGGAGTTTATTACCTTAACAGAACTAACTCCTCAAGTTCTTCATTCACTTGTTGAAAGAATAACTTGCAATAGTCAAGGCGATATTCAGATTCATTACAATTTCGTAAATCCTTATCAGGATTCTTAAAGGCAACTTCCGAAAGAGTTAGTTGCCTTCTTTTAAAATGAGTTGCGATACACACTCGACGTGTGTTGTATGTGGGAACATGTCAACCGGCTGTACCTCAACTGTCTTATATCCCCCATCCTCAAGCACTCGCAGATCACGCGCAAGTGTCGCAGGATTACAGGATACATAAACAACTCGCTTCGGTTTCATTTCGATAATTGTCTGTAATAATGCTTCATCACAGCCTTTTCTTGGCGGATCGACCACTAGGACGTCGGCTGTGTTTCCTTCTTTGTACCATTTCGGGATGACGACTTCCGCTTCGCCGACTGCAAATTCTGCGTTATTGATTTCGTTGAGTTCTGCGTTGCGCTTGGCGTCTTCGATGGCTTCGGGGACGATTTCTACGCCGAAGACTTTTCGAGCTTTTTGGGCAAGGAACAAGGAAATGGTTCCGATGCCACAGTAGGCGTCGATGACACTTTCTTCGCCTGTCAGTCCTGCATATTCCAGTGCCTTGTCATACAGGACCTTCGTTTGTTCCGGGTTGACCTGGTAGAAGGATCTTGCGGAAATGGCGAATTTGATGTCGCCGATAAAGTCGTAGATGTACTCGTTGTCCCATAGGACGCGTGTTTCATCGCCAAAGATAACGTTGGTTTTCTTCGGATTCACATTTTGCACAACGGATTTCACTTCCGGCAATGCCGCGGCGATCTCTTCGACGATGGCTTTTCGGTTTGGGATGTCCGGGGTGCGGGTGATCAGCACGACCATCACTTCCCCAGTGACAAGGCCATAGCGCGCCATCACGTGTCTTAGTGTTCCTTTGTGTGTCTTTTCATTGTAAGCCCGGACGCCATGCTTTTCACAGATTTCACGGACGGTTTGCACGACCGTATCGTTGATTTCCTGCTGGATGAGGCATTCCTTCATGTCGATGATCTCGTGGCTGCGCTGCTGATAGAAGCCTGCAATCAGGCCGCCTTCGCGTTCACCGATCGGGACCTGGGCTTTGTTGCGGTAGCGCCAAGGGTTGTGGTCCATACCGAGTACGGGGTGGACCGGAATATCCTTTAAGTGTCCGATGCGCTCGAGGACGTCCTGGACCTGCTTTCTTTTGGCAATAAGCTGACCCTCATAGCTAAGATGCTGAAGCTGACAGCCTCCGCATTGCTTGTAGATCGGGCAAGGGGCATCCACACGGTGCGGACTTGGCTTTTTGATTTCCTCCAAGCGACCGAATGCATAGCCTTTCTTGACCTTGATGACTTTTATCTTTACTTCCTCATCCGGGAGTGCATTCTGGATAAAAATCGGAAAGCCGTCTATTTTCGCTACTCCTGCACCATCATGGGTCAAATCCTGGACGGTGACATCGTAGAATTCATTTTTTTGTACAGGTAAGTCTGTCATAGTTTATTCTCTTCCTTCACGTTAACATGCTTTTCCGATTGTACCATATGAAGGGAGGCGGGGAAAGCAAGGGGACGGTTCTCTGCTTCCGAAGCAGGGAACCGTCCCCTTGTTTATTTAAGGAAGCTCAATTTCCAGCGGTTGCACTGGCGAAGCAGCCTCATTAGAAGAGGCCTCATTATAGGAAGGTGATACTATTAAAGTTTGATTTTTAAGTACCTGGGAGAAGACAATCTTCCGGACAACAGTGGTCCTATTTCCATCTGTTATTTTATCGATTTGGCCATCGCTTTTGAAACCGTCAATTTCAATTGACTGATCTGCACTTTGAACATTCAGCATTACAAAGGATGATGAATCCAGCTCCCCTTCAGGATAAGACACACTATAGATTATTGCGGTGGAAGCTTTTCCATACAGAACGGAATCTACATAAAATTGTACATCTCCTTCCAGATTTACACTTTCTTTGTTTTCAAATATATGTTCCTCGACTGGGGTTTGTTGCACAGGCACATCGAATTGCCAATTCCCTTTATTCTTTCCGATCTCTTCGAATGTCACTGGAATCGTATCACTCTTAGGTAAATCTTTATATGGATAGACAATCCGGATATGTCCCGAGTATCCATCTGCGGTTTTCTCCAATGTTGTCAGTTCTTTTGTTTCATCTGCATGCGGGTCACCATTAAATATTTCATATAAAGCATAATAATAGCCTTTATGCTCCTCAAGCTCCCCTTTCACGTCAAACGTTATCCCAATCATATATCCATCATAGTAGGCGCTGGTTAACGTCACATCGATCCCGTTGCTGGAAAAGGACTGATTCAGCCCGGTTACGAGATTTTGCTCTTCCAGGCTCCTTCCGACCACATCATTGAAACCGGCATACCAACCACCGATAACAGGGGCGGCTGCCATGACTTTAGAGAACGACGGTATGATGAGACTGGATGATAAGAGAAGTCCCGCTGCCACACAAGCTGATAACATCGCCTTTTTGATAGGTTTCTTTTTGTTGGGCTGAGCTTCATGCACTGCACGATTGACTCCAAATTTAATCGCTTGTAAAACATCTTCTTTCGGAACCTTTACTTCATTGATTTTTTTAGAGAATGTTTCTTTGTCCATCAAAATATCCCCCTCCCAGTAGTTTGCGTAACTGTTTTTTTCCACGGCTTAAATATGTTTTAACGGTATTTTCAGGTACTTCTATGGTTTTGGCTATTTCCTTCAAATTCATATCGTAATAATAGAAAAGTATAATACTTGTCTGAGTTTTCTCTGGCAATTTCCTTATGGCTTCTACAAGGTCTAACTTTTCTTCTGGATTACCTCTTTGTAAGAAAACATCATCTTCCAAAGCTACCAGGTTTCTTTTTTTCTTTATTACATCATAGGCACAGTGAATGAGAATCTTTGTGATCCAAGTCATGAAAAAGCTTTCATTCCGTAACTGGCTGATCGAGGAAAAAGCTTTATAAGCAGTTTCCTGTATGACATCCAAAGCATCCTCACGATTTCTAACATACAGATATGCAGTTCTATATAATCGATCACTGTGTATAATCAGCAATTGTTCAAAGGCATCAGAATCACCCTGAATGGCTCTTCTGATCAACATAACTTCTTCCACTTCTTTCGCCTCCTTTCACTCATTAGAGAAAGATATATAGAATAAAGTTTCAATTTTTTTAATTACTTTTCAAAAATAATTAAAGCAAGGGGACGGTTCTCTGCTTCCGAAGCAGGGAACCGTCCCCTTGCACCTTAATGAACCTTAAGCAACTTAATCAACTCAATAATTTTCTCATCGTCACCCGGGTCGACGTACACGAGCTCTGTGTTTTCGATAATCTCCTCAGTTAATTCCCGCATATAATTCTCATCCAGATCATCAGGGACATTCGTTTCCCAGCGTAATGGTACGTTGTACACGTTAATCGTGCCATCTCCATTGCCACTATAGGTGACCGATCCATCTACAAGACGGCTGCCTGCAAGCTGAATGACGTCCTCCGGATAGTTGGCACTGGTGTCGTCATTCGGATTGATTGGAGTGCCTGCTGGAATAAGATGTGCATTCAATTCGTCGATTTCTTGATTGGGTCCAAGAAGCAGCCAGACTCGGGCGTATTCGATCTGTTTAGCGGTATACCCGGATAAAGCTCCTTTATCGCCTGCCTTTAGATCCCTATTTTCAAAATCCTGTATCAGCAATACAGTGAACTCCCCATCGTAAGACACCCAGTTTACCGATTCGATATGGATATCCTCCTTGATTTGTGGCAATTCTTCCATGATCTTTTTTGCCATTTCACTTAAACCTTCTATTTCTTCATACACTTTTACATGACCATTCTTGAACTTTTCATCCATCTCGTCACTATACTCTTTAGTATCAGGAATGATTTTAACGGTATAGTCTGTCCGTCCAGTGTCTTCATTTTCCCATTTTTCCGCCATATAATGGACGTAATCCATCGCGTATTTCTCATTCAGGTATTTTTCCATGTCAAAATTAGGGGTACGGCCTTCTACTTTCCCTTCCTCTGACCCGATTTCTGTTTTTGGTGATGCCTTTTCGTCTCTAACTTCCTGTTTCTTGTCATCCTGTTTATCTCCAGTCGCCTGCTCCCCACTTTCTGTGGACTTGGAACAAGCTCCAAAAACAAGCAAGATTCCCGCTAGCAACATAATAAAAGCTATTTTTTTCAAATCTTCCACATCCTTTTATGTACTTAAGTTACTTTTCTAAAAATCCTTTTTTAAAAGTTAATTTCTTTATTTTATTTGAATCCCTTGGGCCACAACGACTTTTGAATTTTTTAATCAAACGTTTGTTTAAAAAAAGCTATTTCAAAACACCATATTCAATTCTAGCTTCAATAGTATGAATACTTCCTTCTTCCACTCATAAACATGGATTTATATTGAAATATGTATTAAACTAGCTAGTGAGAATGATTATCAAATTCAACCATGTGCATTTCACATTAACTCTATGAATACAGTTGAAAAGGAGATTCTACGATGGAGCATGCAAAATCAAGATTAGCCGAGATCATTCGTGAGCGCCGTTCGGTCAAAGCTGGTTATACCGATAAGGAAGTATCACAGGAAACCGTGCTTGAGCTGTTGAACAGTGCCATCTGGGCGCCAAACCATGGGTTGCGGGAGCCTTGGCGCTTTATTTTTGTCTCATCAGCCGAGAAGGATGGCTTTGTGGAGGATCTCGTCAAAACGTTTCCTCCAGAGATGCAGGAGAACCGTCGGAACTATTTTAGCCAACCTGCCGCATTCCTCATCGTCGTGATGGCTGAAGATCCGAGACAAAAACAATGGGAAGAGAATTTCGGTGCGGTCAGCTCGCTTATCCAAAACTTCCAGCTGCTCGCTTGGGAACAAAAGCTTGGAGTGGTATGGAAAACAAACTCCCATATCTATGATCCAAAAGTGCGTGACCTATTAGCCGTCAAGCCTGGAGAGAAGATTGCCGGGTTCCTGCACTTGGGTTATTTTGAAACACTTCCCCCACAGAGAACGCGAACACCAGCAGAAGCTAAACTGACGGTCTATAAAAAATAGCAGGGACATGGTACCTCGGCCAACTCAGAGTTGTAAAGCTGAGGTACCCATCACTTGTTGAATAGACGAGCTAAAAGCACCTTTACTATTTGTAGCTCTCCACCCTTCAAGATCAATAGAGAGTATGTTTAAATTTATTTGGCTTTTTAACGTAACCTTCTATGATATATCCACATTCTGTGCAAATAAGGTACTCAATATCTGATCCGAAACTCATTTTATCTTTGGGATACATCACTCCATGTCCACTATGCTTCCCCACCCCCAATTCCTTCGCACCGCATTTCGGACATTCTGTTGCTTTCATGTGAGAACCCCCCCTTTTGACATCCTACTTATTAATACGGATTAAACTGGTGATTTGTTTCATTTTTCCAACTATTTGTCATCAGGACTTTTTTCTGAAAAACCTTTTTTAAAAGTTAATTTCTTTTATTTTTTTCAATCCCTTGAGCCGCAACAACTCTAGAATTTTTTAATCAAACGTTTGTTTAAAAATTGCTATGTCAGAAAAATCCGCGGAGCTCTCCCCTCCATCAAAAAAACGACCCTTTAAAGAAGGTCGCTCCTTTTCTCGAATAAACTTTCCTAGTCGGCATTGCGGACAATCAGATAAATGATAAAGCCGATCGGGCCGAGCAGGAAGACGACGAGGGCCCAGAGACAGCCGATGTTGGAGCCTCTTTTTTCTGAAGCGTCACTGTACACCCAGAACAGGGCGATGATTCCAATCGCAAACCAGAGTAAGCCGAAGATTGCTTCCATGATGCGTCACTCCTTCTATTTGTTTCTTACAATCAAATAGGCGATCAAGCCGATCGGGCCGGCAGCGAATACAACTAGTGCCCAGAGGCAACCGAGATTTGTGCCCTGTTTATCCTTGGCATCGGAATAGACCCAGATGACGGCGACGATGCTCAGTATCCAGATTAACAGGATGATGGTGCCGAATCCGACTCCAACAATTGATGCGTCCATTTTGTTCCCTCCACTCCGAATGATTTCTACTATATTCTACGAGTATATGTGCCGATAAGTTTCATTTTTCCAGTTTGTTTAAAATGTGGGTTTTAGGGGAAGTTAAAACCAATTTCTATTCTACATATTAGGAGGGTTTTATACTTGAAACGAATATTTGGTGTCCTTCAGAAAGTCGGGAAAGCGTTGATGCTGCCGGTGGCGCTGTTGCCTGCGGCGGGTATCCTGCTTGCCTTGGGTAATGCCTTGAAAGAAGAAAATCTGATTGAGCTGATGCCGTTCCTTGCAGCAGACTGGGTGCAGATGGTTGCGTCGGTCATGGATGCTGCGGGTGGTATTGTATTTGGTAATCTCCCTGTGCTCTTTGCCGTCGGTGTCGCAGTTGGACTTGCTGGCGGAGAAGGGGTAGCCGCACTTGCTGCGATCATCGGCTACCTCATCATGAACGCGACAATGGGTGTCGTGCTCGGCGTGGATGAAGGGATGCTTGAGAACCCCGCATACGCCAATGTGCTCGGGATTAATACGCTTCAGACCGGGGTGTTCGGCGGTGTGATTGTCGGGATACTCGGGGCCTTTATGTACAACAAATACTACAATATTGAATTGCCGTCCTATCTAGGATTTTTTGCAGGGAAACGCTTCGTTCCGATTGCGACCGCTGCCTCTGCCGTTGTGCTTGGAATTTTGATGACATTCATCTGGCCACCGATCCAGGGCGGCTTGAATACCCTGTCGGAAAGTATGATCAACACGAACCTTACCTTGTCAGCCTTCATCTTCGGGGTCATTGAGCGTGCCTTGATTCCATTTGGCTTGCATCATATTTTCTACTCGCCTTTCTGGTTTGAGTTCGGCTCCTATACGAATGAAGCAGGCCAGGTTGTCCGTGGGGACCAGGCGATTTTCTTTGCCCAGCTGCGCGATGGCATTAAGCCTACTGCCGGAACGTTCATGACCGGTAAGTTCCCGTTCATGATGTTCGGTCTGCCTGCAGCTGCACTGGCGATCTATCACACCGCACGTCCCGAGAAGAAGAAGGTCGTTGGAGGAATCATGGCCTCTGCTGCCCTTACTTCCTTTTTAACGGGGATTACAGAACCTATCGAGTTTTCGTTCCTGTTTGTAGCACCTGTCCTGTTTGGGATTCATACAGTGTTTGCGGGACTGTCATTCATGGTGATGCATATGCTGGACGTCAAAATCGGGATGACTTTCTCCGGAGGGGTCATCGACTATCTCCTCTTCGGGGTCGTGCCGAACCGTACAGCCTGGTGGCTCGTCATTCCGGTCGGTCTCTGTTTCTCGGTCATCTACTACTTCGGCTTCCGCTTTGCGATCCAGAAGTTCAATCTGCAGACACCGGGTCGTGAGGATGTCGATGAAGAGGAGGACGGAACAAGTACCTCCACTGCTGGCGACCTTCCTTTTGACGTCTTGGAGGCGATGGGTGGAAAAGAGAATATCTCCCACCTTGATGCGTGTATCACAAGGCTTCGCGTTCAGGTCAATGAAGTCAGCATGGTAGATAAGAACCGTTTGAAAAAGCTTGGCGCTTCCGGCGTGCTTGAGGTCGGAAACAACATCCAGGCGATTTTCGGACCGAAATCGGATACCCTTAAGTCCCAGATCAAGGATGTCATGGACGGCAAAACGCCTCGTCCTGCAAAGACGGAACCGAACAAGGAAGTCGAACAGCAGATTGAAGAGGTCAATCCCGATGCCCTGCAGACGCACTCCGAAGCAGAAGGCTTCATCTCCCCGATCAAAGGGGAAATCAAGCCGCTTGATGATGTACCAGATCAGGTCTTCTCCGGCAAAATGATGGGTGACGGCTTTGCCATTTTGCCTACAGAAGGTGTCGTAGTATCTCCAGTCGACGGCGAAATCGTCAACCTGTTCCCGACGAAGCATGCGATTGGAATCAAATCGGATGGCGGCCGCGAGATTCTGATCCATGTCGGAATCGATACGGTCAACCTGAAGGGTCAGGGCTTTGAAGCACTTGTCGCTCAGGGCGATAAGGTCACAAAAGGCCAGGAGCTGCTTCGTTTTGACATTGATTTCTTGAAGCAGAATGCGCCATCGATCATCACGCCGATCATTTTCACGAACCTGCAGGACAATGAAAAGGTGAAGCTGAATAAGCATGATGAAGTAGCGTTGAAGGAAGAGGATATTGTGGAGATTTCGAAGGGGTAGATATCTCTGCACAACGAAAAACCCGACCTGCAGAATAAAGGTCGGGTTTTTGCTCTGTTTAGGAAATTTGATTAACAAGTTGGCTCAAAGCCTCGTTTACCGGTGTAGCTGGGCGACCAAGCAATTTTTCAAAGTCATTGCTTTCCACTTCCAGTTCTCCTTCACGGATGCCTTGTTGAATGGTTACAAGGAAAGGAAGAAGGAATTCCGGTACCCCTGCACCTTTCATAATCTCGGCATAAGTCTCATCATCCACTTGCTGTACCGCTACTTCTTTGCCTAATACCGTTCCAAGCGCAGCTGCAAACTCTTCTTGTGTGAGAAGCTTACCGGAAAGTTCGTAGACGGTATTCTCGTGTCCGTTTCCTGCCAATACGCTCGCCGCAGCTTCTGCATAATCCTGTTGCAGTGCCCAGCCGATTTTACCTGTTCCTGCAGATGTCACCCAAGGCGCTCCAGCCATTACACCTTGTATGCTCGGAATTTCATTTTCCAGGTACCAGTTGTTTCGTAAAAATGAGTATGGAATGCCGGTTTTCAATATAGCTTCCTCTGCCGCTTGATGAGGTGGAGCAAGGAACATCTTGCTGTCACGCGCATTTCCGATACTGGTGTACGCAATAAATTTCACTTGCGCACGCTCTGCAGCAGCTACCGCATTCGTATGCTGTCTGATTCTTGCTTCATTGTCCCCATCCGCAGAAATGATTAACAGACGGTCAATCCCCGCAAAAGCAGCATCCAATGTTTCCGGCTGGTCAAAATCCCCTTGGCGGACTTCTACTCCACGAGCACGCATCCCTTCCGCTTTCTCTGGATTACGAACACTGACAGCCAATTGATCGGCAGGTACCGTCTTCAATAACGTCTCCACCACTTTTGAGCCTAATTTTCCTGTTGCACCGGTAACTAATAATTTCATTGTCTATTCCTCCTATATGTGTTGTAAAAATCTAACTGGTTCAAAAATCTCTTTTTAGTTGTAATCAAATCGATTACATGTAATCATATTAATTACATTTAATGTTTTTGTCAATAAATATAGTATACTTACACTAAATAGGTTACTGATTCTTGTGGTAACCATGCAAGGAAGGTGACTACTTATGTCCATCAGCAGCCGATTTGCTGTAGGAGTTCATATATTAACTCTGATTGATTTTAATAAAGACGGGGTAAGCTCGTCGGAGTATTTGGCTGGAAGTGTAAACACCAATCCAGCCCTCATAAGAAAAATTACAGGAATGCTAAAAAAAGCAGGGTTAGTGGAAGTACATCCTGGTATCGCGGGTGCGAAGCTTGCCAGGGAATTATCTGATATTACCTTGCTGGACGTCTACAAGGCGGTTGATGTCGTACCGGACAATGAATTGTTCAGTGTTCATGAAAACCCGAACCCTGCTTGTCCTGTAGGAAGGAATATCCAGAACACAATCGGTCCCTTATTCTCCGTTGCACAGACCGCATTGGAGAAGGCTCTAGGAAATGTGACCATTGAAGATGTCGTAAAAGATATTATCGAAAAAGAAAAATTGGAAAGTAAAGAATAAAAGACATCCTATCTCACGGATGTCTTTTTCTTGCTTTCCAGTCTATTCGGCAACGGACTAGCCCATCTGGCATATATTAAAGAAACAGCAGAAAAGGGAGTTTCGCCTACCATGCCTACAACCAATAATTCCTTTGAATACCTCCTCCGAACGCAATTTTCTTTTACTGTCGACGATTTGACGCTGACCAACCTATTAAAAGCGCTCGCGGAGCAGAAACTCAATATCAATGCGTATGCACAGCTCAAATCCAACAGTCAGAACTTTGTTCGAGTGGTGGTCGGCAGCAGTGAAGCCGAGACGCCTGCCGAGACACTTTCCGTTCGCCGAATCCTGCGGGGACTGAAAGTGAATTTCCTGGAAAAGCAGGTTATCCAAATCATCCGACTTCGTGCCGGGAAAGCTGGACAGATTGATGACATCTTCTCCTCCCTCTGGTGCAAGGTCGAGGTGCGGGCAATCTACATCGGCGAAAAGACGAATGTGTTTGTGGAAACCTCCGATCTGGATCAGCTGATCAGCATCCTTTCGCAGGAAGAGATCGAGCCCTGCTCTTGATCCGCTTGGCAAAAACATCGCCAGGCTTTTATCCATGGTGTACAAAAGTCCACGCACGCCCTCCCCTTTTACATAAAATGGTTGTAAAAGGAGAGGGTTTTTACATGAGCAATGGATAGCTAGGCTACTTGCGGAAGATGGACGGATTCTCGATGCGAGTCGAGACAACCTCGCCGCAGCCCAGGCAGAATGTATAAATCTTTTGTGAGCTTTTGCCGAATTTCTTATCCAGCGGCTTGACTGGCATATAGTCAGTTCCATGTGCGAATTCGGTGTGATTGCATTTCGGGCATTGGGTTAGAGTCATGAGCGGGATCCTCCTGTAAGGGTTTAATTGTAGTACGTAATTTTGAAAGAAATGGTTTCATGCTTTTTAAAATGGCACACACCGGATTTAACCGGATGTGTGCCTTTTGCATTATTACTTCCCGTACATCGCTTCCCATTCCTCGCGCAGCACCCCAAGCTTCACCGAATCATAATACTCGCCGTTATAGAAGCGAGCCTTCCGAATGCGCGCTTCCTCCTGCATACCAAGCTTCAGGCCGACCTGGATCATCCGCATGTTCCCAGACCAAGTCGTGTAGCCAAGCCGCGGGATCTGCGGGAACTTTTCAAACAAGTGCGATGTCCAAAGTTTGATCGCCTCTGTTCCATACCCGCCGTTCCAATGATCAGGCGAGTAGATCGTAATTCCGATCTCCATCCAGTTCGTAGTCTCATACTCCCAGTAGTAGAAAACACTGCCGATGATGTCCCCATCCGCCATGATGAGCCACTGCGTGTCGAGACCCTTTTCGATTCTTTCGAGCATGACAGACTCATACGGTTCAAAGTCCACCCGCTTCCAAGGAAAATAAGGCGCATCCCATTTTTTGAACTCCGGCTTTTCCTCCCCGTAGATGAGATTCCATAGGGTGGGTATGTCCGCTTCTTCTATCGGTTTAAGACTTATTTTCTTTCCTTTTATTATACTTGCGCTTATCGCCATTCTCTTCCACTCCATCTATGTTTATTATGATATGGTCGTTATTTACGTTCCATTTTTTCATCTTAATCGCCCCCAATAAATGTCTACTATCTAATTTCGACTTTTATTAACATTCTCCTTCTAAAGTCTTATGGAATTTCAGGCAGTCGATGATTGGCACTTTTGCGTGATAAGGATATGTGGAGCGGTGACATATCCTACCTGATGGAGGGCTTTTCAGTGGCGTAGAGGGGACATTATGGTCGTCATACCGGATGATGAGGTTGGACCGGGCGGGGAGCTGGTTTTGCTCATCATAACCACGATGATGAGCTTTTTGACTAGGCGTGCAGTTGGTTTTGCTCATCATAATCATTCCCACCTTCCACATGCAAAGGGGGCCTCTGCACCATTCGAATATAAATCTTTCTCCACCTTCACCCATTGCCTCAAATTATCCGGCTTCGGGTAATTCTCTTCATAATGTTGATAGTCATTTAGTAGCTCTTTCCCTTTAAGTGTAAGCCTGGCAATCTTTATCGAAAAGCTATCTTCGCCCCTCAAAACCCTTTCAACCAGCCGCTCATTTTCCAGAAACCGGATCAGCTGCTCAAACTCCAATTCCTTCAACCCATAATGGCTCCCATCAGGTATGAATTCTTTTCGATGTATCTCTCTCAAAACACTATAGATCACTCTCAAATGGTCACTACTCCCCACCCAAAATATATTCCCGTAAATCGTTCGTCATTCTGGCAGACGTCTCATATACCCCGGCTCCCTCTATGTACATGAAATAACTCTTCTCCCCCTCATCCCCAAGCCACAAATGGATGCCATGAGCCGGAAAGCCGCCATCGCTATCCGGCTTGTATTCCACCATCACATCATAGTCCGGGTTGGTCAGTTCTCTATCCCCACTCTGCAACCGTGCTGTTGTTATCGCTCTTTCCCAGAAATCAAGCTCCTCCTTGTCGCTGAAGGAATGGAGGAGGTCCATGTTCATGTCTCCCCGGCCTTTTGATTCTGAAATATTTACAACTTCAAGTGGCTCATCCATCAAGACCATAGTTTCACCGAAAGTGGACTGGCACCCAACCAAGAACAGAAACCCTAAAATCCCGACTAGTAATTTCTCCATTTCTCACACGCCCGTTCTATTTAAAGTCATCCTCTTCTAAAATGAAAACATCCTCCAATTTGGCGTGGAATAACCTGGCCATGACCATTGCCAAAGGAAGCGAAGGATTGTACTTGCCTTTTTCAATCGAGATGATTGTCTGCCTGGAAACCCCTAGCTTTTCAGCCAACTTATCCTGCGAGTAACCAAATTTCTTGCGGAACTCTGATACATTATTCTGCAACCCACTCATCACCTTATAATTTTCTATTAAAAATAAATATAATTAGTGGAAAAAACAAATAGGAGACAACTAAAAGGGAAATCAAGATAAAATTGATTGTCATGGTTATTCCCCAATTGTGCAAGATGACCAGAACGATAATCCAGCTTTGCAAAATAACAAATGAGAATAAACCGCTCTTATTTTTGATTGTCTCCGTCCTTTCATCCTCCCGATCATTCGGCTTGAACACATAAGAATAAATCAGATCTCCAAGGCCCCACAAAATGAAGATTACATATAACAAGAAGTATTGATCGTAAAAAAAGATAATGGAATATATCCCGTACCCTATTAAGAATAATGGAAAAAATCTATATAAATCCTTCAATAAAACACCCCCATCATTTGGAAAAACATCTTTATTACCACTATAATGTAAAGATTTTTTTACGTAAAGCTTACTTTACATCGATAGCAAAAAAATGTGATTGAAGAATTGTTTATACCCTATTTCTTCTAATAGACTTACAGATTAAGTCAGAAAGAAAATCGCCACTAAGATAAATTGCTACCCAAATGAGTAGTATTCACTTGGGTAGCAATTTATCGTTTAGCTTATAGGGGAAACCGTTTCTATCTCTTCTAATTGTTTTTATTATAAGGGATAGTTCTTATCCTGATTTTTGTCATCTTCGCCGCAATCTTTTCAAACTGTCTACATTCACCCTTATGTCCACTTATCATTATCTACGATCCACATATTAGTCTTTAATTCCAAGGATTTAAACTCATCATGGAACAGGAAGTATGCCGGTAACTCTACCACTTGCTCCCCGCAAGCTTTCACCCAACAATCCCGGAACCAGCTCGCAACCGCATTTTGTTCCTGGGCCAGGATCTCTTCTTCGTTTTCTTCATAAAAGTTGAAAAATTCATCACTATGCTTTTCATCCAGTTGGAAATATGTCACTTCTGGCAGAACCTCCTCACTCCCCGCAAAACCAGCCGAATCCTCCGAAAAAACTTCGTTCGCTTCCCTGTCCATCGAAAACATCATGACACTCAGCTCAAGTCTTGTTGGCTCCATAAAGGCGGAAAAATCGAGCAGTTCTACTTCGTCTGCAAAGTTATACGCACAAACCCGCTGAAGATTTTCTACCAATAACTCAGAATTCATCTTTAGATTCTCTTTCATAGCATGTAAATAAGTATCTACCGAAAACATGATAAACCTCCTACCTAATAAAATCCTCAAACACCACATACAGCATCATGGCGTCTTCCTTTTTCAATTCGTAAAACTCCTCTGACGTGTACTTGCTAATATAACCACCGCCATCCTTATACAACCAGAGCTTTAATTTTAGTGGTGCCTGTCCTTCTACCTCCAAGACCAAATCGAGATGAGGAATTTCCTTAATTGGGTCCTCCAAAAGTACGGCCCTAGAAAAATAGAAATGCAGCTCTTTGTTCCATGCAGGGTTATTCCCGTAATCTCTCGCACCCTTTATCGGTACCCCGTTTAATATACCGTCTTTAAAAGAATCAAGGCTGACGGCGGGTGCAACATATACCCTTGTAATTTCTTCGTGTTTGAAATCCATCACATCTTGAAATGACATTTCACTGCTTCCGTTTTCTTTTTCTAACATCTTAATATCACTGCCAAAAAGGAAGATTAATAGTATTGCCACCGCAAGAACGGGTGCTACTACGAGGCCCATCCATTTCGTTGTCATTGGTCTTTTAGCAACGATATTCATATGCGTTTTCCTTTTCGCTGCATCTGATCTAGGAATCATATCCAATGATTGAAACTCTTTTTCGTACTCATTCAGCTCTGAATGATTCATCATAGGTCTCCTCCTTCATCAGCTTTTTCAGCGCCGAATAGGCCCGGCTTGTCGTGAGCTTCACCTTTTCCTCTTTCCAGCTAAGGACTACTGCCGTTTCCTTGATCGATAACTCTTTAATTTTTCTTAGGATGATTACTTCCTTATATTCCAGCTTCAGCTGATTAATTGCAGCATAAAGGCGCTCGACTTCTTCCCCTTTTTCGACTATCTCCCCTGGTGTCGGGGTGGGGTCGGTGAATGTTTTCTTTCCGATTGAAAAGAAAGCGAGTCGCTGTTTCCTTCGGATATAATCAATCGTCTTGTTGCGGGCAATCGAAAAGACCCACGTCGAGACTGAAGCATCCCCTTTAAATGTGTAAAGCTTGTTATACACTTTTACAAAAGTATCCTGTGTCAAATCCTCTGCTACTGCGGAATTGCCTACCAGCAAGTAAATATAGCTGTATACTTTATCGCTCAGCTGCTCATAAATCAATTCAAAATGGTTCACAATTTCTCCCATGGCTGCCCCCTTTCTACCAATATAGACGTTTGAGGAATAGAAAGGTATCAGAAAAAAAGGCAAGCGGTTGTAAGCTCACCTCAAATCACGGACGCCGCTCCCAAGGCTCCAGCACACCTACCAAACTTACCTCGCGCCGGGAAGAAATGGCATCGATCACACCACCTGCAATCTCCTCATTCCTTAACCAGCGTGAGCCCTCACCTTCCAGCACAAAACCCAACTGAACCTGATGATAGCTGCAACCAGCCGGAATACTTACACTTTCTTTTACTTCCCGTAAGTCTGCCCTGCTTCCAAGCACATGGTACAACGAACATTCGCCACTTTGATTTCCGACAGTTGAAATCACCTGCCCCAAAGCCTGTGGAGCATCAGAATGAATCCAGGCCACCACCAACTCAACCGGACCGTTTTCCTCAACTGTCCGCTCCAGTCCAGCAGCAAACTGAATCTCATTCTTGTAATCTACCAAAATAGGACTGATATGCTCACACCTAGCAGTGAGCCTCTGCATACGTTCAGCATCTCGACCAACGACCGAGACATGATATCCCTCTCCTGCAAGCCATAGCGACACTTCAGAAAGCATTCCCGTCCCGCCAATCACCAGCGCACGCTTCCTCATTTTTTCACCTTGGCAAAAATACAAGTATCCCGTAGGCTACCATCTACACCACGGTCATCATTGCGCAAGATGCCTTCCAATGTGTAGTTCAATCTCTCTGCTACCGCACGGCTCTTCACGTTGTTCGGATCGCAGCGGATTTCCACCCGGTTCGCAGCAAGATCCTCGAAAGCGAAGCGCGTAATCCCCTCGACCGCTTCGGTGATGTAGCCTTTTCCACTCTGTCTCGTATCAATCCAGTAACCGATCTCAAATTTCGGTACGTCCCAATTGATCCGGTGCAGGCCGGACGATGCGATGAATTCCCCAGTCTCTTTCAAGAAGACTAGCAATCTCAAATCCTCTCTTTTCAGGAACTTCGCGTGACTCTCACGAAGATTCGCCTCCACTCCCTCAAGCGTCTGCTCATAGTTCGCAAACGGAAGCCAGGGCTTCAGTTCCTCCAAGGATGCCGTTACCGCGTCATACACTGCCGGTCCATCCCCAGGCATCGGCATTCTGATGAGCAATCTTTCTGTAGTAAATTCAGATGGAAACTCTTTTAAAATAGGGTTTGTCATTTTCTATTGCTCCTTTTTATTTTCTAATAAAAAATAAGCTTTGCTCTATCAAAATAGAGCGAAGCCCGAATATGTAGATTATTTCTCCCAGATCTCGATCCATCTTCCATCTGGATCCGATATCCAGATGAATGTACCATACTCGCTTTTTTCCGGTCCTTTTAAAAGTGGAACTTCAAGCTTTTTGAAATGCTCCATCCACCCTACTATGTCCTCCACCTGAAAATTCAGCATGACAGCCTGGTCTTTTGGAAAATAATCATTGTCCTCTCTGAATAAGGAGAAAATCGTGATGTTGTCCTCATCCGGCTTGATGATTGTGCCGTTCCAATCCTCCATCCCCATCCCGAGTGTTTCCTTGTACCAGTTTTTCAGTGCCACAACATCGTTCGATCTCCAGAACACTCCACCAAATCCTTTGATTTTCATTACCCTTACCCCCATCCAGTCGAATACCTACATCTATTCGGTGGATACTGTCATTAATCCTCTAAAAGGAGGCATCAGATTTTCTCCATATACGTCCCATCTTCATACACCATATAGATGCCAACGGTTCCTGACCCGCCGTTCTTCTGCATTTCTTTGGAGATTAACTTAATAGTATAAAAGGATCCGGAAACGTCCGTTTCCAGCGTGCCTCCCATATCATCGAATAGGATGTCTTCATTTTCCTCAAGCTCCAATACATGCTTCAGATACTCGATGGCATCGGCGCTGGAAGCGATGTTCACGCTGCCTTCTGTTGTATCGGATTCCGATTCGTCTGCTGATTCCTCTTGAGATTCGGCAGGTTTCTCTTCGTCCTCCTCTGAGCCGGCAGCTTCCGTAGCGCTCTCTTCAGCCTCTTTTTCTGCAGGAGCATCAGCCTCTTCATTACCGTTATCCTCCACGCCAGCCGCTCCAGTTGCCTCATCCTTCGTCTCACTTGTTTCTGTTTTCCCACAAGCCGCCATTCCGCTAACCAGCATCAACAAACATAACCAAATCAAAAATTCCTTCATTCATCCTCCCCCTCGTATACTCACTGCTCCTCATTAAATTCAATCAGATTCAAGTCCGGGTCCATGCAAAAGATCTGTTTGAAGCCGCTCTTGCTTTCTGGCTTCGCCTTGACCTCGAGCCCCTTCTGCTGCAAATACTTCAACGTATCATCATAGCTTTTCACCCGAACGGCAAAATGCCCATCCCGGCTGTCGAGCTTATTGCTTGTCCGCAATGTTTCCGCCTCGCTATTCTGAATCAGATGAAGCTGCGCAGTCCCCACCTGATACCAAGCACCAGGAAAGTCGAAATCTGGACGCTCTATCTCCGGGAACCCCAGGACCGTTCCGTAAAAATACTTGGACTTCTCAATATCCGTAACGCTTAGACTGACATGATGAAAGTTCTCCAGTTGAATCACAAGACCACTCCTTTATTTTTGTGTTGTGGACTATTATAGCATTTTTCCATATTTTACTTAACATTTCAAAAACATTTAACCCATTAGTGCTTTTGAAACCACGATTCTTCTGGTTATAGGATTTGATAGTCTCAACCGCAGCTTTTGATAACACCATTCTCTCGGTTTCCGGGTTTGGTGGTCTCAACCGCAGCTTTTGATACCACCATTCTCTCGGTTTCAGTGTTTGGTGGTCTCAACCGAGGCTTTTGATACCACCATTCTCTCAGTTTCCGGGTTTGGTGGTCTCAACCGCAGCTTTTGATACCACCATTCTCTCGGTTTCCGGGTTTGGTGGTCTCAACCGAGGCTTTTGATACCACCATTCTCTCGGTTTCCGGGTTTGGTGGTCTCAACCGCAACTTTTGATACCACTATTCTCTCGGTTTCCGGGTTTGGTGGTCTCAACCGAGGCTTTTGATACCACCATTCTCTCGGTTTCCGGGTTTGGTGGTCTCAACCGCAGCTTTTGATAACACCATTCTCTCGGTTTCCGGGTTTGGTGGTATCAACCGCAGCTTTTGATACCACCATTCTCTCGGTTTCCGGGTTTGGTGGTCTCAACCGAGGCTTTTGATACCACCATTCTCTCAGTTTCAGTGTTTGATGGTCTCAACCGCAGCTTTTGATACCACCATTCTCTCGGTTTCCGGGTTTGGTGGTATCAACCGCAGCTTTTGATACCACCATTCTCTCGGTTTCCGGGTTTGGTGGTATCAACCGAGGCTTTTGATACCACCATTCTCTCAGTTTCAGTGTTTGGTGGTCTCAACCGCAGCTTTTGATAACACCATGGTCTTCTGTCAAGAAAGTGGACAACACTTTAGAGAGAATTTTTTCATAATCTTCAATAATGGTGAGCTTTTCTTTACATTTTAAAGAAGCTAT
>NZ_JBHVHV010000010.1:0-31467 GCF_042800035.1 Sutcliffiella sp. NPDC057660
CGACCATGCACTACCTGTCAGCTATACACTTCCGCCACTACGGTGTGTTCAGGACTTTCACCCTCTAGTCCGATGCGCTGCCAAGCGCACAAAAGCTTATGCTTAAAAAGCATAAGCTTATCTGACAAGATAGTTTCTATAATAGTGACCTCCACCCAGTAACAGGAGGATAAACAGAACCACTACTATGCCATACAGCCAACCTCCGAAAAATCCATATGGTCTATATGGCGGATAGGGGCAAGGCGGTGGACACGGTGGAGGGCAACATGGTCCATAAGGGTACATACCATAACACCTCCTTCAAGGAATAGGTATCTACACCACTAACATATGCAAATCCCAAAAAAGAAACAGGGCAAAAGCGGAGAAAAATCCAACTTTCTAAACTTTTGTCACAAAACCATGACAGGAATATTAAATTTTGATGAGGGGCCAGACCCCGGCAGGAATAACAGAAAACCCTGGACACTATGATGTCCAAGGTTTTCACTTTCATTGTTTTTTCTTTTCTTTTTCGGCCCGGTAGAATTCGTGGAACATTTTCATGAGGGCGCGCTTTTCGATGCGGGATACGTAGCTTCTTGATATGCCGAGCTCTTTAGCGATTTCCCGCTGCGTTTTTTCATCTTTGAGGTCCAGTCCAAATCGACCGACGATCACTTCCCGCTCCCGGTCGTCCAACACATCAATGTATTCCTTTATCTTTTCAAGCTCCATATTCAGCTGGATGGTATCAATGACATCCTCGGATTCCGATTTAAGGACATCAATGAGGCTGATCTCGTTCCCCTCTTTATCCTGACCGATCGGATCGTGCAGGGAAACATCCTTTTTCGTTTTCTTCAAAGCTCTCAAGTGCATCAAAATTTCATTCTCAATACAACGAGCCGCATAGGTCGCGAGCTTCGTCCCTTTTCCGGAGTGGAAGCTCTCAATGGCTTTAATCAGTCCGATGGTTCCTATGGAGATAAGGTCCTCGGAATCTTCGCCAGTATTTTCGAATTTTTTCACTATATGTGCCACAAGACGCAAATTATGTTCAATCAACATGTTTCTTGCATGTTCATTGCCCTCTGCCATGAGCTTTAAGTATTTTGCTTCGTCCGCTGATGATAATGGTTGTGGAAATGCATTGTTTTTGACATAGGAAACTAGAAAGATTAGTTCTTTAATTAAGTACCCTACCGATGCTAATATACTTGACACACTTTCACCTCCATAAGAATCGTTAGGCAAGAGCCTAGTAGTAATTCTTATGTCAGAAGTGGTCTAACTGTGCAAGTACACCTGAAAATAAATAAATGAAACTCTCTTGTCCAGACAAATCCTTTTATTGAATAAAGAGAAATTTATTTTAATTCTACCAATTCCTTCGAATAATGGTACAATTTGAATAAGAACGGATGTTCATAAAATGAAGGCTAATATCCTTTATAATAATAAAAAAAATCTTCCTATTATAGTAGGAAGATGTTAGTACTGAATATAAGGTAGTTTTTTAAGCTTGGAAGGAATCGTTCCTCTGCCGACTTTTATGACGCTGTACTCTTGAAACAGGGTTTCAAACCACTTAGAAACTTCAGCATATGTTTTATTTTTGTAATCAACAAGCTGGGCAACCCGGTACCGATTACGTTCCTTTTGCTCACGATCCACAACGATAAACCAGAAGCATGTCAGCTCAAAAGTGCTAGTACTTGTCATTGACATAGTAAGAACTCTCCTTTAGCTAAAATTAATGTCTTGTAGGTAGTTCAGTAGGTGTATAGTTATCAGTTGCACTTACAGAAGAACCGAATACGTTAGCACCGAAAAGAGTGATGGATACTACTAGGACCGTAACAAAAAATTTTTTCATTTAAATTCTACCTCCAAAAGTTTTTTGTTTAAAATTTTTGTAACATTTAATAAACTATCTATAATAGGAATAATACACTATATTTAATAGTTGCATATTTTTGATTATAGGCGATTAGAGCCACATAGCATACAGTTTTCTAAGAAATGCTCCATTTCTCGTGAAAATTATAATTATAGGAATATTTTTAAAGGGGGGACAAACATGGATTTCTCTTTGATCGGGAAGGAAATAAAGGTTTTGAGGTCTGCATTGAACCTGTCCCAGGCAGAGCTCAGTGAAGGTATATGTACCCAGTCGCAAATCAGCAAGATAGAGAAAGGCGAGGTTTTCCCTCTAGCAAATACTCTATACTACATCGCTGAAAGACTTGGAGTAGATATCAACTACTTTTACGACCTGGCAGCAAATCCAAGGCTATCCTATGTGAAGGAAGTTTTCACAGAAGTCCGCGAACTGCTTAACAAGTGCAAATATGAGGAAGTTTATAAAATTGTCGAGGCTGAAAAAAAGAATAATCTATTTATTAATAATAGAAAATACGCCCAATTCCTGATCTGGAATGAAGGAATCTGCGTCTATCATCTTCACCAGAATAAAAATGGCGCACTCCGTCTCCTGAATGAAGCATTGGATATGACGAAAATGACCTCCAAGCTTTTAGGTGAAAGAGAAATTGAAATTATTAATAGTGTAGCCATTATATATTTTGAAATCGGAGAATACAATAATTCTTTGGAAACATTTAATAATGGACTTAATCATTATAAAAAGATACCGTATATCCATGATTGCACTATAAAAACTAAGCTGCTTTATAATAAGGCAAAAGCACTAACCCGACTCAATAGAATAGTTGAATCGAATGATACTTGCATGGAAGCCATCAAATGGTGCGTGAAGCACGATAGCATGTATCTCCTGGGAGATATCTATTACCATATCGGCTATAACTTTAGTCTGATTGACGAAAATAAACATGCAATCGATAATCTGGAGCGATCAATTGAAATTTTCAATCTGCAGGATAATAAAATCTTTGTTGCTCATATAAAAAACAAAATCAAGGAATTAAGAACAAAAGACATCATAAAAAACTAGGCGGAGGTTTTGATATCCGCCTAGTTTTCATTTTCAATCATTCTTTTTTCATTAAACCCTTGCTCATCAAAAATTCTTTTGCCACCTCATAGCTTGTCTTCCCTTCAACGCTGACCTGATAATTCATGTTACGCATTTCTTCATCATTGATCTGGTTGGCAAGCTTGTTTAAGATCTCTTCCAGTTCAGGGTGTTCATCCAAGGTTTCCTTCCTCAAAAGGGCTGCTCCCTGGTAAGGTGGAAACAAGTTTTTGTCGTCTTCGAGAACACGAAGATTGTATTGTTTTATTTCGGCATCCGTCGAGTAGGCATCCACCAGATTGACATCCCCTGTTTCAATGGCTCGATAGCGGAGTTTAGGCTCCATTGTTGTCAGGTTAGGCAGAGTCAGGTCGTATACATCCTGGATCCCCACATAGCCGTCTTCCCGATCGCTGAATTCAAGTGTGAACCCAGCCTTGATTTCGTTCTTTGCCCCTTTCAAGTCAGAAATGGTGGTTATGTCATTCTGAGCTGCAAAATCCTCCGGAATGGCAAGTGCATAAGTATTGTTAAAGCCCATAGGCTCTAGATAGACAAGGTCATCCTGCTTAAGCAGCCCTTCCTTTGCCTGCTCAAACACCTCCCTTTGGTCAAGGCTAACCGGTTCCTCTTCAAGGAGCGTAACAATTGCAGTACCGGAATATTCCGGATAGATATCGATTTCTCCACTTTTCAATGCTCGATAGACAAAACTGGTTTTCCCCAGAGAAGGACGTAGCTCCACTGTTAAATCCGTCTCCTCTTCGATCAGAAGCTTGTACATATTGATGATAATATCCGGTTCTGCACCAATTTTTCCGCTTAACACAAGATCCGCCTCTGTTGCACGCATAACAGCAAAAGGGGAAAGAAAAAGGAGAATGACTGCCAAACCGATGATCAGTGCCTTTTTCCCGGCTCCTTTACGTGCAGCAGTCTCAATCGACCTCAATACAAGATCAAATAGAATGGCGAGGAGCGCAGCCGGTATTGCACCCAAAAGAATCAGGGCATTGTCGTTACGGTCGATCCCCAGAAGTATCAGACTACCAAGTCCCCCTGCCCCGATCAGCGCCACAATTGTTGCCGTTCCTATGATAAGTACCATGGCTGTTCTGATGCCGGCCATGATCACCGGAAGCGCCAGTGGCAATTCCACTTTAAAAAGCCTCTTTAACGAAGTCATCCCCATGGCTCTTGCCGCTTCATTCAGCGATGGATCGACCTCTTTGATTCCCGTATAGGTATTCCGTAAAATTGGCAGAAGCGCATATAAAAATAATGCAATAACCGCCGGGACAAACCCGATTCCTACCAAGGGGATCAAAAGGCCAAGCAAGGCGAGTGAGGGAATGGTCTGAAGTACTGCCGTTACACCTATAATAGACTCGGCTATCCTTTCTTTTCTCGTTAGATAGATACCAAGAGGCACGGAGATGACAACCGCAATGGCAAGTGCGATGACGGATATTTGAATATGCTCTAGCAAAGCCGTCCAAAGCTGATCTCCCCTTGCTTCATACAAATCCTGAAGGAACGTCATGCTACAGTACCTCCTTCCAGATTACGTTTATAGAGGAACTGGAGTACATTTTGCCTTGTCAGTACACCGATCGTCCTGTTTGCCCCTGTCACTGTCACCGCATCATGGACCTGCAGCAATTCAAGTGCGTCCGCAAGGGTGGATTGCCCGTCGATGGCAACCGCGGATTCGACACCTTCCACCCATGTTAATTCCTGGACTACATCCTCCAACATAAGATGAAACACACTTTGCTTCCTTCCGATGAATGATTTTACAAAATCGTTCTTTGGATGCTTTAAAAATTCTTCAGCTGTCCCCACCTGCACCATCTCGCCATCCTTCATCAGGCAGATCCGGTCTCCTAGGGTCAGGGCTTCTTTCATATCGTGGGTGACAAATACAATCGTTTTTTGTATTTTTTCCTTCAGCTTAAGGAAATCCTGCTGCAGCTGCTCTCTGCTCAACGGATCGAGGGCACTGAAAGGTTCATCCATCAAAATGATCGGCGGGTCTGCCGCAAGCGCCCTTGCAACCCCTACACGCTGCTGCTGGCCCCCGGAAAGCTCAGAAGGCTTTCTATTTTTATAGATGGATGGATCCAGCCCGACAAGCTCCAGCAGTTCATCCACACGCTTTTTGATGTCTTCCTTCTTCCAGGCTTTCAGCTCTGGTACGATAGCAATATTCTCTTCGATCGTCATATGTGGAAATAGTGCAATCTGCTGCAGTACATAGCCGATATTCCAGCGCAGTTCATGAATATTATGTTCGTTGATGCTTTTTCCGTCTATAAGTATGTCACCATCTGATACGGTATGCAGACGGTTGATCATCTTCAGCATCGTGGTTTTTCCACATCCGCTTGGACCAATCAACACAAAAAACTCTCCCTTATATATATCCAATGAAAAATCACGGACAGCTGTAGTCCCATCCTCATAGGTTTTCGTTACATCCCTGAAGGTTATCAATCTTCGCACTCCCTGTTCCTATTGGTCTTTTCCTTATCATACACCTAGTCTCTCTCAAAAGCACAAACTATACATACCCTTCGTGCAATAGTTTTAAACACATTTTTGCAGTTCATAGGATGGGAATGCAAAAAAGAGGATGGCGCACCCTATTGGACACACCAGCCTCTTTATATCCTTCCCTTCCGTTTAATCTTCGTGATAAAGCGGAAGGGCAATAACGTCAATTTTAAAAACATACTCAGACTCCTCTCCACTAATTAACTAGGTGAAGTCTTCCTCCACACTTTTCCATGTTAGACCTGATTGCATTTGTTTCATCTTCAACCTCCCCTTTCCTAATTTTTATTAGATAGTATTAGTAAAATCGCACGTCACTGTACATACGGTCCTTCAAACTGTTAAGCGTTTCAACTACTCTCTCTTCATGTAATCGCTCTTCGATGGACTGTTCTCTTTTCTTCACAGTAATTGTTACAAATAGTAAATGTAGGGTCATGGTGTATCACCTCCTTCATATTTTTAGCACACAAAAAACCGCAGGGGGATTCCTGCGGACTAATAAGGCATATGAAGACATAAAAAGCCGCAGGGAATCTATTCTCCTGCGGCTGGATCAATTAACGGAATGTTAATATTTAAGCGTGCGCCTGCTTTGCTCCAGATAGGTCGAATAGATATATCGTATTCAATTGTAATTTGTTGATCCACTTTTTCATCATCATTGTGTTCGACCTCCTTTGCATAATTTTACTTACAAAGGTAAGTATATCCAATTCCGACTCCTTTGTAAACACTATTTTTATAAAAATTCGAAAATAAATAATAAACACAAAAAAACCTCCTGAAGAAGGGAGGTTCGCCTGCTTATTCATCTTGTTCTTGTTCCTGCAAAAGCCTTTTCAATTTTCTCGTTTTCAGCACAAAAAATACAGATCCACCGAGAAACAAAACTGTGACGCCCATCATGCTGTAAATCTGGATGGCTTCTTTACCTGCATGCTGAAAAGCTACACCTATATATAAAAACACACTTACTGCCGTTAAAATCATTGCATATCTCGTGTAATCCTTGATTTTCAGTTGAAGCTCTTTATTATTCATATGCTATCACCTCATACGTTCTACTTTAACATAGATTAGTAGGAACACTTCCTTGTAAATTTCGCCATTTCCAAACAATCCCGGCCGTTCTCCCTAGTCTTTCCTTCCCTTATTTATGAAAGAATTATCCTATCTATTCTTCAAATCTAGTGTTTTTTTCTCATTCTTCATTTTTTCCCATCTGAGAATGTAGAATAAGGGCAAAATTCTGTATAATAGGCAATAAGTTTCCAAAAGGAGGTCGGCCATATGAAACGTCTACTACTATGCAGTTGTACCTTCATCCTGCTTTCCGCCTGCTCTACCGAAAGTAATACCACCGAAGAAGTCATTGTGGTGAACCAGCCTAATCCGAGCAACCAACAGAACAACCAATCCGCCAAAGAAAGCTCTCTCTACATCAAGGATCACAAAGGGAATGACGATAAAGAAGAAGAAAAGACTGATGATGAGTCTAAAAAAGAAGAGGAATAAAAAAGGAGCCGGCGCTTGCAGCGGGCTCCTTTCCTTTTATGACAATTGATAGATCTCGGAATATTTTTCTTCCAAGTATTGAATGAGGTATTTCGCATCCAGCTCTTCTCCCGTAACTTTGACAATCAGCTCGTTCGGAGAGTATAGTTTACCGTGTTGGTGAATGTTCTCCTTTAACCATTCACGGATGGCCATGAAGTCCCCTTGCTCGATCTTGTCATAGAAATCAGGCATTTCCTTCAATAACGTATAAAGGATTTGTGCTGCGTACAGGTTACCAAGCGAGTAGGACGGGAAGTATCCGAAGCCTCCAAAGGACCAGTGGATATCCTGAAGCACACCAAGCGTATCCGTAGGTGGCGTGATCCCAAGGTATTCTTCAATCTTCTGATTCCACACTTTCGGCAGGTCCTTGACTTCAATCTCTCCGCCAAACAGCGCTTTTTCAATTTCGTATCTGATCATGATATGAAGATTATAGGTTAGTTCATCCGCTTCCACACGGATCAAGGATGCATCCACTCGGTTGGTTGCACGGTAGAAGTCATCAAGTGAAACATCGTTCAACTGATTCGGGAAATGGTTTTGCAGATCTTTATAGAAATAGGTCCAGAACTCTTTGGAGCGTCCTACCATGTTCTCCAGGAAGCGTGATTGGGATTCATGAATACCGAATGAAGTTCCACGGCGAATCACCGTTCCTTCATAATCCGCGTTCACACCCTGCTCATACATGCCATGTCCTGCTTCATGGATCGTACCAAAAATCGCTGAACGGACATTATCCTTCTGATAACGAGTTGTAATCCGAACATCCCCTGTATTTACGCTCTGTGCAAATGGATGGACTGTCTCGTCAAGGCGCCCTCCATCCATGTCAAAACCGATCAACGGCAGTAAATAGGCATTGAACTTCTTCTGAGCTTCCACATCATACTCCTGCGCAAAAATATCCTCACGTGGCTGCGCTTCAGAGGCTTTGATTCTATTCAAAAGCTCGACACTCTTTCCACGAAGTTCCTTGAATAATGGATCCAGCTTTTCCACTGTCAAGCCTGGCTCATATTCGTTTAATAGCGCGTTGTATGGATGACCTTCGTATCCGTAGTACTCCGCAAACTTCTTCTTGAAAGCAAGCACCTTTTCCAGCACTGGTGCAAAGGAAGCAAAATCGTTATTTTCCCGTGCTTCTTCCCACACTTGGTTTGCATTGTTCACAAGGATGACATACTCCTGGTACTCATCAGCAGGGATGGTTTTGGACTTTTCATAGTTTTTCTTGCGCTCTTTTACACAAGCTTGTGTCACTTCATCCAATTGAGCCCAAATTTCATCAGCTGTCAGGAATTCCAATACTTCGCCCATTTCCTCAGAGATGGAAAGCTTGAATGATTCAGTAGACAGTGTCCCAATCGCCTTTGCAAAAAGGGCACGTCCCTTTTTCGGCGCTTTCGTTTTTGAATCCCAGCCAAGAAGGCCAAGGACATCACTATAATGACAAAGCTTTTCATCAAGCTTTTTGAACTGCTCCACCTTCTGTTGAACCTTTTCGTCTAAAACAGGTACAGTTGACATATTACTCCCCCTAATTGATTATTAAGAAAATTATGTACATTCCTTTTTATTATAACAGATTTGTTTCGGATAGCGAATAAAAAGTTTGGACAAAAAAACCTCCAAAAGCACAAGGCTTCAGGAGGTTTACTCGTTAATTTTCAATTGCTTGTTTCAGGTCGGCAATCAGATCATCCACATCTTCAATACCAACGGAGATGCGCACCAATCCGTCCGTAATACCAAGTTCTGCTCGACGATCAGCCGGAATGGATGCATGCGTCATACGAGCAGGCACGGAAATCAGACTCTCTACCGCACCCAAGCTTTCAGCAAGCGTGAAGTATTTTATCTTTGCCAATAGTTGATCCGCTTTTTCTGCACTTCCGATATCAAATGATACCATACCGCCAAATCCGCCAGCCTGTTGCTTGGCAATATCATGGTTCGGATGGTCATCAAGTCCTGGATAGTAGACTTTTCCTACTAACGGATGACTTTCAAGGAAGTCCACGATGCGGCGCGTATTCTTCTCTGTTGCTTCCATACGCAAGCCAAGTGTCTTGATTCCACGCATTAACAGCCAGGAATCCTGAGGCCCCAATATGCCTCCAGTAGAATTCTGTACAAAATGCAGCTCTTCGGCAAGCTTCTCGGAATTCACTACAACTAGCCCTGCCACTACATCACTGTGTCCGCCAATATACTTGGTCGCACTATGCAAAACAATATCCGCGCCAAGGTTGATCGGATTTTGCCAGTAAGGCGTACTGAAAGTATTGTCCACAATCGTTAAGAGGTTATGTCTCTTAGCAAGCAGACTCGCTTTTTGGATATCTGTGATTTTAAGAAGCGGGTTCGTTGGCGTCTCAATGAAGATAGCTTTAGTATTTTCCTGAATCGCCGCTTCGATGTTTTCCATTTTGCTTGTATCTACAAAGGTGCACTCTATTCCCACACGGTTCAATACCTTTGTCATGACGCGGTAGGTTCCACCGTACACATCATCTGTCAGGACAACGTGATCGCCGCTGTTGAACAGCATCATCACAGCCGTGATCGCAGCCATACCCGAACCGAAAGCAAAACCTGCTTTACCGTTCTCCAGGTCCTTGATCAGCTCCTCTAATGCAAAGCGGGTAGGGTTTCCTGTTCTGGAATATTCGTACCCTTTGAACACGCCGACACTTTCCTGCTTGTACGTGCTTACTTGATAGATAGGCGTTGAAACTGCTCCTGTATGTGGGTCACCAAAGATTCCCCCATGTATAAGTTTTGTTTTTTTATTCAAGTCAAATTCCTCCTTCATAAATCTTCTTGCTTAAGTACCGTTCGCTGCTGTCGGCAAAAATCATGACGATATTTGTACCGGCTTTCGCTGACTTCGCTTCTTCCAATGCAGCATGAAGCGCTGCACCTGACGAGCTTCCCACTAACAGCCCCTCTTTTACCGCAAGTTCCTTCACACGATCAAAAGCATCTACATCCAAAATCGTATGAATCCCATCAAAATACGTTTCATCCATATATCCAGGCAAGAATTCCATGCCGATTCCTTCAGTCTTATGCGGACCGGACTCCCCACCATTCAGGATCGATCCCTCCGGTTCCACAATCACCGTTTTCACAACAGGATTCTTTTCTTTTAAAAATTTCGCGGTACCCATGAAGGTACCTCCCGTCCCTGCACCTGCCACAAAGACATCGAGCTTGCCATCCAACTGTTCCCACAGCTCAGGACCAAGCGTCTTGTAGTAGGTATCTGGATTCGCCGGATTGCCGAACTGCTGCGGACAATAGGAATTGGGAATCTGCTCATTCAATTCCTTTGCCTTTGCAATGGCACCCTTCATTCCAAGCTCTGTCGGAGTGTTAATCACTTCCGCTCCAAGCGCCCTCATCAGATCCTGCTTTTCCATGCTGAACTTTTCAGGAACACAGACCTTCACCTTAAAACTGGTCCCTACAGCCGCAAGAGCCAATCCGATACCTGTATTCCCGGCAGTTGGTTCGATGATCGTACCGCCTTCCTTCAGCTTCCCCTTTTTAACCGCATCATCAATCAACTCTTTTCCTAGTCGATCCTTGATGCTTCCTCCCGGATTGTAGAACTCCAGCTTGGCAAAAAGACGAACACCTTCCGGCAATGAGAAGCTGGTCAGTTCAACCACCGGTGTGTTCCCAATTAGTTCTTGCACATTTTTAAAGACGTTCATCATATTTCCCCTTCATGTAAAGCTGATTATACTTTTTTCAGCTCGTTCAGCATATTCTCAATCAGCATGGATGAATGCAGGGCTGCTTTGCTCAAAAACTGGTCAAAGCTGATATTGGATTCTTTCCCTGCAATATCGGATAACGCACGAATGACCACAAACGGAATCTCAAATGAATGGCATACTTGTGCAATCGCAGCTGCTTCCATTTCCGCAGCCTGCAAATCAGGCATCTTTTCACGAACCGCCTCTACTCTGACCGGATCGTTCATAAAAGAATCCCCAGTTGCAATCAGGCCTTCCACCACCTGCATACCTGATACATGCACTGCTGCAGATTTCGCAACCTCAATCAGCTTGGCATCCGCTTCAAATGCAGCCGGCAGACCAGGAACCTGACCATACTCATATCCAAATGCCGTCACATCCACATCATGATGACGAACCTCTGTGGAGATAACAACATCGCCTACGTTGAGTTTCGGCGAAAAACCTCCTGCTGAACCTGTATTGATGACAATTTCAGGTTGGAATCTTTCCAGCAGCAATGCTGTGCTTAATGCAGCATTCACTTTCCCGATCCCCGATTTGGAAAGCACAACGTCTACCCCGTTCAATGTACCGCTGTAGTACTCACAACCCGCTACCTTAGTTATATCCATTCCTTCTATTTTTTCACGCATGATTGTTACTTCTTCTTCCATTGCTCCGATGATTGCCACTTTCATTGCTGTTTGCCCCTTTTCATAGAAATTAGCCATTTCCGAACCGCCTGCACTTACTTCTATGAAAAGTGAGAAGTTGTCGCCGGTCATCAATAGCTATTGCTTGATTGCTTCCATTACCCAGACAAAATGATTAAAACGCTGAAACTCCACAGTAAATCCGTTTTTATTGAAGATTTCCTGTAACACTTCCATCGTTGTATAATACTCTGATTTCAAATCCTTCGCCAAGTTTAAAAACTCATGCTTTTCTGCCTGATCAATCGTTGCATTATAAGCGTCCTTATTTTCGAACACTGTATCAGCAAATACTATTTTACCACCTTTATCAAGTAAGTTTCCATAGTGCTGTACCGCTTCTTCTTTTTCAGCATCTGTAAGATGATGAAATGCATATGTGCTGACAATTGACTGAATCTTCTCAGGTGGAGCAGGGAAGTTCAAAAAGTCCCCATCCTGTAGTTTTATGCCGGCCGGCAGTTTCTCTGCAGCCTTTTCACGCATCGTCTCGGACGGCTCGACTCCATATACGGTAAAGCCTTTATTTAGAAGTGCGCTAGTCAAGTTTCCAGTCCCAACACCGAATTCCAGGACCGGACCTTTCGCTTTGGAAGCTACATCCTCCAGGATATCCTCATATCCTCTGAAAACCTCTGCATATTCCTTATCGGTCCCACTGACCGTCGCATCATAATAATTCGCCCAATTGTTAAACAGTTCAACAAATTCTCTACCCATGCTAACATCACTCCGAATAATTTTATATATTATATAATTCCTATAAGTATAGTGTGAATTAAATGTTGCTGACCTTAATCTAACATATTTCCCTATTTTCATCAACGGAATTGTTTGGTACGATGGGAGGACAAAATAGCTATTTTACATAAGGTGGATGGTATTTTATGAATTTGGAATTTAAATTGATCGAGGATAAAGTGGAGTTTTTTGAAGCACTCGACATCAAGGACCTGGAAAAAAAGATCAATGAAAAGGTCGATCAGAACCGGGCTATCATGCTTGGCGTCCATTCTGTATCACATCAGATGCATGTGGACGGCGATGGCAGACGTTTTTATAGTGCGGTTGTGCATTTTCGGATGGTTGGAAAGTAAATGGGAGCTGTTTGTTTGGGCATTGCAGGATGCTTAGATGAGCAGCTTGTTGTTTTTTATTAGGAGGTATCTTCTGTTTCTTGTCGTCCCTGAAATCGGAAAATTCTGAGAGGAAAGTATCTTTGCAGCCACAGAGCTGGAATTCAGTTGAAGAAAATATCTTAATTCCTTGTTGGAGATAGTGTCACCCATTAGAAGAGCATAGTCCTGCATTGCATGTAAATGGGCTGTAGCACTGGAAAATTGACATTGCGTGCAAAACCAGAATTTATGGGCTCTTTTCATAGTGATCCTTTTACAGGAAGGACACTGAACACCTTTTTCAATCTCAAAAGGTTCAATTTTCAGTTGGGTTAATGGTGAGGTTGTTAGTGGTGTATCTTGTTTTAGGATAAGTTTAGACAGTCTTTTTAAATCTTTGTCCGTGAAGACCTTGCCGGAGTACTTTTTTTCAAATGAGTTTGTCAGGTTGGGGATATTAGAATGTCTGGAAACTTTCTCATGCACATATTTATCTGCGTTTAAAAACCTGGCATGATTATTCGCGATTATTACTTGATATTCTATTGGCATTGTCGGGAAGTTATGTTTGGAAAGCCAATCATGTAATTGCGCCCTCTGTCTCTTGGCCTGTGTTATCGGGCATTCCATTCTATCCAATTTGTCTTCATATGTCCGGATTAATTGGTTTTGCTTATAGGAGAATTCCAAATCACCGATAATATTTTTAATTTCGAGAATCAAATAATACCATGGAGTGACCAGCAGCGTGTCGATCTGAAAAAATCTACCTAGGGAATCCTTCAGACGTATACCATTCAAAATATGATACTCACTCATTGATAAAAAGCTTAAATAATAATCAACTGCCATTTCACCACGATATCCTGCCTGATGTTTCAGAAATTCATTTGATGCTAATCCATATTTAGGATTTTTCTCAGATAGACGAGCCATCATCCTCTCTAACTTTAATAGATACAATGATTTTTCACGTTTTTTTAATATCATACATTCACTCCTTTACTGATTACCAGTAGTTTCGACAAGCATAGACAAATCCCTCCCTACTTATATTGATTTTTTTTGGAGTGCTAATGTGGTTTTTTTGATATCGGTCCAAAATGTAGCTTTATCAGTCCGGTTTGATGGATTATCGAGCGGGAAAAGGGACTAAACGGTCCAAAACCAATATTTACGATCCAAAAGTCCACATATTCGGTCCTATTACCTTTTTATACCAAAACCCACTCTGAAGATGGCCTATTCCATAACCAAAAAACAGACCCACCCATATCGGGCGGATCTGCTCTTCCTAAAACATACTCAAATTACAACGACTTTACCTGTTCCACCTTTGTAGGCTTCCATCCTTTGCCGGTTACCCATTCGAGGTAGATCTTGAAGTTTTCCCCTGAGGCTTTGTTTTTGATGGATGCGACGGAGTGGTGTTCGCTCCCGCCGTTTCCTAAAAAGTATAGGGTATAGTCGCCACTTGCAAGGCCTGTTGCTGCAGAGACGGCTTTAAGCTTTTCGTCCCAGTCCACATGGCCTTCTTCATAGGCGGATGTGTGCGGTTCTGATTGGGATGTTCCGACAGGTGCCCAGCCTGGGTTGGTCATCGTTTTAATGACATTCGGATCATCTGAGTTCTCAGAAACCTGTGTTTCACTATCTTCATTTTCTGTATTTTCATCTGTGTTTTCTTCAGACTCTTCTTCGTCTGCCGGCTTTTCTTCGTCTGCGGTCTTGGAATCGGATTCCTCTTCCTCTTCAGGAGCGGATTCTTCGTTTTCCTCAGCAGCTATATCATCATTCTTCCCGGCAGTTTCATTCAGCTCTTGTTCGTTTGTGCTTACCTGCTTGTCGTCTGATTTTCCAAAGAACAACTGAGTGCCCAGGAAGATGATGAAAATGAATACAAGACCAATCAGCACATTTAATACAAGATTGCTTTTTTTGCGCTTTGTCGTTCGGCCATAACGTGAGCCATCTCTATGATTTAAAGACAATCCAAGTCCCTCCTATGCAAAGCAGTTAATAGTATAATTACAATAGTTAATTGTAACACCATTGGGCTTGCTTGCACAGTGAAAAGGATTGGTATTATCTTTCTAGCTTTTCCCAGTCGTGTATACTTTTGACGACATCGTAGTAAACACTGGATACATTATTTTCATAAAGCACATCAAGCTCGACGACCACCATTGCATATTTTGGATTTTGAAATGGAAAATAGCCCGCAAACCAGCGATTCAGGAGTTCGCCGCCACTATCAAGAATCTTGCCTGTCTGCGCGGTACCGCTTTTGCCCGCAACTTCATAGGGAAGATCCCGAAAACGCCAGCCTGTCCCTTTCTCATTCACGACCACTTCCCTCAGTAAGTGCTGAAGCTGCATGACGGTGTATTTGGAAAGCCGCTCCTCCTGATCCATGTCCTGATCAGGGAAGGAATAGAGTGTGGCACCATTTTTATAGACGATATCACTGACCAGCTTCACTTCTTCTGCCCTGCCGCCTCTAGCAATGGTAGCCATCATGTTGGCTACAGCAAGGGGTGTTACACGGACTTCCTTCTGCCCGATTGAGGTTTGGGCGACTGCCAGACTCACATTCTTATCTTTTTCGTCATGCCACACCACGCCCTTCTCTTCGGCCGGAATCTGTAAGAAGCTATCGAAATGAAACACATCACCGCTCCATCCAACTTTGGATGACAGTCCGAGCATTTTGGCGTAGGCATCGATAGAATCTGGATTTCCCTCCACCAACTGTTTCCCAAGCTCGCCAAAGGTATTGTTGCAGCTTGAGGAAAAGCTGTCCTCAAAATTCAGCACACCTTTACGTTCTTTCTCCTCTTTTAAAAGCTCGCCTTGAATATCCAAATCGCAGTTAAAGGTGGACTCGTCATTCACGATGTTCTCCTCCATGGCAGCTGCAGCAATGACGGTTTTGAAAACCGAACCTGGAAAATGCCTCTCAAGCATCACATTCTTCGTGCCTTCATCATCATAAGGGGCACCTGGATTTAAAGCTGGCCGTGAAGCCATGGCAAGGATTTCATTCTTTTCAATGTCCAATAGAACGAGTCCCCCTTTTTTCACCTGATAGTCATTCAGGATCCGTTCCACCATCTGCTGAAGGTCCTTGTCTATTGTTGTTTTGACGGAAACAGGGTGATAGGGGTTGGATGGGCCCGTATAACGGACATCTATCCCAAACAACGGACCACCGAAACGGTCCACATGGTATAGAAGCTTCGTTTCCCCTTCAGGTAGGAGAAATTCATCAAAAGCCTGCTCCAGGCCTGAAATGCCAATTGGCGTCTTGGGAGAATAATTCTCTTTCGCAACTTTCTCTTTATAGCGCTTCAGAAATTCGTCCTCATTTTCACCAGTCATGCCGATCACCTGCTGCGCGACCTGATCCTCCAGCTTAAATTGGCGATACAATGCGACAACACCAGGATAGTCGAGGTCATTGATTTTTTTCATCTGCTCCTCATCCAGCTTGATGGGACCTTGGAATTCAGAAACGACCACCGGTTTTTCCGCACCCTCCAATAGTTTATCAATGCCCGATGCTGACATTCCAAGAATGGAGGCGAGCTCCTCCTTCGGCCAATCCAGCCCGTTTAAAAACGGAAAAAGAATCAGACTTGGATAGTAGTCATGGGTGAGGGGATTGCCGTGGCGGTCAATGAACCGACCTCTCCCTTCATCTATGATCATGGATTGTGTGCGCTGTTTGACGCTTGCCTCGATCAGATTGACCCGGGAGTCGGAGAATGATTCCGTGCTGACCAGCTGTATCTGTACAAGCCTTCCTACAAGTGCAATAAAAATCAGTATAATAGCAATTCCGAGCTTACCTATTCGCCCTCTGATTAAACGCTGCATATAAAAACACCTCGTCAACAGTTTTGACGAGGTGTTCAGTATTTAACCTTATACAGGCTATTATTTTATCGTTACGATTTTCACGTTCATTTCTCCACCTGGAGTTTGGATCGATACTTCGTCTCCAACTCTTTTGCCCATAAGTGAGCTTCCCATTGGAGATTCGTTGGAGATGTTTCCTTCGAATGGATCTGCTTCTGCACTACCTACGATGGTGTAAGTTTCCTCTTCACCATTCGGGAGCTCCTTGAATGTAACTGTTTTACCCAATCCGACTGCATCAGTATCTTTGTCTTCCTGGATGATTTTCGCATTACGGACCATTTGTTCTAAAAGTGTGATACGACCTTCCACGAATGCTTGCTCTTCTTTTGCGGAATCATATTCAGAGTTCTCGGATAGGTCTCCGAAGCTGCGCGCGATCTTGATGCGCTCTACCACTTCTTTGCGTCGTACGCTTTTCAGATTTTCGAGTTCCTGCTCAAGCTTCTCTTTCCCCGCTTGAGTCATTGGATATACTTTCTCTTGTGCCATGACTAATCACTCCTTCTAGTAATTGCATTCCCCAATTTACTTTCCTCTTATGTAGTCTATTTTCGCAGAATTTGTTGCTTTTGACGAATACAACATAATCACGTAAATTTACCTACTCTCGTGCTCTTTTCGGTTCATTAGATTGTTTACTTTATAATTTTTGCAAAGTCTATCTCGGCGAAAAATCCAAAAGCCGATTTTTTTTGGTCATAAGCAACAAACTTTACGAAAAGAGCCTTTATGTAAATGTGGAAAAAGATGTACCCATCAAATGGAATACATCGACGTTCTATCCACAATTGGAAAATTCTCTAACTTCTCATATGTTATTACAAAATGTCATTTTGTTCAAGAATTGTTTGAATTTTTGTTACCATTAAATCGATGGCAACATGATTTTGGCCGCCTTCAGGGATGATAATGTCGGCATATCGCTTCGTCGGTTCAATGAATTGATTATGCATCGGGCGCACAACGGTCACATACTGCTCAATGACCGAATCAATCGTGCGTCCCCTATCTTTTATATCCCGGAGCATTCTGCGGATGATGCGGATATCGGCATCCGTATCCACAAAAAGCTTGATATCCATTAAGTTGCGCAAACGCTCGTCTTCTAATACCAAAATTCCTTCTACAATGATAACTTCCTTCGGCTCGACCTCGACCACCTGGGAGGATCTTGTGTGAAGGGTATAATCATAGACCGGCTTGTTGACTGAATCGTAGCTTAATAAACTCTGTATATGCTGAATCAGCAGATCATTATCAAACGCAAGCGGATGATCGTAGTTCGTTTTTAATCGTTCTTCAAAAGCTACATCCGCCTGATCCTTGTAATAGTAATCCTGTTCGAGCATTAAAATTGATTTCTCTGTAAAATGATCAAATATTGCTTTAGTAACACTCGTCTTTCCCGAGCCAGATCCACCAGCTACACCGATCACGATTGGTCTTTTCCCCATCCTGTTACTGCCCCTTTCGCATCATGTTGTTTGGATAGATCGGCTTTTCGACTTTGAATTTAACAATTTGCAATGGATGGCGCGCAGCATCAAGCTCCCTACCGTCCTCGTCCCAAATCTTCTCTATCTTTTGTTTGAAGTTTTCGATTTCAGGTCCAAAGAATTCCACTTCTTCCCCTGGCTTGAAAAAGTTTCGTTGCTGCAACGTAACCATCTGTGTATCTGCATCATAATCAAGCACCAAGCCTACGAAATCAAAGGTTGTCTTCTTGCTATGATTACCAAACATCTGCTCCTTATACCCGGGCACACCCTCGAAAAATGCTGTAGCCGTTTCACGGTTCGCACACTTATCGAGCTCTTCTAGCCATTCTGGCTGAATCACAAAGTTTTCCGGATCTGCACAGTATGCATCAATGACTTTGCGGTATACACTTACTACTGTTGCCACGTAATGGATTGATTTCATTCTTCCTTCGATTTTCAAGCTGTCAATGCCAAGCTCGATCATCTTTGGAATCGATTCAATCAGCTTCAGGTCTTTTGGACTCATGGCAAAAGCTGCATCATTTTCCGCAAAAAGTGCCTGTTCCTTGCCATCATTCACTTCATAGAGGTCGTAGTCCCAGCGACAGGACTGACAGCAGCCCCCACGGTTGGAGTCACGCGCGGTCATATGGTTACTTAGGGTACAGCGGCCCGAATAGGCGATACACATCGCACCATGTATGAAAGACTCGATCTCGATATCCACCTTTTCTTTCATTTCACGGATTTCCTCTGCACTTGTTTCACGCGCAAGTACCACACGCTCCAGCCCCTCTTCCTTCCAGAACTGGACAGCCTTCCAGTTTGACAAGGATTGCTGAGTACTTAAATGCACCTCAAGCTTTGGTGCCACACGACGGCATGTTTCAATGATCAATGGATCCGCAACGATGATTCCATGAACCCCTGCTTTCTCCAGACCGATTAGATATTCATCCAAACCATCAATATTTTCATTGTGTGCGAAAATATTGGTTGTTACATAGATTCTGGCGCCGTATTTTTCTGCGAATTGAACACCTTCTGCCATCTCTTCGTGTGAAAAGTTACCGGCATTGGAACGCAGTCCGTATTCCTGGCCACCGATAAACACTGCATCGGCACCATAGTGTACGGCAATTTTAAGCTTTTCCAGATTGCCGGCAGGAGCAAGAAGCTCAGGCTTTTTCACAATCACACGTTTGCCGTCTACGATTTTTGAAATCTTATCATTCACATAAGTTGTCATCCTGTTGCCTCCTTTTCTTCTTAATAAACCGTCTCTTTAAAGAAAAAGCCTGTATCTAATGGACGATGTTCCTGCTGTTGTTCTTCCAGCTCGGCAAGCAGGTCCTCTTTTACATTTTCATATTCTTCACGATCTTCCACACAAAGATCGATTGCCTTGCGGTAACGCTTAGTCGCCTCCACGATATACGCAGGCGTCTGTAATACACCATCAATCTTGAAGCTGTCAACCTCGGCATCAATCATTTCCTCGAGCTCATCGATGATGCACATGTCATTCGGACTCATGATGTGCGTGCCATTCTCGTCTTCAAAAATAGGATACTTATTGTTTCGTTCATTATCATGCAGAATCATTGCTTTATCTTTCGCCTTTTCGACTTCCATGGACTTCCCCTGGTATTCGAAATAGTGGCCGATCAGCGACCGTTTCGATTGGAACATACAGGTCATGCCATGCACCTGTACTTCGATTTCCACTTCGGCATTCTCTTTCATTTCCACAATGGCATCCATATTGAGTTCCCTTGCCAACACTGCCCGTTTTGCACCTTTACGGCCCCAATAGTTGCAGGTGTAGTAGTTTGTGGCCGTCGTTTCGGTGTTCCAGTGCAGCTTCAAGGACGGAGCTGCTTCCCTTGCAGCCATCAGTACAGCCGGGTCACCAAAAATTACAGCATCCGCTTTTACTTGCTCAAGGAAGGAAAGGTAGTCGGATAGCTCGTCCACCTTTTCATTATGAAAAAGGCCGTTCATCGCCACATAAACCTTTTTGTTCTGCGCATGAGCCAGTTCAATCGCAAGAGCAACCTGTGAACGGTCAAACTCTCCTGCAAGGCGCAGTCCATAACGCTGCTCACCGATGACGAAAGCATCCGCTCCTGCTTCCAACAGGTCTCGCATGTTTGCAATGTCTTTTGGAGTTACTAACAGTTCAGGTTTTTTCATCGTTTTTCACCTCTTCGTTTACTAATGGCAATTCCGTCTCCAACAGGCATAATTGTAGTCACATAATCAGGATGATTCATCAGCCACTGATTGAAATGGTCAATTTTCTTCACCAGATTCCTTATTCGCTTCGGCTCTACCGTTTCATGTGCTTCGGCAACCAGACCTTTAAATAAAACATTATCTGTAATGATGACCCCATTTTCGGCCAACAGAGGCTCATACATCGTAAAGAATTTCTCATACTGGCCTTTGGCAGCATCAATAAAGATAAAGTCATACGGACCTTCTTTTTCGATATGTTCAAAAACTTCCAGTGCGTCACCAAAAACAAGCTGAATGTTTTCTGAATGCCCTGTTTCTTTTATATGTTTCACTGCTTGCTCGTATCTGATTTCATCTCGTTCAATGGTTACAACCTTTGCATCCGGCAGGGCCGTGGCCATTCGGATGGAGGAATACCCTATTGCTGCACCTATTTCAAGAATTCTTTTCGGACTTGAGAGTCTCAGAAGCTGCAGTAATGTTTCCATGCCAATCAAATCCATAATCGGTACATTCTCTTTTTCTGCTAGCTTTTCCATTTTTGTAACGGCTTCATCTCTCGGCAAGATAAGAGAATCCAGATAGGAGACAATTTTTTCATGATTAATTCCCAAGTGTGGTCCTCCCTTCACTTGATCATATATGGTCAAAAGCATTTCTTACACAAGAAAATAGAGTTCACCCCTGTTTGAGGAACTCTTGTTTGTGTGAAAGCTTCTTCTTTTAAACAACTCGATATATTTTATCATAAAAGTAATGGGAATGCGAATTAATTTCGCATTCCCATCACTTTCAAATACAGTTAGTTATTCGTGATATATTTGGCTTTATCGATGTTATGTTCTTCCAATGTTTCATTGAACAGCACTTCGCCATCAGGTGTTGCAAGGAAGTAGAAGTACTCGGATTCGGCCGGCTTCAATGCGGCATCAATGGATGAGGCACCTGCATTGGCAATCGGTCCAGGTGGCATCCCTGTATTCAGGTAAGTGTTATATGGCGAATCAACTTCCAAATGTTCATATAGGGTTCGATCCTTATGCTCCCCAAGTGCATAAAGGACGGTAGGATCCGTTTGAAGAGCCATGTCGATCTCCAGACGGTTGTAGAACACACTGGCAATAAATTCACGATCTTCCTGATTGGTCGCCTCCGCTTCAATCATACTTGCCATTGTAAGAAGCTGATGCGCAGTATATTCCTTTTGACGCATAAGATTTTCATACTCGGCGACCACTTCGACTGTTTTTTGCAGCATCGTTTCAATGATTTCCTCTACAGTCGGATCTTCCACATAAAATGGATAGGTAGCCGGGAACAAGTACCCTTCGAGAGGATACTTCACTTCCTCGTTCAAGACTTCCTCGGTCAGGATGGATGGATACTTATCGATCATCTTCTGAACAAACTGAGGATCATTGACAACCTCAAGGAATTCCTCTTCTTCAATATTAGTTCTGCTTGCCAGGATCGTGGCTATCTGGGTAAGCTGTCGTCCTTCCGGAATGGTAACTTGGAACACAACCTCCTGCATGACTCTGCCCTGTTTCAACTGGCCGATAATTTCATCCAGGGACATGGCTGGGCTGAATGCGTACTCGCCAGCCTGGAATCCGGATTCACTTTTAAATTTTACATAATAGCGAAATATCTTCGCATTATGAACAATCCCGTTTTCCTCCAGGATTTTTCCGATGGTTGTCGGGGAGGACCCGATTGGTATTTCTATTTGCTTTGTTTCTTTATTTTGTTCATCAACTGGTTTCAAGGCATTTTTTATGTAAAAATATCCGCCGCCAATTACACCGGTTAGGACTAGCATTAGAATGACAAATACGGTAAATACGATGCGGCGAACAATTTTCGCCTCATGGTGCTTCTCTTTTAACTTCTCTTCGATATAGTCTTTACTCTTTTTCTCAGACAAAAAAAGACCCCCTCTCGCACAATTATTAATTATACAACAATTTCAAATAAATTTTGACAAAAATATTTATTCTTTTGGATTTTCGACAATTTTATCGTGTACAATTACCTATTTCATTCTACGAAAGCTAGGTCTTTAGGGATATAAACGTTATTGTTTTCTTCAGGAGAATCTTCTTTAGGCTACTGGCAGTATTCATTTTCTTATCGTTTACTGCACCGTTCTCTTTCATGCAACAGGGCTTGCTTTGGGATATACGTTTAACTTTTTATGAAAACAGAAAATTTGTGGTAAAATGAAGGTGGAGGGAAATTATGAAATTAACCATGTATACCGACTACTCCTTGCGAGTATTAATATATTTAGCGAGTGTGCCATCTTCAGAAAAACTCGTCCAAATCAAGGACATTGCGGATTCCTACGGCATTTCCAAAAACCATTTGATGAAAGTCATTTTCCACCTGGGGAAATTAGGGTACATAGAAACGATCAGGGGCCGCAACGGTGGCCTGAAACTTGCCGTATCCCCAAAAAACATCAAAATTGGGGCCGTGGTGAGAAATACAGAAGAGGATTTTCATATCGTGGAGTGTTTTCAGGACCATCAGACCTGCATATTGTCCCCCGCTTGTAAACTGAAGGGGGCCCTACATCAAGCTACCCAGGCATTCTTGTCCGTACTTGATCAGTATAGCCTGGAGGATCTTGCTTCTAATAAGGAACAATTGTCCTCTTTGTTATTTGAGCGTCCAAAACCATCCACATAAAAATAGCAAGCCCGGATATCCGGGCTTGCTATTTTTATGTGGAGAGTACGGCTTATTCCTCGTCCTCAGCCATGAATGTATTTAGCATTTCTTCAATCATATCCCACTCTTCATCCGTTTCAACCGGTTGAAGTTCGCCTTCTTCGTTTTCTTCGTTTTCTTCGTTTGGCACAAAGCTGGAAGCGTGGATTTCGATATCGTCCTCATCGTCATTTTCCGCTCCAACTGGATAGTAAAGAACATAAGACTTTCCGAACTCCTCTGATTCGAAAGTAAATAATACCTCACAAAGCTGTTCGTTGCCGTCTTCGTCTACTACTGTAATTTGCTTTTCACCGTGTTCCATTCTATTCACCTCAGGTTTATTGTTGGCTATCCAGGTATCCTTGCAGAATCACTACTGCAGCCATTTTGTCTATTACTTGTTTTCTTTTTTTTCTACTTACGTCAGCAGAGATCAGGATTCTCTCTGCTGCTACAGTAGAAAGCCTTTCGTCCCAGTAGATGACAGGGAGTCCGGTTTTTGAAGTCAGCATTTCACCGTAATGCCGGCTTGCTTCCCCTCGAGGGCCAATGGTCCCGTTCATATTCTTCGGAAGGCCAATGACCACTTTTTCAGGCTTGTATTCAGCAATTATCTGCTTCAACCGTTTAAAGCCGAGGTTCTTTACCGCTTCATCAATTTTTATCGTTTCCAATCCTTGAGCAGTCCATCCCATTTCATCGCTGATGGCAACTCCTACCGTTTTGGAACCTACGTCTAAGCCTAAAATGCGCATGTACTACTCCTTGCGATGCTGGTTTAGATAAGACTTCACTAATTCTTCGATTAGCTCGTCCCTCTCAATTTTCCGTATTAATGATCTTGCATCCTTGTGACGTGGAATGTAAGCTGGGTCACCAGAAAGGAGGTAGCCGACAATTTGGTTGATCGGGTTGTACCCTTTCTCTTGTAATGCATCATGTACTGTCGTTAATACTTCATTTACATTTGCTTCCATTGTTTCTTCCTGGAAGTTGAACTTCATAGTTTTGTCAAAGGAGCTCATGGTATGCACCTCTCTTTTAGACTTCTTTAATCTGCTTGTAAATTGTTACCTTTATTGTACACCAATTTTCAACAATGTTAAACGGATTTTATACATTCTTCCACAGATTGTAGCGCCTGATCGACTTGTTCCGGGTTTTTTCCGCCAGCTTGAGCCATATCAGGACGGCCGCCACCGCCTCCGCCGCAACGGGTTGCCACTTCTTTTACGATTTTTCCGGCATGGTGGCCCTTTTCAATTAAATCTTTTGTTACACCAGCAGAAATGTTCACTTTTCCATCCTGTACACTTGCAAGTACTATGATAGCAGAACCAAGCTTGGTTTTTAAATCGTCCACCATTGTACGGAGATTGTTCATATCCGTTCCTGCCACTTTACTTACTAGCATGGTCACTCCATTTACTTCCTTCGCTTTGTCAGAAAGACTGGATGCTTCAATGTTTCCAAGCTTAGCAGCAAGGGATTGGTTTTCTCTTTGAAGCTCCTTCATATCAGAAAGAAGAACATCGATTCTGCTTCCTACTTCCTGAGGCTTCGTTTTCAGTTTGGCAGCAGCATCCTTTAAAAGCTGCACCTGATCATTCAATAGACGGTACGCGCCTTCGCCAGTCACAGCTTCCATACGGCGTGTTCCTGCACCGATACCAGATTCAGAGACGATTTTGAATAGGCCGATTACAGAGGTGTTCTGTACATGGCATCCACCACAAAGCTCAAGGCTGTAGTCGTCCACCTGCACCACACGTACGATGTCACCATATTTTTCGCCGAATAATGCCATTGCTCCCATCGCTTTTGCTTCTGTAATGGACTTGTTTTCAATGACAACATCCAGATTCGCCCAGATTTTTTCGTTGACGATTCCTTCAATTTTTTCGATTTCCTCCTGTGTTACCTGCCCGAAGTGGGAAAAGTCGAATCGCAGTCGATCTGCCGTTACTTGAGACCCTGCCTGATTGACATGTGTACCCAAAACATCTTTCAGAGCCTGATGCAGGATATGTGTAGCTGTATGGTTTTTGATGATTTGCGCACGGTTGTTTGCATGCACTTCCGCCTTAACGGTCTGCTCTCTGTTCAGTACACCTTCTTCAACAAGGATGGAATGAAGGTTCTGGCCGTTTGGAGCCTTTTGAACGTCCTTTACAAAGCCTCTTCCGCTTTCTCCAGCAATATATCCGTGGTCCGCTACCTGTCCACCGCTTTCTGCATAGAACGGCGTTTCGGAAAGGATGACCTGCACTTCTTCACCTGCTTCGGCGGAATCAACAAGCTCCCCATTTTTCACGATAACGGAAATCGTGGATGTAGTGGATAACTGATCGTACCCGACAAACGTACTTTGGGAACGTACTTCACCTAGAACCCCTGATTGAACCTGCATGGAATCCACGTCCTGGCGAGCAGAACGGGCACGTTCACGCTGCATTTCCATTTCCTTTTCAAAACCTGCATGATCCAAGGTCATTCCCTGTTCTTCTACATACTCTTCTGTCAGCTCCACCGGGAAGCCGTACGTATCATAAAGACGGAACGCATCTGCCCCGGAGATGACGTTAAAGCCTTCTTCTTTCGCCTTAGCGATAACAGTGGATAAAATAGCAAGACCATCATTCAATGTCTCGTGGAAACGCTCTTCCTCCGTTTTGATCACTCGTTGGATAAATTCCTTCTTTTCTTTTACTTCCGGGTAGAAGTCGACCATGATTTCTGCTACTACAGGTACTAGGTCATGCATGAACGGACGGTTGATTCCAAGCTGTTTTGCATAACGGACCGCTCTTCTTAATAGACGGCGCAACACATAACCGCGACCCTCATTGGATGGCAGGGCTCCGTCGCCTACAGCGAATGTTACAGTACGGACATGATCGGCGATTACTTTGAATGCCACATCTTTATCATTCTCCATTCCGTATTTCTCACCTGATACACTCTCTGTTGCCTGGATGATCGGAATGAACAGGTCAGTATCAAAGTTTGTCGGAACGTCCTGAATAACAGAAACCATACGCTCCAAACCCATACCTGTATCAATGTTTTTCTTCGGCAGCGGTGTGTAGGTGCCATCAGGGTTATGGTTGAACTCGGAGAATACAAGATTCCATATTTCCAGATAACGCTCATTTTCCCCACCAGGATATAGCTCAGGGTCGTTCTCGTCATTTCCGTAGGATTCCCCGCGGTCATAGAAGATTTCGGTGTTAGGACCACTTGGACCTTCCCCGATATCCCAGAAGTTCCCCTCGAGACGGATGATTCTTTCTGCAGGAATTCCTATTACTTCATTCCAATAACGATATGCTTCTTCGTCTTCCGGATGGATGGTCACGGAAAGTTTTTCAGCTTCAAAGCCGATCCACTCTTTGCTCGTAAGAAACTCCCATGCCCAGTCGATTGCTTCTTTTTTGAAGTATTCTCCAATGGAAAAGTTCCCAAGCATTTCAAAGAATGTGTGATGTCGGGCTGTTTTCCCTACATTTTCAATATCGTTGGTACGAATCGATTTTTGTGCGTTGCATATGCGTGGGTTTTGCGGAATCACTCTTCCGTCAAAATACTTTTTAAGTGTTGCCACCCCACTATTGATCCATAAAAGGGAAGGATCTTCATGTGGAACAAGTGATGCACTTGGTTCTACAGAGTGTCCTTTTTCTTTGAAGAAATCTAAAAACATTTGTCTGACTTGCGCAGAAGTTAAGTGTTTCATTTCGATATATCCTCCTTTTTCTTTTGTAAAAAAACAAAAAACTCCCGTCCCCAAAACAGGGACGAGAGTGTATTCTCGCGGTACCACCCTGATTATGACAGGACTGGCCCATCATCTCTCAGATGCTTTAACGGTGCAAACCGGCAGGATTTTACCCCGCACTCCGGATTAGCTTTCTGCAACTCTTCTTCCTGGAATCCTTTCAGCCTGAGGAATTCCTCTCTATTAGGAAGGGCTTTAGCATACTTGATCCTTCTTTGAATTAAAATATGTAGATGTAAAGATTATATGCAACAGTCTCCCTGTTTGTCAATGCTTGATAAAATGACTGCTGATATGAGTGATCGTCACTTTTAAAACAGCAAAAACAGGGACAGCCAAAATCAGTCCGACAACACCGGCAATTTCACCCCCGATCAAAAGGGCAAGGATGATCAGAACCGGATGTATATGCAGACTCTTCCCTACTATCAGAGGGGACAGTATATTACCTTCTACGAACTGTAATCCGAAGATAATGATAATGACAAGGAAAACCATTTTCACCGATATGGTGGCAGCGATAATGATAGCCGGAAATGCACCGATTACCGGTCCAAAGTAGGGGATGATATTGGTTATCCCGATAATCACACCCAGCACCAAGGGATATCGCATGCCGGTAAGCCACAAACTGACCGTTGCAAGGAGTCCTATTATGATACAGACCGTCAATTGCCCCCTGATATAGCTGCCAAGTGATTGGTCGACATCATGCAGAAAGGCCATTCCAGGTTTTCGCCATTTTCTTGGAGTCAGGTACCAGACCGTCTTTTTCACCTGGTCATAATCCTTTAAAAGGTAGAACACGATAAACGGAATGACAATGAGAATAAAGAAAGAATTCAGGATCCCCTTTAATCCTGCAATCACTTTTACAAGGAGGCTTGAAAGCATATCTTCAAATTCCGAAAATGTCTGATCCACCTTTTCGTGAATACCGTCCGGCCAGGTGGATGTACTGGTATGGATCTGCTTGATCCAGTCGCTGTATGTCTGTGCAAGCTTTGGGAAGTTTTCGGACAGCTCCCATAATTGATCGATGATGACCGGGATGCCCTTGTACCCTAGCCATCCGATTCCGCCAAAAAACAACAGGTAAATGATCAGGATGGCAACCGGCCTTGGCAAGCCCCGGTTGTGCGTATATTCGACCACCGGATGCAGCAGGTATGTAATAAAAACACTGATAAAAAACGGGATGCTTACAGTCAGGATGATTCTTAGTATCGGAGTCCAGAACGGGCTCAGCTTCATCCATACATATAAAATGATCATAACGAGTAGAAGTGTACCTAGGCGTAAAAGCCATTTCCACTGATTGTTCAAGCGAAACGCCTCCTACTCGTTATTGTCTATTTAGTTTTCAATTATTATGCAGTCCTTTTAATCAAGAGCGAGAATAGATTCCGAGACTGTCTTAATAATAAACTGCAGGTCCTCATCCTCAATGGAGAGAGGTGGCGCCAAGGTCAGGACATTATTGTACCCCGCAACAGTCGCACCGTTCTTCCCAATGATAAGACCTTTTTGCTTGCAGCTGGCAATGACACGATTGATTTTATCCAGTGAGATGGGTTCTTTGGTGTCTCGATCGGAGACCAATTCAATACCTACAAGCAGCCCCTTTCCACGGACATCTCCGACAAACGGGTGGGTAGAGAGTCTAGATTTCAACTCACCAAGCAGGACTTTCCCTTTTTCAGCTGATCGTTCAATCAATTTCTCATTTTCCATGATCTCGAGATTCTTCAACGCAAGAGCGCAGGATGCAGGGCTCCCCCCAAAGGTGTTTACATGACGGAAATAGTCATATTCCTCCGTCCCTTTGAACTTCTCGTAGATTTCCTTTTTGACGGCTGTTGCGGATAATGGAAGATACGCACTTGTTATCCCCTTTGCCATGGTGATGATATCCGGTTTCACATCATAGTTCATGAAGCCGAATGGCTTGCCTGTCCGGCCAAAGCCGCAGATCACTTCATCCACAATGAGTAGGGCACCGTGCTTTTTGCAAACCTCACTGACAGCTTTCATGTAGCCATCCGGTGGTGTCAGGATCCCTCCACCCGTAATGATCGGCTCCATAATCATGGCGGCTATCGTCTCACTCAGCTCCCATGTCATAGCCTGGTCGACATCCTTTACACTCCTGAGCTGCATCGGATCTGCGGTTATCGGCTCCTCCATGCGGTAGGTGTCAGGCGGCGGGACATGGACAAATCCAGGTGCCAGCGGTTCGTATTTGTACTTTCTCTGCGCCTGTCCAGTGGCCGCAAGCGAACCCATCGTATTGCCATGATAGGACCTGTACCTGGACACGATTTTATAGCGGCTATGGTCGCCGCATTGCAGATGATACTGCCTTGCAATTTTGAAGGCGGTCTCGTTCGCTTCCGATCCGCTGTTGGAAAAGAAAATAACATACTCATCATTGAGCCATTCATTCAGTTTCTCAGCAAGCTTGATGGCGGAAACATGACTTTGTGTCAATGGGAAGTAGGCAAGCTCCTTCAACTGCTCGTATGCCGCTTCAGCAAGCTCGGTGCGTCCATATCCAACATTTACGCACCATAGTCCCGACATGCCGTCCAGATACCTTTTTCCATCCACATCCGTCACCCAGGCACCCTTCGCCTCCTTCACCACCATCGTCCCCTGTGGACTATAAGGCTTCATGGAATGCCATACATAACGCTCATCACTAGCCAGCAAATCCTGCTCATGCGCCTGATCCATCCGAACCAAAGCAACCACACCTTTCTGAAAGGGGCCTGACCCCTTTTTACATTTATTGGATTATCGCCTTTAAAAGTCGAATCTGGAAGTGATCATTTTTTTGCGGGTATAGAAGTTCAGCCCATCTTTTCCGTTGACATGAAGGTCTCCATAGAAAGAATCTTTCCATCCAGAGAATGGGAAAAACGCCATTGTTGCGGGTACCCCGACATTGACCCCGATCATCCCGGCATCCGCCTCTTCCCTGAACTGCCGCACAGCCTTTGCATCCTTAGTATAGATGGTGGCTCCGTTACCAAAACGGGACTTTTCAATGTGTGAAAGTGCCTCATCAAGATCACTAGCTCGCAACAAACTCAGTACAGGAGCAAAGATTTCCTCTTTTGCTATCGTCATGTCAGGTTTTACATGATCAAAAATGGTAGGTCCGAGATAGTTTCCTTCTGTCAGATCTTCCATCTCCTTTCTGCCATCCCGCAAAAGGGTAGCACCTTCTGCCACTCCCTGTTTGATGTAGCCAATCACTTTTTCCCTGTGACTATCGCGAATAACAGGAGTCAGCAACACTTCCTCATCCATCCCATTCCCGATCGACAAGGCATCCGCCTTCACTCTCAGCTCCTCGACAAACTTATCGTTGTCACCCACCACGACTACCGCACTGCATGCCATGCATCGCTGTCCTGCACTACCGAAGGCTGATGTTAATATATGCTGTGCAGCCTTTTCGATATCACAGTCCGGCATGACCACATGATGATTTTTTGCTCCCGATAGCGCCTGAACCCGCTTCCCGTTTGCCGCTGATCTTTCATACACATATTTTGCAACCGGCTGCGATCCTACAAAGGAAATGGCTTTCACATCCTCATGATCAAGCAGGCCATTGACCACATCATGCGCCCCATGGACAATATTCAACACCCCATCCGGTGCTCCGGCCTGGGTGAACAGCTCCACTAAACGATTAGCCAGCAGCGGCGTCCTTTCGGATGGCTTCAGTACAAAAGTATTCCCGCAGGCAATTGCAAGAGGGAACATCCACAAAGGTACCATCATCGGGAAATTGAATGGTGTAATCCCTCCGACCACCCCAAGCGGATAACGATACATGCTCGAATCTATTTCTTCGGCGATATTTGCCAAGGTTTCCCCCATCATCAGGGTAGGTGTTCCTGCGGCGAATTCAACACACTCCAAGCCCCGCTGCACTTCTCCGTATGCCTCTTTAAATGCCTTACCGTTCTCTGAAACAATCAGCTTGGCGAGCTCTTCGTGACGTACCGTTAATAGGTGGTGGTATTCATACATGATGCGTGCCCGTTTCGGGACAGGGACATTCCGCCATGTTTGAAAGGCGGCTTTGGCAGCCTTGACTGCATCCTCTACATCCTCTTTGGTCGAGAATGGAACCTTTGCCAGGCATTCCTTTGTTGCAGGGTTTTCGACATCAAAAGTTTCCGAACCTCTGGAGTCCACCCACTTCCCGTTAATATAATTTTGTAGTACGACCGTATCCTTTGACGTTGTTGTCATCAGAGTACCTCCTGTTTTTTGAATTTTTAGAACTTATGCCTATTATCTGATAAAATTGCAAGGCTTTCATTAGACAAAATGTAAAACTTAATGAAGAATTCTTTCCACATTTTGAATACATAGGGTAAGCTTTTTTATGTGGAAGTGTGGAGTTTGGATTGCATGGGAAATTGAACTTCGTTGGTGAGAGGAGAAACTCTTTATTTGCTCTCTGAGGGAAAGGCTCGTCATCGACCTTATGATGAGCTTTTTACTTGCTTTCGAGATGCAAAAAGCCCGTCATCGAACTTATGATGAGCTTTTTACTTGCTTTCGAGATGCAAAAAGCCCGTCATCGACCTTATGATGAGCTTTTCACTTACTTT
>NZ_JBHVHV010000010.1:31565-223181 GCF_042800035.1 Sutcliffiella sp. NPDC057660
CTCGAGATGCAAAAAGCACGTCATCGACCTTATGATGAGCTTTTCACTTACTTTCGAGATGCAAAAAGCACGTCATCGACCTTATGATGAGCTTTTTACTTGCTTTCGAGATGCAAAAAGCACGTCATCGACCTTATGATGAGCTTTTCACTTACTTTCGAGATGCAAAAAGCACGTCATCGACCTTATGATGAGCTTTTCACTTGCTTTGGAGGTGCAAAAAGCACGTCATCGACCTTATGATGAGCTTTTACTCGATTTCGAGATGCAAAAAGCACGTCATCGAACTTTAAATGAGACTTATTATTTTTACCATCTAATAGACATCCACCTCGTATTACAGGCAACAAAATAGACCTCATCATCTGGATGAAGTCTAAATCTACAGCATTTCCCCATACCTTAGAGATTAGAGGTCGATTTGTTTCCCTCTTCAAAATAATCATTCGTCGAGTTAAGATACTCATACACCATAATCATGAATTCGATTACCAGCCTCTTCTCCGCAAGCATGAAGTCCTCCCCTAGCAAGGTCTCCAATTTTTGAATTCGATGGTATAGGGTTTGCCGCACAATAAACAGCTGATTGGCCGTCTCCTTTTTCGAACCATTGCACGAAAGATAGACCTTCAGCGTCTCGAGCAGTTTACCATTGTGTTTCTGATCATGAACAATAACCGGTTCAAGATACTCCATCACGAACTCCCTCAGGTCTTGCTGCTTTTGCATATAGGAAATGAGCCGATAGATATGTAAGTCTTCAAAAAAGGAGGAATATACCCCGTGAAGGAGCTGTTCCTGTATTTTCATCGCTTCCCAGGCAGTCCAATAGCTCTTGGACATCTGTTCAAGTCCATGAACATACTTCCCAACACTCAATCTGAGAAATGTCCTTCCATTCTTATCACATTGCTTGGCGATCAGGTTAGATATCCCCTCCTTTACCCGCTCCTTCCATCTTCCTTCATCTCTTCGATTAAGCAGGATGACTGTGAGGGTATTTTTCATTTCCGTAAAAAATACTGAGAATCCCTGCTGCTCGAATATGGAACGGAACAATAGAGTTAAATAGGTTTTATCTAGAGAAGGAGAGTCCAAGCCATTTTTTTCGCATAGGAGGACCACGCCGTTTTTCACAAAAACGGAGTCATGCCGGGACAGGAACTCTCTGATGGATTCAAGGGACTGGCCGCCATCCAACCAGCTTCTGAGCCACTCGCTTTCTTCGAGTCTTCTTTTTTCCTCCACATATAGACCGCGCAATAGATGCTGTGCAAGTGCTGTTACCGTTCTGTCGAGCATGAGCAGATCAAATTCACTTAAAGGACGATTCTTGGAATAGAGGTGTATCATTCCATATTGCTTGTCCAATACTTGTATCGGCTGCTGTATATGGAGATTTTCATCGTTATCATTGGAAAGAGCAGTTACTAGTTCTTTGCGTTTATGAATTGGAACACTTGGTATAAAATAAACATCCTGATTCTCTTTTTCATAGATAATCTGGGTGCCAATATGTTCATGGAGGTAGGAAAGAATTTCTTCTTCATGGGAGATTGTGAGAAGTTTTTTGTTTAGGCTTTGGGCATACATTTCGAGCTCTGATATCTTTTTGTACTGCTGGTTGATCAGGATGGAATGTATATCCTGCGTTATTTCGACAAAGGACACCTCTTCATGAAAAAGAATGAGAGGAAAGTGGTGCTCATCTGCAAGGGTAATGATCTCCGCTGGAATTGTCGAGGTGTACCTGCCCTTTTCAATACAAAGTCCTGCTGCATGGCAGTTGATTAATTGTTGCACAAAAGAATGGAAGGCGGCCGGATTGTCACCGAAGGATACACCTGTGGAGAGGATCAGCTCCTGGCCATTCAACAGCTTTTCAATGGAGGTGATTTCCACGACATGGACCCATTTGACTAAACGGTTCATACCTTTTTCACCTGCGATTACCTCTGCCTTCTCAAAATGCGTTCGTTGCATTATTTCCTGCAAGGATAGCATGCCTTTCATGTATTCACCTCATTTTTATTGCTTACATTCATTATAACGCATTCCATCGACTTAATTATGTAAATATTCTGACAAGAATAAACAAAAGGTGACAGAAACCCCGATTCAGGATTCCGTCACCTTTTGTTATAACTATTTTCGCATAAATTGTTGCTTGACGTACTCAAAGTAAACACGTTATATTACTGGACTTCGTGCTCTTTTCAGTGTAGTAGATTCTTTATCACTTTGAATAATGTGGAGAGAAATGCTGTAAAAAATCCAAGTGCCGATTTTTTACGGGAGTAAAGCAACAAACATTAAGAAAAGAGCCTTTGTTATCAATTATTTATTGGAAAATTCAACTGGATCTCCTTGACCATTTCCTGAAATTCACCTTCGTCATTGAAATCACTGGAATCCCAGTTTTCCAGAATCCAATTGACCAGCTCTTCAGGCGAATTGAAAAACTCTCCACTGGAATCGGCCTTGCGGATTGTGAAACGGTTATTATCCTCATCAATCGTCACTTCACACGGATAGGCACTTTCTTTGCACTTCAATTGATATTCCATTACTGAACGCTCCTTTCACGGTGCAGTTTACAAGATTTTATTCCAATTTCTCTATATCTATGAGGGTTTTTCTAGTTTTCTTTTTGCAACTGGCGAATCAAAAGGGAGGCGAAGTATTTTCTGGAATCTGCATGTTTAATGTGTAAGGCTTCTTCCTGTTTATCGGTGCCGCCCCTTTTCTCCAGAAGTAGAAAAGCGCCCTCCAGGTTCTCTTCGACATTTTTTATTCTGAACCCTTTATCTATAAAGTAATCAATCTTATCCCGTTCTGCCAGAAATTGCTGATAATCGCTCATATTCTTCCTCCTTCATTAACTGGAAAGCTCTTTTGGCTCCTCCATTTCTTTCTTACCTTCTGTAATGACCCAATCTCTTCCTACTGTGATTCCAAGGTATTTTTCATCATCCGGATCGATTATTTCCGCCTGCTGATACATATTGAAGTACCAATACTTCGCAAGTACATAATAGACCACGGCACCTACTATGAATCCAACGATAAATGAATAGTTGGTCAAGAAATAGGCTGCTGTCCCCCCTGCAATCCAGGCAATGAAGCCTGCCAAATTCACTCCATGGAAATACTTGAATTGACCGTTCTCTTCATAAAGGTCAGGTACATTCACTCTTCTTTTTCTTAGAAGATAGTAATCAGAAAATAAAATTCCAACTATGGCAGACAAAATTCCACCGACAATCAATAAAAGTGGAATCAAAATGTCAAATAGACTCCAAGGCTGTACGATACTGCCAACAATACCGGCGATAAATACACCCGCCCAGAACGGAACTTTCGGGCCGCCAACATTGGAGAAGATTGTTGCGGCAGGAATGACATTGGCAGAGGCGTTGGTCGACCACTGTGCGAAGATGATCATCAGTAAAAGGACACCAAGTACGATGCCTGAAGCCGCTTCCTGCAAAGCTACCACCGGATCATAATTGGAGACAGCGATATAGGCCACTCCCCCGATGATCACCATAAACGTCTGAGTCAACGGCAGGGCAATGACGCTTCCGACAATACTGGACTTGTTTCTCTTCAACCAGCTTCGTTCATACTTCGGTGCCTTGATGTAGCGCGATATGGATGGAATATCTGCCGCAAGTGTTGCCCAGAAACCCATGTTACTGAATATGACAACCAAGAAGGCCGTAAAAGCGGCACCGCCAGTGACAGGACTTTCAATCCACGTCCATACATCTCTTCCCTGTTCAAGTGCCCGGTCGGATAAAGTGGTGTACATCCATGCTGATATGATAATGATGATCGGTGCAGCCAAATCCGCAAATCGTTCAACAGCCTTTATCCCCAGGGCAGTATTGATCAATTGTACAGCTGCAAAAATTAGATAACAGACAAACCAGTTATCAAAATTGAAAAGCGTATCAAGGATGGCGTTCATTGCTGTAGCTCCGAAGAACGTGTTTATCCCAAACCAAAAGGAAGCTGTCAGCCCACGAATAATGGAAGGAATATGAGTACCTAGCGTTCCAAATGGGGCACGCATATAAACCGGAAAGCTGAGTCCATGCTCTATCCCGATATCACCGGTGATAGTCATAAATAGTCCTATCCCGACACTTCCGATTATTGTGGCAAGTATCACCCAGCCAAGCGACAGGTTTTGAACCCCTGCTCCTCCGATTGCAAATGCAGCCAATACCACTGCCATTCCCACCCACATCACTGCAAACCCGAGCGTCCCGATTTTTCTGCCATCATGTGAAATAGGCAGTAGATCAGGAGACTTTAAATAACTTGAATTCTTTTTCATTAACATAGCACCCCTCAATTATTAATCCAAAATAAGATCAAAAGAGCTTCTAACAACAATTGCCTGACCCAATAAAATGATGTAGGTCAAGCAATCGGAAGGTCATCTGCATGTGATTGTAGGGTAGGTGGGTCAGATAGAGAGCGTCTCGTTCTGCTTCAACTTTTTCATTGTTCCATATTTTTCCCGTTTGATATATTGGCCACTGCCGGCCTTTCCTACAAACTGCTTGTCGCGAACGACAAATTCTCCCCGTACCATGACGGAGACAGGTTCTCCTGTAATCTTCATACCTTCAAAGGCATTATAATCGACCGCCATGTGGTGGGTTGCTGCCGAAATGACGCGCTCCTTATTCGGATCGAATAATACAATGTCAGCGTCTGCTCCGACTGCGATCGTCCCTTTTTTCGGAAACATCCCAAATAGCTTTGCCACTCGGGTAGAAACGATGTCCACAAACTGATGTATCGTGATTCTGCCTTTCTTGACGCCTTCAGAGAATAGGACGCTCACTCTATCCTCGATCATAGGTCCCCCATTCGGAATTTTCGTAAAGTCCCCTTTACCGAGACTTTTTTGTCCGTTAAAATCAAACGAACATTGATCAGAACCAAGCGTCTGCAGCTGACCGCTCTTCAGGGCATTCCAGAGTACGTTCTGGTGCCATTTTTCACGCAATGGCGGGGACCAGACGTATTTGGCACCTTCAAAGTCAGGCAATTCCAAATGGCTTTGATCCAGCGCCAAATATTGAGGACAGGTCTCCCCCCAGATATCCACACCTTTGTTTCTTGCTTCTGCAATCTTTTCCACTGCTTCGGCACAGGAAACATGCACCACATACAGCTGGGATTTTGCTAGGGAAGTTAGCTGGGCAGCTCTCCCTGTAGCCTCCCCCTCCACTTCCGGAGGTCTGGTCAAAGCATGAAAGACAGGGTCGGTGTTTCCTTTCTTTAGTGCTTCTTTCGTCAAGTAGTCAATTACATCCCCATTTTCCGCATGCACCATCACCAGTGCACCTAAATCCTTGGCAGCGACCAATGTACGGAATAACGTTTCGTCATCAGCCTGAAATACATTTTTGTAGGCCATAAAAACCTTAAAGGAGGTGATTCCCTCCTCCTGTATTACAGATGGAAGCTCTGCAAGCACATTCTCATTGATTTCCCCTATCATTAAGTGGAAACTGTAATCAATGACAGACTTATCCTTTGACTTGTTGTGCCAGGTCTGGATAGCATCTTTCAATGGTTTTCCTTTTTCAGTGAGGCAGAAATCGATGATTGAGGTCGTCCCTCCAAATGCTGCCGCCATGGTACCCGATTCAAAATCATCCTTTGTAACCGTTCCACCGAATGGCATATCCAAATGAGTATGCGGGTCGATGGCTCCCGGAAATACGAAGCAGCCTTTTGCATCAATAACCTCTGCATCCCCAGCAGGCAAATGATGCCCGATAGCCGAAATGGTTTCTCCTTCGATTAAAATATCCGCCTCATACCTATCACTCGCTGTTACGATGACACCGTTCTTGATCAGTTTTTTTCTTGCCATATTCATTCTTCCCCCTTATTTAACCGTGTCCACTTCCATTTGCTTTAACAAACCTAATGCAGACTGCCTATCATTCCATGTCATTGGCGGCTGTTCGTGTGGCAGCTCCACCATCGTGATCGCATCTTCCACCGGACAGACGATCGAGCAGAGGTTACAGCCTACACAATCCTCTTCCCTGACCTGTAAAAAAGGCTTCCCATTCGGGTCCTTCAACATATCAATACATTGGTGGGATGTGTCCTCACAGGCGATATGGCACTTGTTACAGTTGATACAGGTGTCCTGATTAATTCGGGCCACTATTTTATAATTCAGATCGAGGTTGCCCCAATCCGAATACTTCGGAACAGACTTCCCGACAAGCTCCATCACCGACTGAATTCCCTTTGCATCCAAATAATGAGAGAGTCCTTCTATCATATCCTCCACAATCCGGAATCCGTGGTGCATGGCAGCAGTGCACACCTGTACTCCTGTTGCCCCCATCAACATGAATTCAACCGCATTCTGCCAATCGGATACTCCTCCCATCCCTGAAATAGGTACATTTATCCGAGGGTTTCTCGCACATTCTCCAACCATATTCAGTGCAATAGGCTTAACTGCCGGACCACAATATCCTCCATGGGCCCCTTTTCCTGCTACGTGGGGAATCGTGTTCCAGCTGTCCAGATCGACTCCCGCGAGACTGTTGATGGTATTGATCATACTGACTGCATCTGCACCACCTCTTACTGCAGCTTCAGCCGTTACTGTGATATCCGTAATATTTGGGGTAAGCTTCACGATTACCGGTGTTTGTGCAGCTTCCTTCGCCCAGTAGGTCTGCTTTTCCACCAATTCCGGTACCTGCCCTGACGCGGAACCCATACCCCGTTCTGCCATTCCATGCGGACAACCGAAATTGAGCTCCAGTCCATCCACACCTACCGCTTCCACCTTTTTGACGATTTCATGCCATTTTTCCTGTTTGGGCTCCACCATCAATGAGGCGATCAGTGCGCGATCTGGAAATCTTTTTTTCGTTTCTGCAATCTCCTTCAGATTCACCTCAAGAGGGCGATCTGTTATCAGTTCGATATTATTGAATCCCGCCACTCGTTGTCCGTTGAAGCTTACGGCTGCAAAACGGGAGGACACATTGATAATGGGATCGCCAAGGGTTTTCCAAACCGCTCCACCCCATCCCGCTTCAAATGCCCTCTGCACCTGATAGCCTGAATTTGTAGGCGGTGCCGATGCCAACCAAAAAGGATTCGGTGATTTAATGCCTGCAAAATTAATCGATAAATCTGCCAAACTGTTCCCCCCTCACTAGGTTTGTTTACTCTGTCAGGCTGTCTCTATTACTTGCTTCACTAAGCTTTCGTATACGGCATAGGCCGTCTGCTTGCCTTGCTGGGCAGCCGTCACCACCATTGCTTCCCCCTGGCCTTTTCCGAAAATAACATCACCACAGGCAAATACTTTACTGTTTGAAGTGCCATGGGTGTGAGGATCTATCTTTACGACTCCTCCATCGTGTTCCAAACCGAACTCTTCAATTAAAGATGTATACCTTGTCTGTCCAATCGCCTTGATCACTGCGTCCACTTCTAGCATATATTCCGAGCCCACCACTTTAACAGGTCTTCTGCGTCCGTCTTCACCCAGTGAACTTAACTCCATTTTGACACACTCAATATGCGTTACTTCACCTGCTTCATTGCCAATAATTCTATTCGGGGCAGTCAGCCATCTGAATTCCACACCATCCTGCTTGGCAAATTCATATTCAAAATCATAGGCTGTCATTTCATCCTGCGTTCTGCGGTAAAGAATCTTCACATTTTCAGCACCCAGCCTGACCGAACAGGTTGCACCATCTATCGCAGTATTGCCTGCACCTATTACGACCACATTCTTCCCTTTGAATTGATCTCCAATTGCTTTTGTTTTTGTTTCTTTTACAAAATCTATCGCATCATAGACACCGGAAAGGTTTTCTCCTTCAATTCCAAGCATCGGAACACTCGCCATTCCGATAGCAAGGATTACAGCATCATACTGCGCCAGAATCTCATCAACACCTATATCCACACCCACTCTTGTATTGGTACGGATTTCCACATCCAGGCTTTTCACCTGATCCACTTCCCAATACGAAACGCTCTTTGGCAAGCGGAATGAAACGATTCCATAGGTATTAAGGCCCCCAGCTTCCGCCTCCGCTTCAAAAATGGTCACTTCAAATCCCAGTAGGGCAAGCTCCCTTGCTGAGGATAGACCTGCAGGACCGCCACCAACAACCGCAATTTTCTTGCCATTAGGTGTGCCTTTTTGAAAAAGAGTCTGTTCGTTTTTGATTGCCCAATCGGTGGCATACCGCTGAAGATCTCCGATGATGATCGGCTTTGTATGATGATTCAGCACACATGCACCTTCACATAACTCCTCTGTGGGGCATACTCTCGAGCAGCTTGCACCAACAGGATTTGCCGACATGATGGTTTTGGCGGAGCCTTTAAGATTTCCTGAAGCAATCTTCTTAATGAAAGAAGGGATATCAATGCTTGTCGGACAGGCGACAACACATGGGGCATCATAGCAATACAGGCACCGATTCGCTTCTTCGAGGGCTTCTCGGTCAGTGAGTACCGGCTTCACTTCCAGGAAGTTTAAAGATAAGTTATCGTAGTCAATCCTTTTGACAGTTTTCAATCGGACATCTCCTTTCTTTTTCGAACATCGTAAAAAAGAGATCACTCTTTTTCATGTGTCCCCTTCATTCAGATGAAGGAATCAGGTTCACAATTGTTACGAAAGAGTCATCCCTTTATTGCCCTTACGGCAAAAGCGCTGTCATTTCTTCATAGGTTTCCGGTCTTCTGTCACGGTAGAACTGCCACACATCTCTCACTTCACGGATAAGTTTTTTGTTCATTTCCCCGATTATCACCTCATCCTGATCACGGCTCCCAATCGAAACAAAGGAACCACGTGGGTCAACGAGATAGGACTGTCCATAGAATTCTCCCATTTTCCATGGCCCCTCCACTCCGACACGGTTGATGGCACCTACATAATAGCCGTTTGCAACTGCGTGTGCAGGCTGTTCGAGTTTCCATAGATATTCGGAGAGACCTGCAACCGTCGCAGATGGGTTGAAAACGATTTCCGCTCCTTTTAAGCCTAAGAGGCGAGCGCCCTCCGGGAAATGGCGGTCGTAGCATATGTAGACGCCGACCTTCGCATAGGCTGTATCAAAAATCGGATATCCAAGATTCCCTGGTTTAAAATAGAACTTCTCCCAAAACCCATGCCCCTGATCTCCAACACCAACTTGAGGGATGTGCTGCTTGCGGTATTTGCCAAGATAGCTTCCATCGGCATCGATTACTGCTGCAGTGTTATAATAGGTGGCTATGCCTTCGCGTTCATAGATCGGAAGAACAATGACCACTCCCAGTTCCTTAGCCAGGTCCTGAAATAGCCTGGTTGTCGGTCCATGCGGGATTTCTTCTGCCGCTTCATACCATTTCGGGTTTTGTTCACTACAAAAATAAGGACCATAAAAAATCTCCTGTAAGCAGATTATTTGCGCCCCTTTTTCCTTTGCTTCTCTTACTAATTTAATGTGCTTCTCAATGGCTGCCTTTTTATGAACCTCCACCGGTTCCGTGCCGTCCACATCATTGGAAGCTTGAATCAAGCCAATCATCACTTTGTCAGACATCCCATTACCCCCTTTGAAGAATGCAACTAGCCTGCGTTTCACTTAATTTTTAGAATTATTTGAACTTTATGTATATTGTACTTCCTTACTTGTCTTTTTTCACTATACATAATGTTAAATGATGAAGAGGTGAGACTGTCCATTGTGTAAAGTGAGGTAGGGTCTTTCCTATCAAAAAAACCCGCTCTGCCATTAGCAGGACGGGTTTCATTATTTATTTTGGCTACATTGAACACCGCTGTTGATTTCCGCCCTAGGCTGCGCTTTCCGCGGGGCGGTGCTGGAGCCTCCTCGGGCTTCGCCTATTGCTCCAATCAACAGCTAGATACAGATAATCAACACTATTCTTTAACTGAGCCTTAACTCAAGAAAACATCCGCTTGGCGCGTTTTCTCATTTTTTTCATATTGCGTTTGGAAGTCATATCCCCAAGAAAGTTCTGTACATCATTGTTTTTACTTAGACGGCTCGCAGCTGCCCCCAAGCCTATCATTAACAAAGAAGACATTGCTCTGTTCATGCGACTCACTCCCAACTATTAGTTACATGCTGATTTGTCGATCGTCTTCATGAAACAAATCATCCAATGAACTTAGGGTTCCATCCTCTTCTACTTGATGAGTATGGACCACACCTTTAGAGACAGAAAGCTCAATAAAACAGCCCCAGCAATAGAATTGGTTCACACCGATTTTTCCGATATCTTTACTTTTGCAATTAGGACAACAAAGAATCACCATCGAACACCTCTCGTTAGGTTGATACAGAAACGACGACAGAATCTTTTCCGATGATAAGGTCAAGGGGGTGCTGAATAATTTTTTTCCCCTCTGCGATATCTGCGAAAAAGCCGTCCGTTACTTCATATCCTACGATTGTGCCCGTTTCTTCCTCAAAGTATACATCATCAAGGAGCCCAAGCTTGTTACCTTCTCCAGTCAAGAAGGATTTCCCCTTGATTCCATGAGAATGGAGAAAAAAAACTTCGCCATCCTCCTTCTTAACGGAGGAAAGTTCATGCGCTTCCGCCATGATACCGTCGTCTCCAAAGGACTTGATATACTCGAATGGAAGAAATTTTTTGCGATGGATTACGCCCTTTCCATCGATAATGAGTCCTTTTACCTGTCCGGGTTCAACTATGCAAAAGTCTGTAATCCGTCCGATCTTATTACCTGATGCCTTATCATATATTAGCATCCCTACCACTCGAGAAAATGTTCTCAAAGAAACCCACCTCTTTTCGAACATTAATAGGTTTCGTCTCGGAGAACAATGTCATACAGCGAAAGGTTTTCCATTTAAATCAAAAAACAGGCTCACAATTCCACGTTTGAACAAGCAGTATTTCGAAAAACGAATAAGATATATTGAATCTTCAGGAAAGGAGGTGAATCTTTATGAAAAAATGCTTTTACTACTTCAAAAGTGACGAAAAACATATGGAAGCAAACAAAGACTCCTTTTTTAAGCACGACAAAAAACACGATGACAAGCATGATTGCAAGGCAGACAAAAAGAAGGATGCAAAACTGGTAGGATTTGCCTACGATGTAGCGGACCCTATCATTAATCTTCCCCTACCTCTTAATTTCAGACTGAATCCTCAGCCTTCCACTGTAGCAGCAGCAACTCTCGAGTGTGTTAAAAAAGGCGACCCGGTATGGCTTAATGCACTATTTCATGTAAACAACAACTCAGCCACTCCTGTCGATTTGGTTACTAGAATCTACCGTGGTACCATAGCCCCTTCCAACATTATTTATCAAAGTATTGTGGAAATCGATTCTGAAGGCAATGATGATGCCACTTCTGCAGTTGCTCAGTTTGTGGATGTACTTCCTAATGACGAAGAAGGTGTCACTTACTTCCTAACAGCACAATTAGGAACACCAGGCGGCGCTTTATTTGTATACGGACCAATTACTTTCACTGTCGCTCAAATCAGGCAATAACTTATCCAAACAAAAAATGGGCTAGTCCTTTTGGGGACTAGCCTTCTTATTCTTCATCCATAAAATCATATGGACTTACATTTTCCATGCCGATACTGGCATCCTTCCAAAAAGGGACTTCCGCAAGTATAGCTCCATCCACTTCCTCTTCCAGAACTTCTACAGAAGCTTTGGTCTTCAGCCTCTCTTTTAAGGATGTCTGTCTAGCTTGCTCATCAGCCCGCCTTACCCCTATCTTCAATGCTTCCTCTTCCCCGCATAGAATGAGGAACCGCTTTGAACGGGTCACCGCTGTATAAAGCAGATTCCTGCGAAGCATCCGATAATAGCTCTTTACTATCGGAAGCACCACAATTGGAAATTCACTGCCCTGTGATTTGTGTATGGAACAGCAGTACGCATGTGTAATTTGACCAAGATCCTGTTTCGTATAGGTAACTTCATTTCCTTCAAATGATACGATTACCATGTCCTGCTTTTCTGTGTTTTCTTTGGCATAAAAAATGGATACAACTTCCCCAATATCCCCGTTGAATACGTTACTTTCCGGCTGATTTACGAGCTGCAGCACTTTGTCCCCTGATCGATAAACGACATTTCCGAAGGCCAGTTCACGACGTCCATCACTTTTAGGGTTAAAAAGCTCTTGCAGCATTTCATTCAGCTTGTCAATACCGGCATTTCCGCGATACATTGGTGCCAGCACCTGGATATCGCGAGCGGTGTAGCCTTTGCTCTGAGCATTGGCACAGACCTTCTTGACCACATCCATTATCTGGGCTTGCCCGCATTTGATAAAGGACCGATCTTTCTTGGCAACCGCTATATCTGTCGGCACCACACCATCCTTCATGCTATGCGCCAGTTCAATGATGGAGCTTCCATCCGCTTGTCTGTAGATATCCGTCAATTTCACTGTCGGAATTGCTTGTGAAGCCAATAAGTCTTTTAATACTTGTCCCGGACCAACAGAAGGAAGCTGATCTTCATCCCCTACCAGCACCACTTGAATATCTGCCGGCAGTGATTTGAACAATTGGTTTGCAAGCCATATGTCCACCATCGATACCTCATCGACAATCAGCAGCTTACCCGGAATAGGATTTTCTTCATCATGCTGAAATCCTTCGGAGCCGTTCCATCCAAGCAGCCTGTGTATGGTAAGAGAAGGCAGGCCGGTTGCTTCACTCATCCTTTTCGCCGCACGGCCTGTTGGGGCCACCAGCATGATTGGAAACTGATCGTCCTTGGAATAATCGTTCGGCTCAAGCGAACATCCATGAAGGTCCGCATACAGCTCCACAATCCCTTTAATGACAGTTGTTTTCCCAGTTCCTGGTCCTCCTGTCAGAAGGAGCATCGGAGTCATCAATGCCTGCTGGATTGCCTCTTTCTGGGAAGGGGCATATTGCACCTTCAACCGGTCTTCCAATTCACCCAGAGCCAATAAAAATTCGGACTCCGGGAACTGCTCCGAATACTGGTTTTGCTCCATCACTCTTTTGATATTAGTGACAAGTCCCTGCTCTGAAAAGTAGAGGCTCGGAAGATAGACACGTCCCTCTTCCGACTTCAGTTTGCCCTCTTCCGTCAGCTGCAGAATTTCCCGAGAAATGTCAGAATCCACAACCAATCCTTGCTGCTTCTCGTTTAAAAGCTTCCACACAGCTTCTACCAGCTGATTTTCCGAAACAAAACAATGCCCCTCCGACATGGAATGCTGCTCAAGCATGTACAAGCATCCTGCCCTTATACGATCCGGATGGCTACCGGATATACCAAAGTGGCTGCCGAGCTCATCCGCCCTTGCAAACCCGATACCTTCCACATCCTCGACAAGCTGATAGGGGTTCTTTTGAAGGATGCTGATTGTTTCATCTTTATAGGTCTGATATATTTTCATGGAGAGCTGCGGTCCAAAACCAAATTGCGAAAGGGCAATCATGACTTGTTCAAGTCCTTGATGTTCCATTAAGGAGTCATAGAGCAGCTTCGCTTTGTCCCCAGGCAGTTTTGGGATTGAATCAAGGACAGAGGGATTCTCCAAAATCTTGGAGATCGCATTCTCACCAAGTGCATCCGCTATTTTCTCTGCGGTTTTTTTTCCGATTCCCGAAAATAAATCACTGGATAGATACTGCACAATACCTTGACGTGTTTGCGGGATATCTTTGCGGAAGTGTTCAACATGAAACTGAAGTCCAAAACGGGGATGTTCTTTCATCGTCCCGAAAAATATGTAGGTTTCATCCTCATGGATACGAGGGAAATACCCAGTCACGACCGCTTCCTTTTCCTCATATGGAACATTCGTCTCCGTCACTCTGATCCGGACAACGGAATACATATTGGATTCGTTGTGGAAAATGGTGACGAGATGAGAGCCTTTTATAAATTTTTCATGTTCCTCGAACAAGTCGAGAGAGGATTGCTGCTTCTGGTCCTTCATGGGATTTCCCTCCGTCCCTTAATTTTCCGTCAAAATCTTCTTTGCATGCGCTGCCAGAATATGATCCGCCTGTACATCCAGTGCCTTGTCTAGCATTACGATCGCCTTATCCCTGTTTTCATGATAGGCATATGCCACACCTAGGTTATAGTAGGCGTCTGCATGTTCTTCATCACTTTCCACTACCAGTTCAAACTCAGTTGTCGCTTCCTTGATCAACCCTTGGCCTGCAAGGCATAGCCCATATTGGAATCTTGCTTCCGTATCCTCAGGCTTCAGTTCGACCGCTCTCTGGAAGTATGGAAGTGCAAGTTTTGGTTGCTCGAACTGCAGCAATGTCATGCCTAGCATGAAATAGATGTCGCTGTCATTGACACCCTTTTTCATCGCAAGCTCGAAATGATCCTTCGCCTCATGCCATTTTTCCAGCTGATAGTAGACATTACCGAGACCATAATATGCTGTTCCCATGTTTTCATCCTTGGACAAGGCTCGTTCAAAGAACTTCATCGCTTTTTCCAGTTCTCCCACTGCGCTTAGCACATTTCCAAAGTTGACATACGCCACTGCGTTTTCCGGATTCTGTTCTATCTCTTCCGAAAAAGCAGCCAGCGCCTCTTCATATTTTCCTTCTTGCAAAAATTGAATTCCCAATGCATTATTGTCTTTCATCTATGTTTGCACCTCTTTATGGCTATTTTACTTCAATAAGTATAACACAGGAAAAACCTCCACTCCCATTTAGAAGTAGAGGTTTTCCTTTTATCCTACATACCAGAGTTTTTCATTGTTTTTAAAAACATGGTCAATCGTTCCGCCGCCTAAGCATTCGTCCCCATTATAGAAAACGACCGCTTGACCAGGTGTAACCGCACGAAGCGGCTCATCGAAGATCACCTTCACTCTGTTGTCTTCAAGATGCTCAATTCGTACTTTGTTATCCTGTTGGCGATAACGGAATTTGGCTGTACACGCCATTCCATCTTCAGGTGCCTTATCAGATACCCAGCTGACGTCAGCAGCAATGATGGAATCGGAATAAAGAAGCTCGTTATCGAAGCCTTGGCCAACATAAAGAACGTTCTTTTCCAGGTCCTTGCCGATAACAAACCATGGATCACCGCTTCCGCCGATACCGAGGCCATGACGCTGTCCGATGGTATAATACATCAATCCATCATGCTTGCCCATCACTTTCCCATCCATCGTGAGCATATTGCCTGGCTGTGCAGGAAGGAATCCGCTCAGGAATTCCTTGAAGTTGCGTTCCCCGATAAAGCAGATTCCTGTGCTATCTTTTTTTGTTGCTGTAGCAAGGTTGGCACGCTTTGCTATTTCACGTACTTCGGATTTCTGGATGTTTCCTATCGGGAACATGACTTTGGAAAGCTGCTCCTGGCCCAATTGGTTAAGGAAGTAGGTTTGGTCTTTGTTTTCATCAAGTCCGCGCAGCATTTTGTACTCACCGTCACGGAACTCGACTTGTGCATAATGGCCTGTTGCCAAATAATCCGCTCCAAGGTCGATTGCATGCTCAAGGAATGCCTTGAACTTGATTTCCTTGTTGCACATGACATCAGGATTTGGTGTGCGACCTGCTTTATACTCATCCAGGAAATACTGGAATACTTTGTCCCAATATTGTTTTTCGAAATTCACCGCGTAATAAGGGATACCGATCTGGTTGCAGACGCGGATTACATCGTTGTAATCCTCTGTTGCTGTGCATACGCCAAATTCATCGGTGTCGTCCCAGTTTTTCATGAAAATACCGATTACATCGTAGCCCTGTTCTTTTAGAAGAAGTGCTGCTACAGAGGAATCCACTCCACCAGACATTCCTATTACTACACGGGTATCCTTTGGTGCTTTATTCATTTTGATCACCCCGTATTTTTTTCTATTCTTTATAATCGTTTTTTGTAATGGTTTCGTTTTTAAGATGATTGACCCCTCATACTCCGCTGTTGATTTCCGCACTAGGCGCAGCGACCCAAGGGGCGATGCTGGAGCCTCCTCAGGTTTCGCCCTGCGGGGTCTCCAGCCTACCGCTACCTCCCGCAGGAGTCTTCGCCTATTGCTTCAATCAACAGCTAGCAAGCTCAAAAAATCACAATAGTCTAGCGATTTTATAAGAAGAACTTATTTTTTCCTTGTCAACCTTTTTACCACTTTTGCCGTTTCCTTGGCAGCATGGATGATATCTTCTTTCGTATTGCCTAAGCCGAAGCTGAAGCGGATGGAAGAAGCAATGCGATTTGAGTCTTTTCCGAACATCGCGACAAGGACGTGTGACGGATCGATTGAGCCAGCCGTACAGGCTGAGCCGCTGGAAACCGCTACACCGGACAGGTCCAGGTTCACAAGTAGGGACTCCACATTTGTTCCTGGAAAATAAACATTCATGACATGAGGCAATGACTGTTCAACCGTACCGTTGATTTCGAACGGCACATCTTCCTGTTCCCAAATTTCCTGCATCGATTGCTTGAACTCCAGATACTGGACCGCTTTCTGCGCACCCTGCTCCATACTCAGTTCAATGGCAGTCTTAAGGCCGACAATTCCGGCCACATTCTCCGTACCCGCGCGTCTTTTACGTTCCTGCTCCCCTCCATAGGTCAATGGAGTAAAGCTGGTACCGTTTCTGGCGTATAAAAAGCCGACGCCTTTGGGACCATTGATTTTATGGCTGGACATGGATAGAAAATCAATCCCTAGCTCATTCACATCTATTGAATAAAGTCCGAACGCCTGAACGGCATCGGTATGAAAATAAGCCTGATGGTCCTGAAGCATCTCCCCGATCTCTTTCATCGGCTGAATTGTGCCCACTTCATTGTTTCCAAACATGATGGTCACAAGGATCGTTTCATCTGTTAGAGCTTTCGCGACATCCTGTATGTCTACCAGCCCGTGTTCATCAACAGGGAGGTAAGTCACCTGATAGCCCTCTTTTTCGAGCTGTCCACAAGTGTGCAGCACGGCATGATGCTCAATGGACGTGGTGATGATATGATTGCCCTTGCTTCTGTTTGCTCGAGCCACACCTATGATTGCGAGGTTATCCGCTTCCGTTCCACCGCTCGTAAAAATGATTTCATTTTCCTTCGCACCGATGCTTCTTGCAGCAATGTTCCTCGCTTCATCCACATAATGCCTCGTTTTACGGCCAAACTGATGAATACTCGACGGATTGCCGAATTCCTCTTTCATTACCGGAAGCATACTATCAATAACAGCCGGATGCATGGGAGAGGTTGCAGCATGATCTAAATAGACTCTTTTCAATGAGCACGCCTCCTTTCTTTATATAATGTTGTCCTTTAAATGTAAAACATATAAGCTTCCTGATCTCCACCGGAATAGTTAGCCAGGTCGTCAAGTGTCGTGTTATCCAATACATCCTTTACCGCATCACGAATTCTGATCCAAAGCTCACGCTTGGCAGGCTCCTCGTTCTCTAGCACTTCCACGGGACTGATCGGGCCTTCGAGAACCCGAATGATGTCACCCGCTGTAATTTTCTCGGGTTCATCCGCTAAAATATAGCCGCCGTAAGCACCACGGATACTTTTTACAAGACCTGCATTTCTTAGTGGTGCAATCAATTGCTCCAGATAGTGCTCGGATAGGTCATGTGTTTGAGCGATTGTCTTTAACGACAACGGGCCTTCCCCCACATTTTTCGCTAGCTCGATCATAATGGTCAATCCATAACGTCCTTTTGTTGAAATCTTCATTCCCTACACCCCTATTCTTACTTTCCAATACCTTATAATTGCATAGTCAAATTATTATCATTTTTGTGCTGTATTTTATAAAGAATATTATCTGTAGTTTTCTGGCAGGAAGGAAGTGTCCATCCAACAATCGGACCAATCGTGAAGCTGAAAAGAATTGTCCCGATAAACACGGGTCCTCCTAAAAGCCACCCTACACATAATACTATTAATTCCATCGCTAATCTAATATATTGCACTTTTAAGCCCGTCTTTTCCGTCAAAGCAATCATCAGACTATCTCTTGGACCGGCTCCGCAACGGGAAGAAATATAAACTCCAATACCGATACCAATCACCAATACACCCAGAATCAGCATGAAAAGCTGCCCGATAATGGAGTTCGGTGTCTTTAAGTATGGAATGAAAAGATACATATCAATGAATATTCCAACCATCAGCATATTCAAAAAAGCACCGACGGAAGGGAGCCTTTTTACAATCAAAGAAGAAATGGCCAAAATAAAAAACCCTACAATAATTGACCATGTACCGATGGTTAAACCAAGCTGGTAAAAGAGGCCGATATGAAAAACATCCCATGGTGCACTGCCAAGGTCCGCCCGGATCATCAGAACGATCCCAAATGACATAATCAACAAACCAATAAAATAAATGGACCATTTCGCCAAAAATAAGCTTCTGCCTATACTCCGCTCACCTTGCATATATTCGCTACCCTTCTTTTAGAGGATGTTCAAAAAGTCCGGTAAAAATAGCTTCAAATTTCTTCGTCAGCTTGCCTCTGTGCTCCTCACGTATACAAACCATACGCTGCGGTGCTCGAGACTTCGCTTCCTCGAACTTCTTTGCTCTTTTTATCCTCCTTTTTGAACAAGTATTATTGTATATACTTGTTTGTTGATAAAATCTATCCCATTATAGCACAGAATGCGAGGTTTTACATTTCTAACCATGACATTATATGTGGTAGAGTGGGTAATAGAAAAAGATGCTAAAGCAAGCAGGAAGGTGTTTTTTATGAGCAGCAAACCATTGGCTTTTCGTATGAGGCCTAGAACGATAGAGGAAATGGTCGGTCAGGAGCATTTGGTTGGGGAAGGCAAAATCATTCAGAGAATGGTAAAGGCTAAACACCTCTCCTCGATGATCTTGTATGGTCCACCCGGAATAGGAAAGACATCGATTGCAACGGCCATCGCCGGCAGCACACAATATGCGTTTCGAACGTTGAACGCCGTCATCCATAATAAAAAGGATATGGAAATCGTTGCAGAGGAAGCGAAAATGTCAGGAAAGGTCATATTGATTTTGGATGAGGTTCACCGCTTGGACAAGGCGAAACAGGACTTTCTTTTACCACATTTGGAGAGTGGCAGTATCGTGCTGATCGGAGCAACGACAAGCAACCCCTATCATGCAATCAACCCTGCTATCAGAAGCAGGTGCCAGATTTTCGAGTTGCATCCTTTGTCCGTTTCGGAAATAAAGGATGTCATTGTGCAGGCTCTCAAAGATTCCGACCGAGGACTTGGCGACTATAAGGTGAAAGTAAGCAGTGACGCGATGGAACACTTTGCAAATGGTTGCGGAGGAGATGTTCGTTCCGCATTGAATGCGCTCGAACTTGCAGTATTATCTTCTTCTCCAAATGAAGAAGGAATTATTGAGATAGATTTGCAGTCCGCAGAAGAATGCTTGCAAAAAAAGAGCTTCTATCATGATAAAGACGGCGATGGGCATTATGATGTCCTTTCAGCCCTCCAGAAATCGATCCGCGGCAGCGATGTGGACGCCGCGCTTCACTATTTGGGAAGATTGATTGAAGCCGGCGATCTTGTTAGTATTGCAAGACGGTTACTCGTCATAGCCTATGAAGATATCAGCCTTGCCAATCCACAGGCAGGAGCAAGGACTCTCGCAGCGATTGAAGCTGCTGAAAGGCTTGGCTTTCCTGAAGCAAGAATCCCTTTGGCGAACGCAGTCATCGAGCTTTGCCTGTCCCCGAAATCCAACTCGGCCTATAAAGCATTGGATGAGGCACTTTCCGATATCAGAAAAGGACTTGTCGGAGAAGTGCCTGCCCACCTGAAGGACGCCCATTATAAGGGTGCAGCCAAATTGGGGCGTGGAGTGGATTACCTCTATCCCCATGATTACCCGGGCGGTTGGGTGGCACAGCAATATCTGCCTGACAAACTGAAGAACAAATCATACTACAAACCTAAGGAAACAAGTAAATTCGAAGCGGCTCTGGCGCAAATCTACCTAAAGACGAAAAAGAAATGATAAAAGGCTGTTTTCGCATTCTTTGTTGTTAAATAGAAAAAATATAAGCATCAAATGAAGCCCGTTGATTTCCGCTCCGGATACAAGATTCCCCGGGGACGGATGGGAGCCTTAGGATAAGCGAACACCTGGCACGGAGACCAACATGGTGTTTAATGTTGACACCTTATCCTTAGCCCAGCCCTATATTAAAAACAAAATTCTTTAGGAAAATAGCCTAATAAGAAATGGCTTGCCTGAATATGCGGCAAGCCATTTCTTTTTACTTCTGCTCAATCAATCCAATATCAATTCCTGTCGGCTCTTTCAGGTAGGCAAGATAGAACGTATCAAATTCCATCTTCTCCCTGACTACTTCGGCCCCTTTTACCTTTGCGATGGCCAATGCTTCATCAATCGAATCCACTTCAATCCTAATCCTCGTTCCATGTGGATGATCTTCCGGACCTTTTGCAATTCCACCACTCATCACATTTGCACCCTTGCCAGTCACAACCGGCCAATAATCATAATTCGGCTCGCCTAACTCCCAACCGAATACATCCTCAAAAAACTTTGTCGTTAACTCAGGATCCCTGCTGCTGATCTCAAATCCTACCACTTTGTTCATTTCATAGCCCTCCCAACATTTCTATAGTTTATTATTTCTCCTGAAAAGGACATTTTCCTTTATTTTCATCCCTTGGATACTACATACCCAATCCATTCGGAAGTTGCACATTTACCTCAACTGCATAAGTGCGTATATTATCCCAACATTTTGTCCATGATGGTAAAAAAACGTCCGTTTTAAAGGAGTGTCTGAAATGAAAGTTCGACAGGATGCATGGTCCCATGAGGATGATCTATTATTAGCAGAAACCGTATTGAGATACATAAGAGATGGCGGTACACAGTTAGCAGCTTTTGAAGAGGTGGGAGATAAATTGAACCGTACGTCTGCAGCCTGCGGGTTCAGGTGGAATGCAGAGGTCCGCAAAAAATACGAGCCTGCAGTTGCAATTGCCAAAAAGCAACGAAAGGAACGCAAACGGGCATTGGATAAATTGAAAAAGGTGGATTCAACAGAAAGCAAAAAAATGATCAAAACAAAGCCGCCATTGGAAATGGAATGGCTTCCTGCTCCAAGCAGCCCCACTGCACAATGGAGTGTTCCCAGTTCCCTACAAGCACAGCTTCAGGAGGAAGAGGATTCCGATTTATACCAGCCACTTCCAGTAAAACAAAAAAGCATCACTTTGGATGACTGTATCTATTTCATGCAAAACCTGAAGCGGGAACAGCAAACCGGACAAGGCTCTCATCTTGAACAGGAGCGATTGAAAAACGAAAATCACCTGTTGAAAAGAAGGATTGCAATGTTGGAGGACCAGATACAGAAACTGGAAGAAATGCAAAGCGTCATCAATGATGATTATGAAATGCTCGTACAAATCATGGATCGTGCGAAAAAGATGACTGCGCTACAGAATGAAGTAATGTAAAACCAATAAAAAAGGATGACTGCAGGAGCTTCATGCTCTTCAGTCATCCTTTTCTTTTATTACTGCTTCCCGCCTACACGCTGGATGTGAATGTCTTTCAAAAGATCATTGATGACATAACCGCCAAGAATCAGTCCTGCTACAGAAGGAACAAATGCATTGGAGGAAGGAGGCATTTTTGCCTTGCGAATTTGCGCCTGGTCATTACCAACGGTCTTTCTTACTTCTTCACGGATGATGATCGGGCTTTCGTCGGAGAATACCACTTTGATTCCACGGTGGATTCCCTCTTTTCTCAGTCTTGTACGAATTACTTTTGCAATCGGATCTGTGTGTGTCTTGGAAATGTCAGCCATTTTAAAACGTGTCGGATCCGTCTTATTTGCCGCTCCCATACTGGAAACAATAGGAATCTTACGCTTCAAGCACTCTTTCATCAGATGGATCTTATATGAAATGGTATCGGAAGCATCAATCACATAGTCCAGACCATAGCTGAAAAACTCTTCATATGTTTCATCTGTGTAAAACATTTTTAAAGCGATTACTTCACACTCGGGATTGATATCCGCAATCCTCGCCTTCATCAAGTCCGCTTTCGGCTGTCCAACAGTTGAAACCAATGCATGGATTTGACGATTTACATTCGTAATGTCGACAACATCCTTATCAACTAGAATAAGTCGTCCTACTCCTGAACGAGCAAGGGCTTCTGCAGAAAATGAGCCGACTCCCCCGATTCCCAATACTGCAACCGTGCTGTTTTTCAGTGTTTCCAAACCTTCTTTACCTATGGCAAGTTCATTTCGTGAAAATTGGTGTAGCATATCTATCAACTCCATTTATATCTTGTAGCTTTACTTATCGGCTTTTTAGAATTGTACCCGAAATCGAATATAACATACTTTAAGGGAAATGCAAGTAGTCGTATAGGAATTTCTTTTATGACGAAAAAGGTTTAAATGCCTTATAATAGAGGGAATAGTAACCTGATAATTATTTTTATTGAAGGCGGGGAGTCTGTGATGAAAAAATTGTTTAAGGCCTTATCATTCCTCTTGGTGATCAGCAGCGGAGTTTTGACATTATTTAAGATGAACAAATCCAATAAAGAAATGATTGCAAAGGAGACTATCTCCTTTCAAGTCAAGCAGACCTTGTCTGCAATTGCTGCTACACTGGAACAAACAGAGGTCGAAGAGAAAACTGACGTTACAGATGAAAATGCTCCGTTGATAAAAGGGAATAAAAATGCCCGCGGCGAGTACATCTACCACATGCCTGGCGGAGTTTTCTATAATAGGACAACACCTGTTGAATGGTTTCATACAGAAGCCGAGGCGCAAGAAAAAGGATATCGCAAATCAGCGAGATGACAACTGATAGATAAAAGGTGGAACGATCTGTACTGGATCGTTCTTTTTTATATAGAAATCAGATGAATTAGGTGTATTTTTAGGTAATTAGCGTGGGTATTTTGGAAAATCAGACTTATTTTTTGACATATGGAAGGGCATTCTAACAACATTTCATTTCATTCTAACAATTTGATTCTGAATTCTAACAAATTCTCTAATCATTCTAACATAAATAGCTAACATTCTAACAAGTCCATGTATACACCCAATCAAGGGCTGGCTTCATCCACATGAGGATAGTTACTTCACTTCTCAATTTAAACAAAAAACCGACACCCCATAACATGGAATGTCGGTTTTAAATCCGTATGTAGGCAAGTCCCAATCGTGCCGTCGTTTGATGCCTTCGTTTTGAACCCGCTCACAGCAGGTGGGTGCTCTGTTTCATGCATTTGTACGTCCTCTTGCGTTAGGAGGCATGTACGCAGCGACGAAAACTCTGAGCTCCCGTATAATCTATTGTTCGGTCAAAACAATAGGTTATACGACGAACACATCAGGACTTGCGACTTCTTGAAAGTATCATAACACACGCATTTTTTGTTTGCAAGAGTTCACCGTATGGGAAAATCTACTCTTTTTTGACAGCCAGTGACAAATGTAATTCATCCAATTGCCCACCTGCAACCGGACTTGGGGCTTGTGTCAGGATATCACTTGCACTTGCCGTTTTCGGGAATGCAATGGTGTCGCGAAGGTTCGTTCTGCCGGCAAGCAGCATCACCAGGCGGTCAAGGCCAAGGGCAATTCCGCCATGTGGAGGCGTGCCATATTCGAATGCTTCAAGCAGGAATCCGAACTGCTCATTTGCTTCATCAGGACTAAAACCAAGCACTTTAAACATCTTTTCCTGGATGTCGCGTTCGTAAATACGGAGGGATCCCCCACCCAGCTCATATCCGTTCAACACTAAGTCGTAAGCTTGTGCACGTACAACACCCGGGTTGGTCTCAAGCAAAGCTAGATCTTCACGAACAGGCATCGTAAATGGATGATGTGCGGCAAAATAGCGTCCCGCTTCCTCATCATACTCGAGAAGCGGCCAATCCGTTACCCAAAGGAAGTTGAATTTGCTTTCATCGATTAAGCCGAGTTCTTTTCCAAGCTTCATACGAAGTGCCCCTAGTGCATCTGCTACGACAGATTTCTTGTCAGCTACGAATAACAGCAAGTCACCTTCTGTAGCACCAAGCGTCTGAATGAAGCTCGCTTGCTCCTCTTCATTAAAGAACTTCGCTATAGGTCCTTTTAACCCATCCACTTCAACTTTTAGCCACGCCAGTCCTTTAGCACCATATACGGAAACAAATTCGGTCAGTGCATCAATGTCTTTTCGGGAGTAGTTTCCGGCCTTACCTTTTACATTAATTGCTTTTACTTGTCCTCCGTTAGCCACGGCAGCACTGAACACTTTGAATCCGCATTCTGCCACTTGCTCGGACAAGTCCACAAGCTCCATCTCAAAGCGGGTATCAGGCTTGTCGGAACCGTATCTATCCATCGCATCCTGGTACGTGATACGTGGGAAGTTTTCCGGTACATCCACACCCTTCGTATTTTTCATGACCATTCGCATCATATCTTCCATCATTCCGATAATCTCTTCCTGGGAAAGGAATGATGTTTCAATGTCGACTTGTGTGAACTCTGGCTGTCTGTCGGCACGAAGGTCCTCATCTCGGAAGCAGCGGGCGATCTGGTAGTAGCGCTCCACACCGGAAACCATCAATAGCTGTTTGAAGATCTGCGGTGACTGCGGCAATGCATAGAATTCGCCAGGATGAACACGGCTTGGCACTAGATAGTCACGAGCACCTTCAGGCGTGCTTTTTGTCAGGATTGGCGTTTCCACTTCCATGAACTGCTGGTCATTCAAAAACTCGCGAATCGATCTTGTTACGTCATGACGCATTTTCAGCGTGTCGAACATGACCGGGCGGCGAAGATCCAAGTAGCGGTATTTCAAGCGGATATCCTCACTTACCTCTGTTTTGTTGTCAATAACGAAAGGCGGAGTTTTCGCTGCATTCAATACTTCAATCGCTTCTGCGTGAACTTCAATGGCACCTGTTTTCAAGTTGGGGTTTACTGTCGCTGCGTCACGGGCAACCACTTTCCCTTTGATGTAAAGTACATATTCGTTACGTACATTCTCTGCTGTTTGAAGTGCTTCAGCGGAAACATCCGGGTTGAATACAATCTGCACCACCCCCGTACGGTCGCGAAGGTCAAGGAATATAAGTCCTCCAAGGTCACGGCGCTTCTGCACCCACCCTTTCAGTTCAATTACTTCTCCAATGGATGTTTCGGGCACTTCTCCACAAAAATAAGTTCTCGCTTGCATCATTTATCTCTCCCCGCTTTTCTTTTCCGATAGGTATGTGACCACATCTTCATAGGCTACTTCCTGTTGTTCACCTGTTTCCATTTCTTTAATGGAAACAACTCCTTTTGCAAGTTCATCTTCACCGAACACAATCGTATACTTGGATTTTAAACGATCGGCTGCTTTGAACTGCGCTTTCAGCTTTTTATCCTGATAGTCCTTTTCAGCAACAATGCCCGCTTTTCTTAAATCAAACAAAAGCTTTACCGCTGTTTCCTTTGCCTTTTCCCCCAAAGCGACCACATAGCAGTCTATCGCTTCTTCAATCGGGAATTCCACCTTTTCCGCTTCCATTGCTGAAATCAGGCGTTCAATGCTTAGTGCAAAACCGATTCCCGGCGTTTCCGGTCCGCCTATCTCCTGGACCAGACCGTTGTATCTGCCTCCCCCACATAGAGTGGTAATGGCACCGAAGCCTTCGGAGGTGCTCATGATTTCAAAGGCAGTGTGGTAGTAATAATCCAGTCCACGTACAAGATTTGGATCAATTTCATATTGAATGCCAAGCGCAGATAGGTAAGCTACCACTTTATCAAAATATGCCTTGGACTCTTCGTTCAAATAGTCCAGAATGGATGGAGCCGTTGCCATCAATTCGTGTTCACGGTCCTTTTTGCAATCCAGAATGCGAAGTGGATTCTTTTCCAAACGGCCTTGGCAATCTCCACAGAACTCGTCAATGCGAGGCTGGAAGTGCTGGATCAGGGCATCACGGTGTGCTTGACGGCTTTCTTTGTCTCCGAGACTGTTGATGACCACTTTCAGGTTTTTAAGTCCGAGGCTCGTGTAGAGTTCCACTGCCAAAGCGATCACTTCCGCATCGATGGAAGGGTCATTGCTGCCTAATGCCTCCACTCCGAACTGGACAAATTGGCGAAAACGCCCAGCCTGCGGTCTTTCATAGCGGAACATCGGACCAACATAGTAAAGCTTTGTCGGTTGATTCGGGGACCCGAACATTTTATTGTCCACATAAGAGCGGACAGTGGATGCCGTTCCCTCCGGACGGAGCGTAAGACTTCTGCCTCCGCGATCCTCGAATGTGTACATTTCCTTCTGAACCACATCCGTCGTTTCCCCGACTCCACGAAGGAACAACTCCGTGCTTTCGAAAATCGGAGTACGAATCTCCTTATAATTATAAAGCTGGCAAATCTCCTTCGCCTTCGCCTCAATATACTGCCACTTTTCCACCGTACCAGGCAAAATATCCTGCGTACCACGCGGTATCTGAATCGTCATGACCGGTTCCTCCTTTTATTTCCAAATGGGGCCAGACCCCTTTTTAAAATGCAAAAAACTCCCGCCCCTTGCTTAACAATCGTTAAACAAGGGACGGGAGTTGAATTCCCGTGGTGCCACCCTAATTGAAGCAACGTTCATCAAAAAAACGATGAATGCATGCCTCCACTCATAGCAGTTAACGCCTGCAACGTCCTTCTCCTAGTAGAGCGGTGAGAACCACCATGCTTTTTCAGAGAGAATCCTAAGGAGTGTTCATTCATTAAGTCATCATGGGGAAATGCTTTCAGCCCAGGGCATTTCTTCTCTTTCCATGTGTATTCCCAACTACTGTTCTCCATCATTGGAACATTTTATAATTATGTAAAACCCAGTCTTACACCAGCTGCTTTTTCCAAGCAAGCTTTTCTTGATAAAAGTGTAAGTTTAATACTTGCTAGTATATATAGATTCAAAAGCAGTTGTCAAGGATTTATTGAAATCGATTCAGGTGTTTTTTTAATGCCTTCACATCACGTACAGTAATACCAAACTCCGATGCAAGCTCTACATAGGTGGAATCCTTCTCTTTTTCTATAAAATCGTGAAAGCTTACACCAAAAACATCTCTGCTTCCATAAGCATGGTTGTTCTTCTCACTAAATTTCATCGATGTTCGCCCCTTTTTCATAAACACTGACTACTAGTCTCCCCGTTTTTCGAAAAAAATTTCACTAAAAGGAGGATTTTTTATTCTTGATGCAGAAATAAGTAGGTTATCCTTTAGAATAGGAGGCTGTACTATTGCTTCAAAAATTACATATCTCAATTATCGGACTCTTACTTTTTTCTACTATTTTCACAACCATCCACCCCCCTTCCGCCGAGGCTGCTGGGACAATTGAGGTGGCTACGGATGTCCTGAATGTCCGGGAAAAGCCGGATGCCAATTCTCTCATCATTTCAAAAGTCATGCGGGGTGAGACCTATCCTGTCGTTGATTCAAAAGGCGAATGGGTAAAAATCCAGGTTACTTCCAGCAAAGCGGGCTGGGTCGCTTCCTACCTCGTGACCGACAAGGAGCAATCATCTTCACCTTCAAGGAACTCTGAATCGACCGATGTGGTTCAGGTGTTAACCGATGACCTTCGAGTCCGTTCAGGTCCTGGCACAAGCTTTAACGTGGTCGGTTTTATTCAAAGCTCAGATTCTGTAAGCTTTGTGGACCAGAATGAGAACTGGGTAAAAATCCGCACAACCGGATTGGAAGGCTGGGTATCCAGTGAATTTGTTAGTATCCAGACAAAAAAGAAGAAAAAAGAAACAACAGACGAGGAAAACCAAGAGGATGCAAACAATTCCCAAACAGCAACCGTTACAACTGATGGACTGAACATCCGCAGCGAACCAACCACTCAAAGCAAGGTAATCGGTACCCTGGCTAACGGAACGCTGGTAAACGTCTTAAACAAAAAATCCGACTGGCTGCAAATCTCCTTTGACGGGGAAACAGGATGGATTCATTCAGATTATGCAGAACTACATAACGGCAACATAGACACCCCTTCCAAGAAGAAGGATAGATCAGCTGCCACCATTTCCGTTTCCGGGTTAAATGTTCGGAGTGAGCCTAATCTCAACGGAAAAATTGTAGATCAGATCTCTCAGGGAACCGATGTCACGATTATCAGTGAACAGAATAGCTGGTGTGAAATAGAATACGCAAACGGCAATACAGGCTGGGTGGCAGGATGGTTTCTGGAGAGAAAATCCCCATCTGTCAATCCTGCCAATCTTACAGGAGAAGGAAGCATCATCATCCTGGATAACGGAACGAACATCAGAAGTGAACCAAATACAACTGCGAAAGTCGTCTACCGGGCAAATGAGGGTGAAACATTCTCCATTAAAGGATTAGAAAATGATTGGTACCAAATCGAATTATCAGATGGCACTATTGCCTATGTAGCGGGCTGGATCGTTACCACAAAGGGTCAGGCACCTACCATCACAAGAGCGGGGTCTGAACAGTATCTACGGAATAAAGTAATTGTCATTGATCCAGGTCATGGTGGAAAAGATGTTGGTGCCATCGGCGTGCAGGGAACCTATGAAAAGGATCTTACCCTAAGAACATCCAGACTTTTGCAGGACAAGCTGAAAGCAGCAGGAGCCACCGTCTACCTGACTAGGCAGAACGATTCGTTTGTAAGCCTGCCCGCCAGAGCCCGTACCGCCAATCATCATGGAGCGGATGTTTTCATCAGTGTCCATTATGACAGCATTGATGACCCGAGTGTAACAGGGACGACAACGTTCTATTATGGCGGCGCCGATCAGCAGCTTGCTGATTATGTTCATCAATCTTTAATTCAACTAACAAATTTACGTGATCGGAATGTTCGACAGGAGAATTACCTCGTACTAAGAGAAAATATGCAGCCATCGCTTCTTCTTGAGCTTGGCTATATCAGTAACCGCGGCGAAGAGCTGACCATTTTATCAAGCGACTTCCAGGAAAGAGCAGCAACCGGGATATATCAGGGATTGGCCCAGTATTTCCGTGATAGATAGTTTTAAGACAAGCGTTATGCCGGATTACGGCAACAACGCTTGTTTTTTATATGTGATGAATTTTCTGTGGATAAAACAAAATGCCAGCTGCCACTCATTTCTGAGCAGCAACCGGCATCAATTCTACATTATTTGCTTTCCACTATCAGCGTCACAGGACCATCATTGATGAAATCCACTTCCATCATGGCACCAAACTCGCCGGTTTCAACCTTTACACCCTTTTCGCGAAGCTTACCATTAAATGCTTGATATATCTTCGTTGCATGATCTGGCTTGGCGGCGTCCATAAAGTTTGGACGTCTCCCTTTGCGGCAATCACCGTACAGGGTGAACTGTGAGACGGAAAGGATCTCTCCACCTACGTTCAACAGGGAAAGATTCATCTTATCATTTTCATCTTCAAAAATCCGGAGGTTCACGATTTTGTCCGCCACAAATGCAGCATCCTCCAAGCTATCTTCGTGGGTCACGCCTACAAGCAGCATCAGCCCTTTGTCAATGCGTCCCACTACGTTTCCTTCTACTCGAACCTCTGCCCGTTTCGCTCGTTGCAATACTACTCTCATACCGGAAAACCCTCACTTACTGCATTATTCTTCGTACCGCATAGATGTCTGGAATCTGCTTGATGCGTTCCACGACCTTTTGCAGGTGGCTGATATTGTGGATGGCAATGGCCATATGAATGCTTGCCATTTTATTGCGATCCGATTTGCCTGAGACGGCGTTGATATCCGTTTTTGTTTCATTGACCGCCTGCAGCACCTCATTCAGGAGGCCTCTGCGATCGTACCCTGTGATTTCTATTTCCACATTGTACTCACGGTTTTCTTTCATGTCGCCTTCCCACTCTACATCAATGATGCGGTCGGTCGTTTCCGCAACAACGTTTGCACAATCTGCACGATGGACCGATACCCCGCGTCCACGAGTGATGAAACCGACGATTTCGTCGCCAGGAACCGGATTACAGCATTTGGACAAGCGCACCAGAAGGCTGTCTATGCCTTGAACGACGACACCAGCATCCTTTTTCTTCTTTTGGGGTACCGTCTTTTTCTTCTCGGCATTTTCCGTTATATCTGTAATCTGCTGTTCCTGATCACGTTTGCGGCGCTGCTTTTCTGTCAGTCGATTGGCCACCTGCAGGGCGGTGATCCCGTTATAGCCGACTGCCGCAAACATATCCTCTTCGTTCATGAAATTGAACTTTTCAGCTACTCTGCTAATGTTCTCTGATTGAAGGATCTCCTTCAAATCAAAGTCCATATTCTTGATTTCTTTTTCGACCAGATCACGGCCTTTTTCAACATTCTCTTCGCGGCGCTGCTTTTTGAAGAACTGACGGATCCTGTTTTTGGCCTGGGAAGTCTGCGCAAGCTTCAGCCAATCCTGGCTCGGACCATACGAATGCTTGGAGGTCAGAATTTCGATGATGTCACCGGTCTTTAATTTATAATCAAGGGTGACCATTTTCCCGTTCACTTTTGCACCAATCGTTTTGTTCCCGATCTCCGAGTGTATGCGATAGGAAAAATCGATTGGAACCGATCCCGATGGAAGCTCAATAACATCGCCCTTTGGTGTAAACACAAATACCATGTCGGAGAAAAGATCGATTTTCAGAGATTCCATAAATTCCTCGGCATTGGTCGCATCATTCTGCCACTCCAGAATTTCGCGGAACCATGTAAGCTTTTCTTCTAAAGTGGAACGTTCATCTGCCACCTTATCCTCTTTATACGCCCAGTGCGCAGCAATCCCGTACTCTGCGATCTGATGCATTTCAGATGTGCGGATCTGCACTTCAAGCGGGTCCCCTTTAGGTCCGATGACGGTCGTATGAAGAGACTGGTACATATTCGGTTTAGGCATGGCAATGTAATCCTTGAAACGGCCAGGCATCGGCTTCCAGCATGTGTGAATGATTCCAAGGACGGCATAGCAGTCCTTGATGCTGTTCACAATGATGCGCACCGCCAACAGGTCGTAGATTTCACTGAACTGCTTGTTTTGCATGACCATTTTGCGGTAGATGCTGTATATATGCTTCGGACGGCCGGAAAGATCCGCTTCAATTTCCACTTCCTCGAGTCGTTCTGTCACTTCTCCCATTACTTCCTTGATATACAGCTCACGCTCGGCACGCTTGCGCTTCATCAGATTGACGATGCGGTAGTATTGCTGGGGGTTAAGGTAGCGTAAGGCAGTATCCTCAAGCTCCCATTTTATTTTTGAAATCCCCAGACGGTGAGCAAGCGGTGCGAAAATCTCCAAGGTTTCATTGGAAATCCGGCGCTGCTTCTCCTGCGGAAGGTGCTTTAATGTCCGCATATTATGAAGGCGGTCTGCCAGCTTAATGAGAATCACGCGGATGTCCTGTGCCATGGCGACGAACATTTTCCGATGATTTTCGGCCTGCTGCTCTTCCTGGGATTTGTATTTGATTTTACCCAGCTTGGTTACGCCGTCCACCAGCATGGCAACCTCTGCATTGAATGCTTCCTTTATCTCATCCAATGTGATGGCTGTATCTTCGACAACATCATGAAGAAACCCAGCCGCAATGGTAGATGGATCTAGGTCAAGGTCGACAAGGATGCCTGCGACCTGTATCGGATGGATAATATAAGGCTCACCTGATTTACGATACTGTTCTGCATGAGCATTTTTAGCAAACTCATAAGCCTTTTCTAAAAATGCGATGTCCTCGCTCTTTAAATAGCGCCTCGCATTATCTATCACCTGGTCTGCAGTTAACACTTGCTCATTTGCCATATTTCTACTCACCTTTTTGACTTTCTCTTATTTGTATGAAGTATTTGAAAACTTGTTCCGTTCCAAGTCTTATTCATTATAGACAGATTACTCTAATGTTTATAAATAAAAATATATTGTAATTATTATCATGAAATTTCAAGTAGATGTAAAGGGCTTATGTAGCAAAAATAAAGATTTGTCGACAGATTTTTTAGGAATCCCTGTAAAATTCATACTTTTTCTGTGAAAAATTTAACAAATCGATGATTTTGCACGTCGAGAAGATAGAATGGGAGGGGAAAAATATGAAAAAAACTAGAGCAAGGATGAGTTGCTCTAGTCCGTATAAATTTTAGTATTTCATCAATGTTAAAATATCAAAGTCATTCAGCTTGCTGCGTCCGTCCAGGTAGGACAGTTCGATCAGGAACGCAATTCCAGCTACCACTCCGCCCAGCTCTTCCACTAGCTTGATGGTCGCTTCGATTGTTCCTCCGGTTGCAAGCAGATCGTCCGTGATCAGTACACGCTGACCTGGTTTGATTGCATCCTTGTGAATAGTCAGAACATCTTTTCCGTATTCAAGGCCATATTCCACTCGCGCAACTTCACGAGGCAATTTTCCTTCTTTACGTACAGGAGCAAAACCAACTCCCAAAGAATAGGCAACCGGGCAGCCGATAATAAATCCACGAGCTTCCGGTCCGACAACAAGGTCAATTTGCTTTTCACGAGCATATTCAACAATCTGGTCTGTTGCATAGCGGTATGCATCACCATTGTCCATTAATGTCGTAATGTCCTTAAATTGAATACCCGGTTTTGGCCAATCAGGAACAATCGTAATATATTTCTTTAAATCCATCTTCTTTTTTCCTCCTATGAATGAACAGTGCACTGTTTGGTTAGATGCTGATCAAACCACGCTTTTAATTGTTTATATGAAGAGTATAAAAACAAGTTTTCAAGCATCACTTGCTGCTGCTTTTTGCGATATGTCGGAGACTCTTCAAAATCCCGTTTTTTCGCTGCATTGTTTAATGCGATAAAGCCCTTGTCTATTGTAACAAATTCTAGTTCAAAAAACACCTGTGACATGAAATCTATTGTTTCTTTTGACCAACCTCGATGTTTCGCGATTTCTTCGGCATACCTATTCAAATCAAACGGAGCTTTTTTGGACAGGAAGCCGTAATACCACTTAAAGTGGTCGCGAGTCGGGATCGTGGAAAAATAATGATTTTCCTTTTGATGAAAAGAAGCGTAGATCCGGGACGGTGAAGAGCTTCGCAAAAGGCTTGCAAGTGTTTCCTCTTCGTTCGGAATATCCAGCAGCACGATATGTTTATCCTCTACATCGATTTCTGTTCCTGGCTCAACATGTTTAAGATAAGGAAGATGTTCCTCTCCTATTTTCACTTCTTCCAATGTTGCAGTATTAAAGAAAAGTATTTGTAAATTCTTCTTATCTAGTCCTTGCAGGGTTTGATTCAGCTGACCAGCTGAACGAATATCAAACAGCTGCCACTCTGCAATTCTAAGGTCCTTTACAAAAAGCTGGGGCTTTCGGAAATTATTCCACTCATTGATGGCAAGCTCCCCCAAAACATCCAGGGACGCAATTGGAGATACATGGTGATAGGTTTCCCCAAATCCGAACCCGACACAATCCAGCGAGCTTCCCTCCTTTTCGATGACAAGCTTAAGGTGGTTACTTTTGTTGCCTATCTGACGAATCTGTTGCGGCAATGCACCTTTCACCAATACTTTGGGCTTCGGATTTGCAACGCCGTATGGAGCAAGCTTCTCCAACTGCTCGATTGTTTCCAATGTTACTTCGTTCAGTTCACATTCGATATCCACTTCAGTAATAGGGGTGAAATCTTCCTCCGTCAAGATGGTATCTGCAATCGTCATCATTCGATTGCGGAGCTCGTCCACATTTTCCAATTTCAATGTCATTCCAGCTGCCATCGGATGTCCGCCAAAGTGAGGGAGAATATCCCTGCAAGTGGAAAGGTTTTCGAACAGGTCAAACCCCGGTATGGATCGCGCCGAACCTTTTGCAAGACCCTTTTCTTCATCAAGGCTAAGCACGATGGTCGGTCGATAGAAACGGTCCACCAGCCTTGAGGCCACAATACCGATGACTCCGGCATTCCAGTTATGTCCTGTTACGATAAGAAATGAATTCTCATCTGGAGGGTACATTTCCTCAACCTGTTTGATCGCTTCTTCTGTAATTTGCGTGACAATCTGCTGTCTTTCTTTATTGTATGCTTCCATTTCTTCGGCCAGCTCTTTTGCTTCTTCCGCATCTTCTGTCATTAACAGGTGGACGGCTGGGTCTGCATTGTCGAGGCGACCAACCGCATTGATTCTTGGTCCGATGGAGAACCCGATTGTCTCTTCTGTAATGGTATGGAGTTCTACCCCGCATTTTTGCAGCAAGGCCTTTAATCCGACTCTTTTGGTCTGCTGCATCTTTTTGATCCCTTTGGAAGCCAGTAGTCTGTTTTCATCCACCAGAGGGACCAGGTCAGCAATCGTTCCTATAGCCGCCACTTCCAGAAGGTGCTCCGGGTTCTTCCCGAGTAGTGCATGGGCCACTTTATAGGCGACTCCAACTCCAGCAAGATCCTTGAATGGATAAGAGCACGTTTCTTTCTTTGGATGGATCATGGCAAACGCATCCGGTAGAACAGGTCCAGGCTCGTGGTGATCGGTGATGATCAAGTCGATACCCAACTCTCTTGCAACATCCGCTTCATGCAGAGCGGAAATTCCGGTATCGACTGTGATAATGACAGAATAGCCGTTATCACTAGCTTGCCTGAAAGCAGTTTCATTTGGTCCATAACCTTCTGTAAAACGGTTTGGAATATAGAAGTCCACCGACGCCCCTTTTTCTCGCAGAGCTGTAACCATCACAGTGGTACTGCTTACTCCATCGGCATCATAATCGCCGAACACCAAAATCTTTTCTTCATTCTGTATTGCCGTTTCTATTCTCTGAACGACCTTATCCATGTCTTCCAACAGGAAGGGGTCGTGAAATTCTTGGGTCTCTGTATTCAAAAAGCTTTTTGCGGTCTCGTAATCATCCAGTCCCCTGTTTACAAGGAGAGAAGCAATAAGAGGCGCCACTTTCAGGCTTTCCGCCAAATTCCGTACCTGCTCTTGGTCAGGCCTATTTACATTCCAACGTGATTTAGAAGCTAGCAAACGAATTCCTCCCTTAGCCTAACTTATTATACTAGAGAGAGGGGCTCCCTTCAATTGGGAAAAGTGAGTTATTCACTTTAGGGAGCATGGCGTTTCTTTGTTTGAGTCGGGTTTTAAAATAATGGAGTTTTTGTCTCTGATAAACACCGCTGTTGATTTCCGCAATAGGCTACGCTTTCCGCGGGGCGTTAGTGGAGCCTCCTCGGCTTCGCCTGTGGGGTCTCCACTGAACACCATCTCCCGCAGGAGTCTTCGCCTATTGCTCCAATCAACAGCTAGATTCTTAAAAAATCAACACTAGACATTAAATAGAGATCCCAATGCGAAAAGTTACACTAAGAGACATATTTAGTGTAGCCGCTATGCGTCACATACTGCCCCTGTTGATTGGAGTGCAAGGTGTGAGACTCCTCGAAAATGCGAGCATTTTCTTCGTGCGATGTATCGCTGCCGCAGCCTTCCTTGTCCTGCGGGAGATAGCGGTAGGCTTGAGACCCCGCAGGCTATGCCGAGGAGGCTCAAGCATCGCCCCATGGAAAGCGAACGCCTGGAACGGAAATCAACAGGGAGTCAAATAGTACACTCAGTTATTTCTGGGTAGCCATCGCCATCCAATAAAAAATGCAGCCCAACTAAATTGGACTGCAAGACACTGAAAAATTGTTAATGTCATAAGCTAATTACCTACCTCAAATTGTACCTTTCTCTTCTTCGGTTTTATTGGGCACCTTCACATTTTCTGATGAAGGTTTTTCCATATGCCTTGGCTTGGCTTGCATTTTCCGCTTCAGCTTGATTACCTGGTACACACCGATGGAACCGGCAATGACGATTCCCATCAATGCGGAGAATAGAATGACCAATACGAGGGGCCATTCCGCTGTTCCAAACAAATAGTTAACTTCCACAGGCGCTACATTGAGTACAGCAAAGATTGCCACTATGATGGTAAAGATAAATCCGGCTAATAGATACCATTGACTTTTCATATTCACTCCTCCTTCAAATCCTGTGATCAAGATTCCGAATAGGGATTGATATGCACAAACACATCCTGGACTTCACGGTTTTCAAGCAGTTTCGCCTTTACATCTTTCCCTATCTTATGCCCTTCTTCTACCGTTATGTAAGGGTCCACAGATATTTTCAGGTCCACAATGACATAATGTCCGTGTTCCCTCGCATGCAATGCATCAATCTTAAGGACACCTGGAACGGAAGTCACCACTTCTCTGAACTCATCTGTATCTTCCTCATGCATGACATGATCCATCGTATTGTGGATGGACTCTGAACCCAGCTGCCACGAAATCTTCATGATCAAGGCGGCTACAAAAAGACCTGCTACCGGATCAAGATAGACCAGCCAATCCACTCCGATATAATCTCCGAAAATCGCCCCCCCGATCCCTATGAGGGCTGCAATGGAAGAAAACACATCAGACCTATGTTCATATGCATTGACAATAATGGCGTCACTCTTTATTTTCTTTCCCAAATTATACTTATAGCGAAACATCGCTTCTTTTACGACAATGGAAATAATCACGACATACACGGCCAGCATCTTTGGTGCATCGATAGGCTCAAAGAATGCTGCGAAGGAGGATTTCCCTATTTCGAAGCCAACAATCAGCAAAAGGACAGCAACAATTATGGCTGCGATATTTTCCGCCTTGCCATGCCCGTAAGGATGATCTTCATCCGGTGGCTGTTTGGCAGCCTTCAGTCCTATGTATACCGCTAGGGAGCCTGCTACATCTGAAGCGGAATGGACTGCATCCGCAACTAGTGCGCGGCTATTTGCAACAACACCGGCCCATCCTTTGAGAATGGCAAGCACTATATTCCCCACGACACCTACCAACGCGGCAAATTCCGCTTTTTTAAAGCGCTCATTATGGTCCAAGACGCACACCTCTCTTTTTCATGCTTCTTCTATTGTACCCGAAACTTCCTCTATATTTTACTATATATAAAAAATGCCGCAGAAATTGCTTCTGCGGCATTTTTTCATAGGATTTATACTTCAGGCTCCGCTTCTTCAAGCTGGACCTTTTTCGGTTTGGACAATTGTTTATGCTTCCAGATCAGCCATAGCTGTGCCGCTATGAACAGGGAGGAATAAGTACCTGCCACCAAACCTACAAGCAAGGCAACAGAGAAGCCTGTAATGGATTCACTTCCGAAGATCAACAGACCGATTACTGCAAAGACAACCGTAATGACCGTATTAATGGAACGGACGAACGTTTGCTGCAAGCTTTTATTGACAATCTCAGCCAAATCTTCATAAGTTTTGATCCGTTTTTTCTTCTTCATATTCTCTCTGATCCGGTCAAAGGTAACAATCGTATCATTGATGGAATACCCGACAATGGTAAGGACTGCAGCAATGATCGTGATATCCACCTCCAATCGTACAAGACTGAAGAATGCGACCATGAAAAATGCATCATGGAAGAGTGCCACGATAGCGGCAAGAGCAAACAGCCACTCAAACCTGATGGTCACATAGATGATGATTCCGATCGCAGCGATCAGTACCGCGAAAAAAGCATTTCGGGCAAGCTCCTGACCTACTGTAGGAGAAACTGTGCTGACATTTGGCTCTGACCCGTATTTATCTGCAACGGATGTTTTTATCTCTGCTACTTCCGACTGCGTAAAGCTGTCCAAATATCTTGCAACAGCTATTTCATTATTATTTCCTGCCAATACGACATCTTTAGGCTCATATCCGAGCGCAGTCAATTCCTCGGTCACTTCTTTTGCGGAAAGACTGGAATCGGCCATTATTTCCACACGTGTTCCACTTGCAAAGTCTATTCCCAGATTCAGGCGGAATACCGCAAGGAGAATGATACCTATAACAATCATCGTTCCCGAGAAAATAAAGAACTTTTTGCTGTGTTTTACAAAATCCCAATTTTCATAACGGTTTGGAGGTTCTGTATGTTCATCTGTCATATTGATATCCAGAACGTCAGCCTTCTTCACTCCAAATAAGTGCGGCTTCTTGTTCAGCGCTCTACTGGACACCCACAATCCAAGAAGAAGACGTGTTCCGAAAACTGCTGTAAGAAAACTTAACAGGATACTCACAATAAGCATGGTTGCGAACCCTTGTACAGAACTGGTACCGTATACGAACATTACAGCCGCTGCAAGCAGGGTAGTGATGTTCGCATCCAAAATAGTGGAAAGGGAGTTGCGGTTCCCTGCCCTGAATGCGGACATAGGTGTTTTACCAAGCTTCAGTTCTTCTTTAATACGTTCATACGTGATAATGTTGGCATCAACTGCCATACCGACACCCAAAATGAGTGCTGCGATACCTGGAAGGGTTAGGACCCCATTCATCAGATCAAACACTAACAGAATCAAGAAAATATATACACTTAACGTGATAATTGCCACGAATCCAGGAAGACGATACACATAAAGCATGAAAAGGAATATGATGCTTATCCCGATTGCTCCTGCCAATACCGTTTTCTGAAGGGCAGCTTCACCGAACTTCGCTCCAACGGATGTGGAATATACTTCTTCCAATTCAACTGGGAGTGATCCTGCATTCAAAAGCTCAGCCAGCTCTTTTGCCGATTCCACCGAGAAGTTTCCACCTTGGATCTGAACTTCAGTGGTATTGAAAACTTCATCCACTCCAGCAGCAGAAAGGAATTTAGGGTCAGGCTTCTGCGATTCTGCTTCATAGGAGTCTACTCCTTCTTCAAAATCAAGCCAGATGACCATAAGGTTCTGCCCTGGCCCCATCTCTACCACCTGTCGTGTTACATCCGCAAACTGATCTGCCGATTTCAGTTTTAATGCCACGCTTGGGCGGTTGTTGGAATCAAAAGATTGTGTTGCACCATTCTCGGCAAGTGCCGATCCGTTCATCAGTTCTTTATCATTTATATCACGGAAAGATAATTTAGCCTCCGTTGAGAGGAGCTCCCTTGCTTTCGTCTGATCGTCTACACCAGCAAGCTGAACACGGATGCGATCATCACCCTCAATTTGAATATTAGGTTCACTTACACCCAATACGTTTACACGCTTATTCAAAGCGCTTACCGTACTGACGAGCGTCTCCCGGTCTAATGCCGCATCCTTATTGATGGGCTTTACCTCATACAGAATCTCAAATCCACCCTGCAGGTCAAGACCAAGCTTGATATCGTTTGCGATAGGCTTTGTAAATACTCCTATTACACTTCCTAATAGAATGAGAAGTAAAAAGAAAGCCACTATCCGTCCTCTTTTAACCACTATAAATCCTCCTTCTGCTTTTACCACTGGTGAGTGTTATTTATTACTACGGACACTTGGCATAAACTTGGACTTTTTTTGTGTTTATATGTAAAGAAAAGTGCAATAGTTGGAATATCAATAAAGCCAATATTTTGCCATCATGTACCATTATGAGTTAACTCTTTCCTACTGTCAATTCTTGTTGAAACTGGTTCTAATCCCTTTGTTCCTGAAAAAAGTTAGGCGCTTTATACGCTTCAATCGTGATATAGCTCATGTAATCGGTAATGGAAAGCCCATACACATCATTAACAAGCTGATGCAGCATTTTCGTCTCTGGGCGCTTCCATGTTTTACGTGTCAGACATTCCCATAATTCATCCTCGGTCACTTTATCATAGCCAAACAGCTGGAATTCCTCCAGCTTGCTTTGCAAAACAGGTGTCAAGTCGCTTCGGAAAAGATCATACGCATGATAGTTCGTCTCTTTCATCATTCAAGGTACCTCCATTTTATTTTCTACATAGAAATGTACAAGTGCATCATGCCTCTCCCTTTAAAAAGCGACCAATTCCTTGTCATGCTCGGCCTATGTACAAGCATATAGATAATTGTATACGATATGACGTTAATTGAGAAGGCAGGTTATAGCATGACGAAGCAAACCTTTTTAAGGGGAACGCTGATCCTCATTGTAGCCGGATTCATCACCCGTATTCTGGGGTTCATTAATCGGATTGTGGTTGCCAGATTTATTGGCGAGGAAGGCGTAGGTCTTTATATGATGGCTGTTCCGACTCTCGTTCTTACGATTACCATTACACAGCTCGGACTGCCGGTTGCCATCTCCAAGCTTGTCGCCGAAGCGGAAGCACAGGGAAACCACCGCAAGATAAAGAAGATTCTGATCGTCTCGCTTGCCACTACCGGTACTTTGAGCATCATCTTTACACCGGCCATGATTCTTCTGGCTCCTTATCTATCCACAAATCTCTTCACAGATCCAAGAACGTACTATCCATTGCTTGCCATCGCACCTGTTGTCCCGATCATTGCGATATCCTCCGTATTGCGCGGCTATTTCCAAGGCAGGCAGAATATGAAACCATCCGCCATCTCCCAGGTTATCGAGCAGGTGGTCCGCATTTCGCTTGTTGCTGCATGTACAAAGGCACTGCTTCCATACGGGATCGAATATGCCGCTGCAGGGGCGATGCTTTCTGCCGTTGCAGGTGAGTTGATATCCTTGCTTTACATGGTATTTGTCTTTAAAAATAAAAAGAGTTTTCGGCTGCGAAAGAAATTTTTCAGCTATGTGGGAGAAGGGAAACAAACATTCAACGATTTGATGCGGATTGCCATCCCGACAACCGGTAGCCGGATGATCGGTTCCATCGCATGGTTCTTTGAGCCTATTGTAGTGGCACAAAGTCTGGCAATTGCGGGGGTAGCCACGTCACTTGCTACAAAGCAGTATGGAGAATTAGTAGGTTTTGCACTTCCGCTTCTCATGCTGCCATCCTTTATTACTTATTCCTTATCGACTGCCCTAGTTCCTGCCATTAGTGAGGCGGCAGCGAAAAAAAACTCGATTCTTATCGAACATCGCCTGCAGCAGGCACTGAGATTATCCTTTGTCTCAGGTGGAATAGCCGTTGTCCTGCTTTTTGTTTTTGCCGATCCCATCATGCTCTTCATGTACGGAAGCAGTAAAGCGGCCATATATATTAAAGTGATGGCTCCTTTTTTCCTGTTCTACTATTTCCAAGGACCACTTCAGGCAACGCTGCAGGCGCTCGATCTGGCAAAGGCCGCGATGATCAACAGCTTTATCGGGGCTTTGGTGAAAACCGGCGTGATCTTCGTGCTGGCCAGTAAGCCAAGCTTCGGTATCATGGGGGCGGCACTCGGAATCGTGATCGGCATGATGCTCGTTACGATGCTTCATATGGCCACCATCATGAAGGTCCTCTCCTATTCCCTTTACGTCCGGGATTATGTAAAAAGCTTCATCACCATGGGTATTTGCACCATCAGTGGTAAATGGATGCTCGATCATTGGCTGCTCGACCTGACCCTTGGGAAACGAAGCTTACTCTTCATTTTCCTTACCTGTCTGCTCTATATCGCCCTCTTGTTCCTGTTCGGCCTTGTCAAAAGGGAGGAGCTTGCGCGGGTACCGTTTTTGAGAAGGTGGATAGTCAAATAAAAACAGTGGCGAATTTTTTAAACCGTATATAAAAAAGTAAAACTCGCCGTAGTAATTGGCGAGTTTCTTTATTAGGTATACAATATATAAATAAAACCTTTGTCACAGATGATTCGGTTCGTCGTAATCTTTTATATAAAATGTCTTGTCCTTTCTCGAAGAACCAGAAAAAGAAAAATAAGAGGAGATTTTCCGGTTAAATGCAGAATGTAGCTTGTTTCGGGGGAATTAAGGGGAGTTTTTACGCTTATGCACAGCAAAATCACCAATTTTCGAATTTTTCGAGGCAATAGGCGGAATTTCTCCGTCTATTTCAGCCTTTTTTAATAGTAATGACTAATTAAACGGAATTTCTCCGTCTATCAATCCTTTCTAGTGCTTAACCTGATCTCCCAACCGATAAGTGCGAACCCACTTGATCCTAGTCAATTAATTTGATTTCACCTGAAAACGGACCTCTTTAAGAATTTCTCGCCACTGTCTTTTATTCGTCTATTAAATCAATAAAGAATACGCCGTCATTGTAGCTGCAGTAGGAAATTTTCCTAAAATCTTTATATCCCAGATTTCGTAGTTGCTGTCGAAGCCAAAGGTTGGTTTTCCCGATCTGCTGTAGATGTTCATCCTGGATTGCACCGTCCATGATCAATGGCAGATTGAGTGTGCCCTCCTCCTTATTTTCCCTGTCTTTGTTTTTTTCAAAGACAGAGAGCTTTCCGGATGCCTCCAATATGGCAAACTCGACATCCGCCACGTTTTTCACATTCTTTTCCCGAAGCTGTACGAGTAGATCTTCAAAATTGTAGCGCTGTTTCCTCATCTCTTTTTCATCAATTTTTCCATTGTTAATGATGACACTCGGCTTTCCATCAATCAGCTCTCGTATTCTCTGGCTTTTGAGCGATATGAATGCAAGGATGATTTGGATGCCCATCAGGATCAACATTGGCAATAGGGCGACCATCAATTCGTCTTTCGGATTCTCAATGGCAACTACCGCCATCTCCGCAATCATGATAAAGACGACCAGATCGAGTACGCTCAATTCCCCAATCTCCCGCTTCCCCATCACCCGGAAGATAAAGAGGATCACGATGTAAAGAAAAATAGTCCGCGCGATTATGATTACGTACTCCTCCATAGAGAATGATCGCCTCCTTTTGCAACGAGCTCCAAAAAACATGTTAGGGATAGTCTTTGCAAGAAAGGAATTTTCATGTCAAACAGGATTTTCCAAGTACAGATAACGGATGTTTTCGCATGAAGCCTAAAAATAAATTAAATACCTGAAGTATATATAAACAGTCGAGATTATTAAGGAGAAAATCACTACAGTTAGTCCAATCTTCATAAAGGAAAGGAAACCTAGCGGATGATTGGATTTTGCTGCTAGGCCTGCCACCACCAAATTGGACGATGAACCAAGCAAGGTGCCATTGCCTCCCAAGCAGGCACCAAGCGCAAGCGACCACCATAACGGGTCCAGATTCGTCATCCCATAGTCCTCGAATTCGCTGATTACAGGAATCATGGCAGCGACAAAAGGAATGTTATCCACGAAACCAGAAAGAAGCCCGGTCAGCCAAAGAATCAAAAGGGCAGTCGTTTTGTAGTCCCCTTCAGTAGTAAAAATGATTCCCCTTGCCAGTTCGTCGATGATACCCACTTCCTCCAGTCCTCCGACCAATAGAAACAGCCCCATGAAAAAGAATAGAGTTCCCCATTCCACCTCTTTGAATATCTCCTCCGGCTTATACACGTCATGCGTTAAAAACAGGAGCAGCAGGGCACCTGCCATCGCCACCGTTGTCAGCTCAAGATGGAGGAAAGTGTGCAGCATAAATCCAGCGATGGTAATCCCCAGAACGGAAAGGGACTTTACCAGCGTGAAGTTCCAGTTCACTTCTGCTTTCAGCGACCGGAGATTTTGTTGAAGCTCTGCGCTTACTTTCAATTTTTTCCGATACAGCAAAATAAGCCCGCCCATTGTGGATAAAAAAATGATGAAAACAATTGGAGCAAGATGCATCAGAAAAGCATTGAAGGTCAAATGTTCCACCGCCTGCCCTATCATGATGTTCGGTGGATCGCCAATCAAAGTAGCAGTACCCCCGATATTTGCAGAAAGTATCACCGCAACCAAATAAGGGATAGCCGGCAATCCAAGCATAGTTGTCAAGGTCAGGATGATTGGAACCAGTAGAAGGACAATCGTTACATTCGCCAAAAAAGCGGAACCGAATGCTGTAAGGACAGAAACTGCTATTAAAAGAGGGATCCCCCTCCCATTGACCGCTTTTGCCAAGACAATTGCAATGTATTCAAAAATCCCGGTTTGACTGGTGATAGTCACGATGACCATCATGGAGAAAAGCAGCGAAATCGTGTTCCAATCCATATACGTCAAAAAAGCGGTATCTGTTGTGAGGACGCCGGCCATAAGCATTCCCACTCCCCCGATACAAGCTATAACGGCCCGGTCATATTTTTCTGTCATGATTACCACATACGTCAGGATAAAAATGATTAAAGTCATTATCGTAAGCATTGTTCTTCCACCCAGCCTCTCCGTTCTCTCCCCTTCTACATTGTATGACGCATGTCCCAGAAAATATTTGTATTCTATATTTTTCTCCTGGTGAATATGCTTGTATTACTTACCATGTTGGACAAAGAGAGGAGAAAGAACAATGGAATCAAAAAGACTGGGACTCGCCATCATGTATGGCCTTATTACAATTTTTATATTCGCTATAGCAACAAGCCTGCTTTTTTCTTTATTGCTTCGTTTTACATCCCTCCAGGAATCTAGTGTAGCCTGGATCATTCTGACACTTTCCTTTTTAACCCTCTTTATTGGCGGCTTCGTATCAGGAGGCAAGGGCAGGGAAAAAGGCTGGATGCTTGGAGGTGCGACAGGAGGGGCTTATTCGCTCATCATTTTCCTGTTTCAGTATCTGGGTAACGATTCACTTTTTTCAATGAATCAGCTTTTCTTCCACTTGGGCTTTATCGCCGTTGCCATGCTTGGCGGTATCATTGGGGTCAACCTGAGCGGCGGGAAAATTTCCAAAGCTTAATAAAAAAAGAGCATGCATCACTCCATTTGATGGATTGAGCATGCTCTTTTACTATTAGTCCTTGTTTACATCTCTGATCGCTTGACGATCGTATGTAAGACGAGATCCGTCACCTGTTTTCAGGACGATTTTGTCCTCATCCAGTGCATCCACGATTCCGTGCAACCCACCGATTGTAACAATTTTATCTCCCTTTTGCAGGTTTGTCTGCATTTCACGCACTTGCTTCTGACGCTTCTGCTGTGGACGAATTAAAAGGAAGTAGAAAATAGCAAACATTAGTAGTAAAGGCCAAATTACTCCAAGAATATCTTGCATTTATAGTCCTCCTTTCTTTGTGTGAATAGTTGGGAAGAAGTTTTAGAAGTTTTTGGCATTCGGTTTATTGAATCCATATTTCTCAAAAAACTCTTCTTTGAAGTCCCCAAGGCGATCTTCTCGGATTGCTTGACGGACTTGCTCCATTAATTTTACCAGAAAATATAGGTTATGGTAAGTTGTAAGGCGAATTCCCAAAGTTTCGTCACATTTGATTAGGTGACGAATGTAAGCTCTGGAATAATTTGTACAAGTATAGCAATCACACTCAGGATCTAGTGGACCAAAATCACGTGCAAACTTCGCATTCTTCACAACAAGACGCCCTTCACTTGTCATTAATGTCCCATTACGTGCAATTCTAGTCGGCAGCACGCAGTCAAACATATCAATTCCACGTATTGCTCCATCAATAAGGGAATCCGGTGAACCAACACCCATCAGGTAGCGAGGCTTATCAGTAGGCAGCCATGGCGTGGTAAACTCAAGTGTACGGTTCATGACATCCTTTGGCTCTCCAACTGAAAGTCCCCCGACTGCATAGCCTGGGAAGTCCATGGACACAAGATCCTGTGCACTTTGCTTACGCAAATCTTCATACTCCCCACCTTGGACAATCCCGAATAATCCCTGATCCTGTGGACGCTGATGCGCTTTAAGACAGCGTTCTGCCCAGCGGGATGTACGCTCTACCGATTTTTTCATATACTCATGTGTTGCAGGGAAAGGAGGACATTCATCGAATGCCATCATGATATCGGAGCCCAGATCGTTCTGGATCTGCATCGCTTTTTCAGGAGATAGGAAAAGCTTGTCCCCATTCATGTGATTGCGGAAGTGAACGCCTTCCTCTTCAATTTTACGAAGATCACTCAAACTGAATACCTGGAATCCTCCTGAGTCTGTCAAAATGGCACGATCCCAGTTCATGAATTTATGAAGACCGCCCGCTTCCTTGACGATCTCATTTCCGGGACGAAGCCAGAGATGATACGTATTACTCAAGATGATGCCGGCACCCATGGATTTAACATCCTCCGGTGACATCGTCTTTACTGTCGCCAAGGTTCCTACCGGCATAAAGACCGGTGTTTCAAAGGAACCGTGTGGCGTGTGCACGATACCTAGACGTGCTCCTGTCTGCTTACAAGTTTTGATTAGTTCATATCTGATTGCTGTCATTGGATTCTCCTTAGTACTCTCTTATAAAATTAGCATAGCATCTCCAAAACTGAAAAAGCGATACCTTTCGTTTACTGCTTCCTCGTAGGCTTTCATCACATGCTCGCGACCTGCCAGGGCACTGACCAGCATGATCAAAGTTGATTTCGGCAGATGGAAGTTTGTGATCATTCCATCAATTGCCCTGAATTCATAGCCCGGATAGATGAAGATGTTCGTCCAGCCGCTCGCTTCCACAAATTCGCCATGGTCACGTGCAATCGTCTCCAAGGTTCTTGTGGAGGTCGTTCCAACGGTTATAATCCTGCCGCCTTTTGCACGAACCTCATTCAACAGTCGTGCTGTACCTTCTGTTATCTGATAAAATTCCGCATGCATATCATGCTCTTCCACCGTATCCACACTGACCGGCCTGAATGTCCCAAGCCCGACATGCAAGGTAATGAAAGCAGTGTGCACCCCACGGTTGTTAAGTTCCTCCAACAATTCCTCCGTAAAATGAAGGCCTGCTGTCGGCGCTGCAGCTGAGCCCGTTTCCCTTGCAAAAACCGTCTGATAGCGGTCACGGTCTTCAAGCTGTTCCTTTATATATGGTGGCAGCGGCATTTCCCCGAGGCTTTCAAGGACCTCATAGAAGATCCCTTCATAGCGGAATTCGAGCTGTCTGCCGCCATGGTCACTTTCACTCACACATACAGCGGTCAATCTGCCGTCACCAAAGGAGAGGACAGTACCAGCCTTAACTCTTTTAGCCGGCTTGATAAGCGTTTCCCATGTGTCACCCTCGATTTGCTTCAAAAGGAGCACTTCAATCTTGCCTCCCGTTTCGGCTTTTACCCCGAAAAGTCTCGCAGGCAATACTCTCGTATCATTCAAAACGAGGCAGTCCCCTGACTTTACGTACTCCAAAATGGAGCGGAATGACGCTTCATGCTTGATTGCGCCGGTTTCTTTGTTCAATACCATCAATCTTGATGCTTCCCTTTGTTCCAGAGGTGTTTGCGCAATTAGCTCCTCCGGCAAATGGAAATCAAATAAATCTATTTTCATACTTTCACCTTTTTTCTATGCAATTCAATGTGAATCTTTACTTAAAACGTCCAATAAAATAAAAGACGAGACTCAGTACTATGCTGATGATAATGGAGGTGATGATCGGGAAAAAGAACGTGAAGTTCCCTTTTTTCACGACGATATCTCCGGGAATCTTGCCGACAACCTGCCACAAAAATCCTACTAGCAACAGCACAGCACCAACGACCATCAGCATCTTTGGCAGTTCCATTATTCCTTTGGCACCTCCATGTCAAAGTGACGGTAAACAAGATCCGTCACAACCCGTCCTCTCGGCGTTCGCTGGAGAAAACCGATTTGAAGAAGATAGGGTTCATACACATCTTCAATCGTGTGGGATTCCTCCCCTATAGTTGCGGCAATTGTGTCGACTCCGACCGGTCCGCCTCGGAATTTTTCAATGATCCCCATGAGCAGCTTATGGTCGATATGATCCAACCCGAGCCGGTCCACCTGTAGGCGATCCAATGCTTCTTTTGCCAAGAATGAATTTATCGTCGTTTTCCCCAATACCTGTGCAAAATCACGGACACGCCTTAATAGGCGGTTGGCGATACGGGGTGTTCCACGTGCTCTTCTGCTGATTTCGGTTGCTGCATCCATTTCCAAGCCGATATCTAGGATCTGGGCCGTTCTCATACAGATCTCGGTAAGCTGCTCTTCATTATAATATTCCAAGCGGCTTAGTACACCAAAACGGTCACGGAGCGGAGCGGTCAACAATCCAACCCTCGTTGTTGCCCCTACCAGGGTAAACGGCGGCAGATCCAGACGTACAGACCTGGAGCTTGGGCCTTTGCCAATAACGATATCAAGGCAATAGTCTTCCATTGCAGGATACAGGACTTCCTCGATGGAGCGATGAAGACGGTGTATTTCATCTATGAATAACACATCTCCCGGCTCAAGGGAGGAAAGGATGGCGGCAAGATCCCCAGGACGCTCGATTGCCGGTCCTGAGGTTGTTCTCAACTGCACGCCCATTTCATTGGCGATAATCGCGGCAAGCGTCGTTTTCCCAAGGCCTGGCGGTCCGTAAAGAAGCACATGATCCAAGGTCTCCTGTCTCATTTTCGCGGCCTGAATGAAGACTTCCAGATTCTCTTTGACTTTATCCTGTCCGATATACTGCTGCAATGTCTGGGGACGCAGGCTGTATTCCAGTGACTGATCCTCCATGGTTGCGTCTTGTGACACCATACGGTCATCCATCATTTATGATTCACCCCTCTACTTTAGGAGTAGCTGTAACGCTCTCTTGACATATTGATCTGTGGATAGCTCCTCTTTTTGCAGTGCAGGCATGATCTTTTTGATTTCCCTCTCACCATATCCAAGAACCTGCAGGGCTTCCATCGCTTCTTCAAGTGCCACATTATTCGAACTGCCAGTAGCCGGCATATCGACTCCCGGTTGAAAAAGATCCGGAAATGCACTTGGAACCAAGTCATTCAGCTTTCCTTTTAGATCAAGGATAATCTGCCTTGCCGTCTTTTTCCCGACGCCAGGGAACTTGATCAAGAATTTCTCATCTTCATTTTCTATTGCGTGGACCACCTGTGCAGGCTGTCCGGATGCAAGGATGGCTAGGGCCCCTTTTGGACCGATCCCTGTTACATTCAACAGTTTCATAAACAAGTTCTTATCTTCCCGTGTTTTGAAGCCGTATAAAGCAAGGATATCCTCTCTCACATGCTGGTATGTATAAATAGTCACTTCTTTATCACGATCCACAGTATAGCTGAACGGGTTTGGCGCGTGAATCTGATAGCCTACTCCCATCACCTCCACTACCACGTATTCCGGTGATACATATTCCACAAAGCCTCTAATGAAATCTATCAATGGTACAAAACTCTCCTTTAAAATCATCTACTCTCCATTTTACCATAAGTTTTAGAAAAGCAGCATTGGATTATCGGAGAGGATTGCATTATCGTTCCAATCAACGGGAAAAACAGACTGGCAAATTGCCAGCCTGTTAATGTGCTCTTTTCCCGTGTAATCGATTTATTTTCTTTTGAATTCTACAGGGATATGTGCTGTAAAAAATCAAAAAGCCGATTTTTAACGGACAAAAGCAATAAACTTCACGAAAAGAGCCTTATTGTTTTTGTGAGGAATATGGCTTGAATGTTTCCAGCACCTGTACATATTCATCCTTGGAAACCACCCTGATTCCCCCTTTTAACTTTTCATGCTGATGGCTTTCCAGTTTCCCTACATCGATCTGGAAAAAGGACTGAATGATCTTGGATGCCTCAGTCGGCTTTCCTTCATATATCGTAAGAACACCGTCATTGGATATGCCGAAATAGCCGTTTGTCTTCAATAGCGGGGAAATGTCATCAATATATTGCTGAAACACAATCTGTTCTTCATTTAAGTCTATCACTTGCCAATTATCGTATTCCGCCCAAAAATCCTCCATCGCCCATACGGTTTCCTGCAACGTTTCTTCGCTCACTTCTCCATCTAGATAAATGCGCTCCAGCACAACTTTTAGCGTTAAGGGTCCATTGATTTCATATACTTCCTCTAATACTTCTTCTTCTACAATCTCGTTTTCATCGGCGGCACCTTGATAAGTGGAAAAGCTGTAAAGTGCTCCACATGTTGTGATAAATGCTGTGATCATCAGCCAGAATTGCTTTGGAATGATGGGTTTCATCTTGGATAGCCCCCTCACATTCTATAAGATTTAGTTCTTTAGGTTATTAAGCTAGTCTTGTCTTTTTTAGTTTGACCAGTTTTTGGGGATTTAGTCTTTTGGGGTTAAATGTTTTTTTGTAGGGATGGAGGGTTTGGTGGGTTTGGTGGGTTTGTTGGGGAGGGATGCTTAAGACCGGGGTCTGACCCTCGCAGGTTTATTGATGTTTAGGTTGCGAGGGGAGTATTTTCAGAGTTGTTTTTATATAGGTACGGGGGGAGGGTCAGACCCCTTACTTTTTTTGTTTTTTATGTTGTGTGGTTTTGGCGAAGAGCCTTGGGGGCTCTTTGGCTGAATTTGTTTTTTGGGGATTTAGGGTTTGGTGGGGGTGTTGTGGTAGATGGCTTTGGAGGTATTGTTGGGGAGGGATGCTCAAGACCAGGGTCTGACCCTCGCTGTTTTTTTGGGATTTAGGTTGCGAGGGGAGTATTTTCAGTGTGGTTTTTATTTTGGGACGGGGGAAGGGTCAGACCCCTTACTTTTTTTGTTTTTTATGTTGTGTGGTTTTGGCGAAGAGCCTTGGGGGCTCTTTGGCTGATTTTGTTTTTTGGGGATTATGGTTTGGTGGGGGTGTTGTGGTAGATGGCTTTGGAGGTATTGCTGGGGAGGGATGCACAAGACCAGGGTCTGACCCCTCGCTGTTTTTTTTGGATTTAGGTTGCGAGGGGAGTATTTTCAGTGTGGTTTTTATTTTGGGACGGGGAGAGGGTCAGACCACTTACTTTTTTTGTTGTCTATGTTGTGTGGTTTTGGCGAAGAGCCTTGGGGGCTCTTTGGCTTTATTTTGTTTTTTGAGACTTATGATTTGGTGGGGTGTGGTTAAAAAAACGAGGCAGACGGGTGTCTGCCTCTTGGGTTAGCGGCCTGGGACCATGGTGTTGATGAGGTCTTTGATTTCGGAGTTGATGTCGTCGACCGGTCCTCCGCCACGCAGGTCGTTGTCTAGTTGTCGTACTGTGTGAAATGTTCCATCGTCGACTACGACGCGACAGTCTTTTCCGTTGACTAGCGGTTTGACTGCTCGGCGTACGTCTTTGGTTAATTGCTGCTCGTTTGCGTCTTTATTTGGTTCCACAGCGATCAATATGTCGTCCCCATAGGTTACGGCACGTGCATTTTTCACACCTTTCACCTTGGAAGCGCGATCAGCAAGCTTTTCCGTTAGACGTCCATTATAGTTGTTATAATAGGACGGATTAGCGATATTATGGACACCGTCAAGCTGTCCATGATAATTTTTATCGCTGCGGCTATATAGACGCTCATGATCATACTGCTTTCCTCTGTTGGTTGCAGGAGAAGCGGTATTACGATTGTTGTTGTCGTTGTTGCGACGCTCACCATACACGACTGCGCGATCCATGATCTCGTTAAGCGGACCGTCGTTATCATCCATGATACGAGCATTACCTCGTTCTTCTTGTGTTGCAGGGCGGTTACGGTCATTGTTTACATTCGGGTTGTGCTCACTTGTGTAATACCCCATAGGACTTGTTTCTTCATAGTACCTGTTATCAGCAGCACTGTTACCGCCGCCGCATCCTGTAAGTCCCCCCAGCAAAAATGCCGCTGAAGTAACCGTTAAGACAGACTTCCTCAATGTAAAAACCCCCTAACCAGTCAGTTGAGTACAAAGTGTACTCCCTCTTAGCTTGACTGATTAAGGGGTTTTTTATTTTGTCAGTTCCCACCAACACTTAAAATTTTGGAGGAGCGAATGCCAATTGACGTTTATGTTCTGTGCGTTTATGCATGGAATCAATAATCGCTTTGTCCTTTTCAGGAATTTGCTCTCCCTTGAGGTAGCTGTCGATCATGTTATAGGTTGTGCCCATTTCATTTTCATCTGTTTGTCCTTCCCAAAGACCTGCGCTAGGTGGCTTATTGATGATGGACTCCGGTACGCCAAGAACTTTTGCCATCTCACGAACCTCACCTTTTGTAAAATGAACCAGTGGCACCAAGTCAACGCCGCCATCCCCATACTTCGTAAAATAGCCTGTATGCCATTCAGCCGCATTATCTGTACCAACCACCAGATAGCCATAGTTGTTGGCAACAGCATATAGGGTAGTCATTCTAAGGCGTGCGCGTGTATTGGCATCACCTAGTCTTGCTGTCTCCTCTTTCCAATCTCCTTTTTCCTTCAACCTCTTTTCCATTTCGGAAAAAAGGACAGTATGCGTTTGGGACAAATCGATTGTAGTGTGGCTTATTCCGCAGCTTTCGATTACTTCCATCGCATACTCCTGATCTTTAGGATCACTTTTGCATGGCATAATGACACCAAGGGATGCATCAGGAAATGCCCTTTTGATGAGATGGGCAACAACAGCCGAATCAATGCCTCCACTTACACCAACGATTGCACCGTTTAATCCTGCATTTTTAACTTTTTCTTGAATCCACTGCACTAATTTAGAAATATTTTCTTCCATTGCGTAATCTTCCCTCCAATTGACAATATTCATTATTGTATCATGTTGTGAAAATTCGTCAAAAATTGTTTGCGCAGATTCCAGCTGCTTAGGAAAAAGGAAAGGTTTGTATAGCTTTGGGGCATGGAGTGGTTCTGCACCGTTTCTGAAAACTGATTTCCCTCACGAAGGATATCCATCGGAAAGGCCAAAGCAATCCAAAACCATGGGTGCTTCAAATAATATTGAAATATGGGAATCCGGAAAAACTTTTTCTTATCCCATTTGATGAACGGCAGTATTCTGCTTGCGTATTGCACATCATCCCACTCCGCTAGACCGATGGAAATCAGATCGTAATCAATTAAATACGTCTTATTATCCGTACTTTTCACGAAATTATGACTTGCAACATCCCCATGAAGAACCACTTCATCCGATTTCTCCATTGTAAAATCGACCATCTTTAATTGCTCCAGCGACGCTTTGCTATAGTATACAATTTCACTAAATGAAGTGGAATTAAACCATTGAGTTAATATTGGAAGATTTTGCTCGAATTTTTCCAGACGCGCCTCCCATTTCATCAGCAGATTCTCCCTCTTTAGAAACGAGCTTAGAACCGGGATAAGCTTTGCCGAATAGTGATGAAATGACTTCAGAACTTCCACTCCATCCAATCTGTCCTCTTCCCTTAAAAAGGAAAAAGGCCGTTTAGGCGGAATATATCTCGTCATCGTCCATACTAGCTGTCCTTCAAACATATAATGGAGTCCGTTTGACAGCTCCATATACTCCAAACCCCTGAGGAATCCCTTCTCTATGAGGAACCGATTCAAGACAATGCTGGATTGGACACTCTGAAAATCACTTATCCCCTTTAGGATGAACGTACCTGTGTCTGTTTGTACTTTAAATAGATTTTCCTTTATTTGCGTAGAAGATTGTATCCCATTATCCTGAAAAAGACGGAAGAAAAGACGATTTCGAGTGAAATCGTCTTTAGAAAATCTTTCTTCAGGCCTCATCATCAGATTCCGGACCGTCAAAGTCGGATTCAGTATTGCGGAAATCCTCTTCATTGGAAGGTCCATATCCATAACCCTGAGGACCGTAGTATCCAGGCATGGACATCGGATAGCCTGCTTGTGGTACACCATATCCAGGATACTGCATTCCGTAAGGTGCTTGCTGATATCCATAAGGAACCTGTGATCTGTATCCCATTGCTTGTGGGGATGGCCCGCAACCGCAGTCACCATCAGAAGCTCCTGCTACTTGCTGACCATGCCCTCCGCCATGTGGAAAACCTCCCATCGGACCAAAACCAGAACCAGGTGCTACCGGGGAAACAGGATAGCACGGATATCCTCCGCCCCAAGGTCCTCCACCCCAAGGTCCCATCGGCATTCCTTGCGGCATCATCCCTTGACCCATCGGCATACCTTGCATTTGCATCATTTCTGGCATCATTCCCTGACCCATCGGCATTCCCTGCATTGGCATCATTTCTGGCATCCCTTGCATCCCTTGCATCTCTTGCATTTGTCCGCCCATTTGATCTTGAACACCTGCCACCTGGGAAGGATCCATCTGCTGCTGCCCCATTTGAGGCATTTGTCCCATCTGTTGAAGCTGCTGCATTTGACCCATATCCCAATCCGGTGACTCCTCCATCATACCTTGACCCATCGGCATACCTTGCATACCTGGCATCATACCTTGACCCATCGGCATTCCCTGCATACCTGGCATCATTCCTGACATTCCTGGCATCATTCCTTGACCCATCGGCATTCCCATTCCAGGCATCATCCCATATCCGCCGTGATGTCCATGATGATACGGTGGGCACAAACCTGAACCTGGAAGAATAGGTGATGCAGGATAACAGAATTCCGGCTGTATCATTGGAGCTTGTGCTGGCGGCGGTGATTCGACACCCATTACTTGCGGCTCAGGACTTTCTGGACTTTCTTCCTGTTGCGCTACAGGCATCTTTGGCATCTTTGGCATCTTTGGCATCTTCGGCATTTCTGGCATCTTTGGCATTTTTGGCATTTGATTGATTGGAACATTGATATTGTAATTATTCACATCAATTTCCGGAAAATAAGGTTTCAATTGAGGCATTTTAGGCACATAAGGTGTTTTTGGCGCCTCTTTGATCTGCTCTTCCTTTACTGCCGGCTTTTTCGGCATCTCCTTGTAAGGATGCTGTGGCTTCGGTGCCTCTTTTACTCCCATCGTTTTAGGGGCTTCTTTTACACCCATCGTTTTAGGGGCTTCTTTTACACCCATTGTTTTAGGGGCTTCTTTTGTCACTCCCAACACCTGGTTTTCTTTTTTTACGGCTACACCTGCCATTGGCACTTTTATTTTCATTCCGGGCATAATCATGTCAGGATTGCTTAACTGTGAATTCGCTTGTTTCAGCTGTTCGAAATTCACATTATATTTCTGGGCAATCTTCCACAATGTATCTCCTTTTTGTACGATATGGATTTTCAAGGGTTTTCCCTCCTTAGCAAAGTCTTTACAGTCTATGTGTCGAGTGGGCATTTTGCCACTATTCTTCACCTCAACTTATGCGACAAAAGGAAAATATATGATAAAAAAGAGGGACATCCAACTAAATAGTTTGGATACCCCTCATATATTAAGCATTCTCCAGCATTTTTTCCAAAGCAAAAATAGCGTTCTCTGCTACAGTTTCTTCTACAGATATTCTATTTATAACGTTACCGTCCTCAATGGATTCGAGCGCCCATAAAAGGTGAGGCAGGTCGATTCTGTTCATTGTCAGACATGGGCACATATTAGGGTTAAGGGATATAATCTCCTTATCCTGATGCTCCTGGATGATCCTGTTTACAAGGTTCATTTCGGTCCCGATAGCCCATTTGCTTCCGGATGGCGCTTGATTGATCGTATCAATGATGTACTTTGTACTGCCAGCCATGTCGCTAAGCTCCACCACTTCCCTTGTACATTCCGGATGGACGATAATGGTCATGTCAGGCTTTTCCTCTCTTAAGCCCCGGATATTTTCCACCGTAAACTTTTCATGGACGGAGCAATGCCCTTTCCAAAGAATCACTTTTACAGTGGAAGGATCCCCGGTAAATTCCAGTTCGTCTGTTACCGGATTCCACACTGCCATTTCTTCAAGTGGGATTCCCAGATCAAAGGCCGTATTCCTTCCTAGATGCTGATCCGGCAAGAAGAGGATCCGCTCCTTTTTAGTGAATGCCCAGCTCACCATCTTGTGTGCGTTCGAGGAGGTTACAGTAGCTCCGCCTCTTTCTCCACAGAACGCTTTAATTGCAGCTGTTGAATTGACGTAGGTCAGGGGAAGCATCGTATCCCCGAAAATCTGCTGAAGCTTTTCCCAAGCTCGCTCTGTCTGATGAATATCTGCCATGTCCGCCATCGAACAGCCTGCCCGCATATCCGGCAGGACGACCACCTGATTTTCTTTTGTGAGGATATCAGCCGTTTCTGCCATAAAATGTACGCCGCAGAACACAATATAGGATGCGGTCGTATTGGCTGCAGCCTGGGCCAACTGCAGGGAATCTCCGGTAGCATCCGCAAACTCGATCACTTCATCCTTTTGATAGTGATGACCCGGTATAAACAAGTCTGCTCCAAGCTTCCGTTTAATTTCAAGTACCCTTTCTCTCATTTCCTCTCTCGACATTTCCAGGTAGCGAGAGGGAAGCATCTTATTATCTTTTTTCATCAAGTCCAGGATATTCATATCAATCTTCCCCTTCTGTTTTCGGCTATTTTCGTAAAAATGTTTGTTTTTTGGTCCGAAAAGACTTTATTTTTTCAATCCTACGTTAAAGCTTATATCCAACGAGCGTGCGGAATGGGTGATAAACCCCAAAGATATATAATGAACGCCTGTGTTCCGATAGCCTGCCAGGTTCTCAAGGGTGATACCTCCTGATGCTTCAGTAACGATACCGTCAGGGACGCATGGAATGAATTCCTGTATCTCTTGTGGTGTCCGGTTATCAAACATGATGATATCCGCTCCTGCGCTAACCGCCTCCATGACTTGCTCCTTTGTTTCCGTTTCCACTTCCACCTTCACCATATGCCCAATTCTTTGACGTGCCCGATGCACCGCCTCCGTTATGGAGCCTGCGAATTCAATATGATTATCCTTGATCATGACACCATCATACAGACCAAAGCGGTGATTGGAGCCGCCTCCACAGACAACTGCATACTTTTCCAGCATTCTCAGCCCTGGAGTCGTTTTTCTTGTATCACAGATTTTAGTCGTTTCACTGTCAAGCATATCCACTGCCGTTCTGGTCAAGGTGGCTATTCCACTTAGTCTTTGCAACAGATTCAGCACAACACGCTCCCCGCTTAAAAGAACCCGCATTTTGCCATGAACTGTTGCAATTGTTTCCCCCTTTTCGACTCGCTCTCCATCTTTCTTATTAATGGTGATAGAAGTCTCGGGATCCAGAAGCTTAAATGCTTCTATTAATATGGACTCCCCCACAAAGATTCCGTTTTCCTTTGCGATGAATTTACCGGCACCCGTAGCATCCTCGCCGAATAGAGCCTCTGAGGTCAGATCCCTGTCTCCAATGTCTTCTTTAAAGAAATCACGCAGCATATCCTGCAGTTTGAACGGATTCAATACTTTCCTCTCCTTTATACAAGCACCTTTATTTTTTCCTGATGACTTATCCTTTTTTGAAGCCAAGCCTCGCTTGCCTGAGGGTAATCAGAGCGGCAATGGGCCCCTCTGCTCTCCTCCCTTTCCATTGCAGCTGATGCAATCAGATGACTGATCTGCAGCATGAAAATTAGTTCCGTTTCTTCCAGGGACAGATTCATTTCCAACCGATCAATGTCCTGCCAATATGGCTGATACGCTTCAAGCCATCCCTTCAACTTCTGCAGCCCTTCTGCATGCCGTACTATTCCCGCATGCTTCATCATCATTGCTTGGAGCTCGCTTTTAGCAGGGAGCGCTAAGAACGGCTTGTCGGGTTTGGCTTTAGCTAAAGGTTCATCTATCAATTTCTCATGACAGTTTCCCATCGGTTTATTTAACAGGTGTTCGGCCAGTTTTTTGGAAAAGACAATGGCCTCCAACAGTGAGTTGCTGGCAAGCCTATTTGCACCGTGTACTCCGTTGCATGCAGCTTCGCCCACTGCATACAAACCCTTAAGTGACGTTTCGCCATTCAGATCGGTTCTGATTCCTCCCATGAAAAAATGGGCCCCAGGTACAACTGGAAGAAGTTTAGTTTTTAATGAAATGCCTTGGATTGTGCACATATACGAAATGGTAGGAAAACGCTTTTCAAAATTTATTACGTTCTCTATATTTAGAAATACTTTGCCACCACGATCGAGTTCCTGAAAAATGGTCCTGGAAACAATGTCCCGCGGTGCTAGATCCTCAAGTGGATGGATGCCCTGCATGATCCTTTTCCCTTGATCGTTGACAAGATATGCCCCTTCCCCACGAACCGCTTCAGATACCAAACCGATCACCTTATCATTCACATGCAGCATGGTGGGATGAAACTGCATAAACTCCAGATCTGTAAGAGTCGCACCCGCTTGGTAGGCCAACGCCAGCGCCATGCCGTTCACGCTTGGATCATTGGATGTATAGGAATAAAGCGCGCCTGCTCCACCTGTTGCAAAAACAATATGGGAAGCATAATAGGATTTTCGTTCTCCAAAACGATTGACTGTTTTTATGCCACAGCAGCAATCATCTTCCTTCAGTACTTTAATGACCGTTTCCTGCTCGACAATCTGAACACAGTGCAGGATTTGGGAATGGAGCCACTGCATCATCCTTCTCCCCGTCTGATCTCCACCAGCGTGTAAAATCCTCCTCTGTGAATGCGCCCCCTCCATACCAAGCGAAAGCATGCCATGTTCATCTTTATCAAAATCCATTCCTGCCTCCATTAAATCTTGAAGCATACGGGGACCAAGCTTCGTTAACAGCTCCACTGAATCTTTTTCATTATGATTGCATCCGGCAAGAATCGTATCGTGAAAATGCTCTTGCCATGTATCCGTATCAGCTATCGCACCGGCAACTCCACCTTGTGCCAGAAAAGAATTATTTTCATATTTATTAGACTTTGTGAAAACCATCACATTCATATGCTTACTTAAGTACTTTGCAGTCAATAAAGCAGACAATCCGCTCCCGACAACAATGACATCACCATAGTTTGGAGACACAAAAAAACCCCCTGTATACATAAGTGTCTTGACACCTATATTTACATAAATTTAAACTAATGACAAGAAATATTTTTACGAGAGAACTAGACTGCAAGATTTACCAGCTTTTTTGCAGTTTTAATCTCCTATTCTGAAGGGAGTTTACTTATGATTTATTTAGACTATGCTGCGACTACGCCAATGAGCGCTGAATCGCTGGAAGTATTCCAACACGTATCTCAAGCCTACTTTGGCAACAGCAGCAGCTTACATGATATCGGCACCTCAAGTCAGCAGCTCCTGGAAACGTGCAGATCTGAAATGGCTGCAATGATCAATGGAAAAAAAGAAGGGATTTATTTTACAAGCGGTGGCAGCGAGTCCAATTACCTCGCCATACGGTCCCTTTTAAAAGGAAACAAGAAAAAAGGGAACCATATCATTACCACACCAACGGAGCACTCTTCTATCTACCACCTTATCGGGCAGCTCGAGGATGTTGGCTATCAGGTAACATTTATGGATGTGGACCATAATGGATTAATATCACTGCAGCAATTGAAGAAAGAGATCAGAGAGGAAACCTGCCTTGTCTCGATCCAGCATGCCAACTCCGAGACAGGAATCATACAGCCATTGGAGGCTGTGGGAAAAATCCTTCAGGAGAAAAATATCCTCTTTCATAGTGATACGGTACAAACTTTTGGTAAAATACCTATAGACGTAGAAAAGTTGCGTCTCTCCAGCCTGTCCATCTCTTCACATAAAATATATGGACCAAAGGGCGTTGGCGCGCTGTATATCAACCCGGCTGTTTCCTGGCAGTCCCAATATGCCGGGGTGAGCCATGAACGTGGGATGCGACCTGGAACGGTGAACGTACCTGGTATCGCGGCCTTTACCGCAGCAGCACAATCTATACACGCAAACATGAAAACCATCAGGGTAAAGCACGAGAAGCTGCGCGATGCATTTATGGGAAAGCTAAAGCAGCACTGGCTGCCTGTTCACGTAGAAGCGGAACAAGCCAATTGCTTGCCGCATATCATCGGACTTCGCCTGGAGGGCTTGGAAGGACAGCATGTGATGCTCGAGTGCAATCGCAGACAGATTGCGATTTCCACCGGGAGTGCTTGCCAGATGGGCTCACAGAACCCATCACGAACCATGCTTGCTACTGGAAAATCCGTCGAAGAAGCACGAGAATTCATTCGACTCTCTTTTGGTAAGGATACTTCACTGAACGATGTGGAAAAAGTGGTTGCGGCTTTAAAGGAAATTGTGGAGGAAACCAATGGGTAATAAGGAGCGAAAACAAATGAATCAAGAGAAAAAAGTACTCGGGGCAGAACGAAGAGAACTCCTCTTACACTGGCTGCAGACGGAAGATAAGCCGTTAACCGGCGGAGAACTGGCCAGCCGGACGAATGTGAGCCGTCAGGTGATTGTCCAGGACATCTCCCTGTTAAAGGCTAAAAATGAGCCCATTCTTGCAACAAGTCAAGGCTATGTCTACTTGAAGCCGCCGGGGGATCAAAGAAAAAAAGAACGCATCATCGTTTCTTTTCATCCACCAGAGAAAACCGAGGAAGAACTTTATATCATAGTAGATCACGGTGTCACAATCAAGGATGTGAAAATCGAGCATCCCGTCTATGGGGATCTTACCGCTTCCGTGATGGTAAGCACCCGTTCGGAAGTGGATGATTTCATTAAAAAAATCCATGAAACGAAAGCTGCGTATCTATCCCAACTGACAGATGGAACGCACCTACATACCCTAGAAGCGGAATCGGAGGAAAAACTGGATGCGGCCTGCAGAGCGCTGAAGGATGCCGGAATGCTGATCGAGTAACCAACAAAAAGGAGCAGATTCCTGTCAACAGGAACTTGCTCCTTTTTATTCATTTCAACAAATAACTGGTGTAGCTTCCCAAGATCTTGACAGAACAGCCTAATGCCTCAAGCTCTCCGATTGCCCCTGGAAGGAGTACCTCGTCCATGAGCTGGTTGATATCAATAATGAAGAAGTAGTTGCCTAAGCCCGTTTTCATGGGACGTGATTCGATTTTCGAAAGATTCAGCTTTCTCCACGCAAAAGCGGACAGCACCTGATGCAGAGCACCGGATTGATCGCTTGGCAATGTCACCATGAGTGACGTTTTCTCACTGTCGACATGATGTGAGGAATGTTTGTCAGTAATCATGGCTTGATCTCTATGCAGGACAATAAACTTTGTATGGTTATTTTCATAATCATGTATGTTCTCCGCTAACAAGCAGAGCTTATACTCTTTTGCCGCCAAGCTATTGGCAATGCACGCTGAACGTTTGGATAGTCGGTGCTCCGAAATCAGCTTTGCCGCGGAAGCTGTGGAAGACGTCGTTTCATATACGGCATTCGGGTATTTCTTATGTAAAAATTTATGGCACTGTGCAATCGCATGGGAATGCGAATAGATCACTTCAATCGGATCGTCGTTTTTCACATGATCCGGGTGCACCAGCAGATGCTGGCTGATCGGGACAATCAATTCCGCAACGATAGGCAGAGGGCAATCATGAATCAAGTAATCAAGTGTGACGTTAACAGAGCCTTCTATTGCGTTTTCCAATGGTACAACTGCGTAATCCACTTCCCCATTCAATACCGCATCCATACACGCAGGTATCGTGGCATAGGCCTTTTTCTCACCCTGCGGAAAAAAACTTGTTACTGCCATATCTGTAAAAGTTGCCTTAGGTCCTAAATATCCGATTCTGTCCTTCATTAGTGTGCCTCTCCTCTGCTAGTCTCTGTGTGTGAAATCTAAGCTTATGCTCCGGTTCCCAGTATCTCTACTTTATCTACAAATTCTAATCGCTTCAGCATGGAAAGTAAAGCATGTATATCCCCTTTTAAGCCTGACATGTCGAGGGATAATGTGACATTTGCCTTTCCTTGAAGCGGGATGGTCTGGTGTATGGTCAATACATTGCATCCCACGGAAGCAACGGTTGCCAGTAGTTCTGATAAGGCCCCTGTCTGATCTTCCAAGTGGAAAAACAAGGTCATGATTTTTTCTTTTACCATTGTATGAAATGGAAAGACGGTATCGCGATACTTATAAAAGGCACTGCGACTGAGATCTACACGCTGTACCGCCTCCGCAATGGAATCAGCCTTTCCCCTGGCAAGCATTTCTTTTACATCTAGTGCCTTTTTCATCGCTTCAGGCAGTACATCCTCCCTCACTAAATAAAACTTCTCCTCGAGCATCTACCATCTCTCCTTGTTCCATATGGATTTTCCTATGTAAAGAAAGAGGGGGTGCTTTCTCCCCCTCTAAAAAGTCACTCTATTCTACAAACTCGAATTCGTATTCAAGAAGGCGTACCAAGTCGCCATCCTCGGCACCACGTTCTCTTAGTGCCTCATCTACGCCCATACCACGAAGCTGACGGGCAAATCGTTTGATCGACTCTTCATGGTTAAAGTTTGTCATCACAAACAGCTTTTCAATTTCTGCACCGGAAAGAACATAGGCACCATCCGGATCTCTTGTAATACGGAAGCCTTTCTCTTCTTTCTCATGCTTATAAACAACGCGCTGTTCAATTGCCTCTTCCTCATAAAGTGGGAATTCCGGCGCATGCTCCAACTCATCTGCCACTGCATATAAAAGATCGCGCAACCCGCTGCGCGTAAGAGCTGAAATCGGGAATACCTTCACATCATCACCGAGCTTCTCCTTAAAGGCAGCAAGGTTCTCCTCTGAATCCGGCATATCCATTTTATTGGCAACAATAAGCTGCGCGCGTTCAGTCAGACGCATGTTGTATTCCTTCAATTCCTCGTTGATTGTCACATAATCCTCGTACGGATCACGACCTTCAAGACCGCCCATGTCGATCACATGGATGATGACCCTAGTACGTTCAATATGACGAAGGAATTGATGTCCTAGCCCCACCCCTTGATGAGCACCTTCAATCAATCCAGGTAGATCGGCCATGACAAAGCTTCGGCCATCTTCCGTTTCCACCACTCCGAGGTTCGGCACGATGGTAGTAAAATGATATTCGGCAATTTTCGGTTTTGCTGCAGATACCACAGAGAGAAGTGTTGATTTCCCTACACTTGGGAATCCTACAAGACCTACATCAGCAAGCACCTTCAGTTCAAGAACAACATAGCGCTCCTGACCTGGTTCACCGTTCTCGGCAACTTCCGGGGCAGGATTTCTAGGTGTTGCAAAGCGCGTGTTCCCACGACCGCCACGGCCGCCTTTTGCCACGACATATTGCTGGCCATGCTCAGTTAAATCAGCCAATGTTTCTTTTGTATCATCATCCATGACCACTGTTCCAGGCGGAACCTTGACAATCATGCTTTCCGAGTTTCTTCCGTGCTGGTTTTTGGACATTCCGTGCTCTCCACGGTTTGCTTTAAAGTGACGCTTATAACGGAAATCCATCAGTGTGCGCAGTCCTTCTTCCACTTGAAGAATAACGTCTGCACCTTTTCCGCCATCTCCTCCGGCTGGTCCACCATCCGGTACGTATTTCTCACGACGGAAGGCAACCATTCCGTTCCCGCCGTCTCCACCTTTTACATAAATCTTGACCTGATCGACAAACATTGATTTTCACTCCGATCTAAAAATGCAAAGCCATCTTTCGGCCTGCGATACATAATCATAATTAAACGAAATCATTATAAAAGAAAACTGCCCCATGGGAGGATGTTTTCGTTGTTATCATTATAAAAGCTTTATTCACAGGTAAAGCGGATCTGTATCTCGCTTCCCAGTGATGAGACGTGGCTTTCTTCAACCAAAAAGCTGATTGGCTGATTTTCTATCCAGGTTAATAACTTGTCTGTGCTTTCTATTATTCCACTTAATTCGAAAAAGAAACGAATTTCCTTTTCCTCAATATGCATGCTTAAGAATAAATGGTTTTCCGCCTTTTTGTTCACAATCGTCTCTATAAGTGAGAATAAGGACGTAATCCATTTGTACAGGGTTTCATCATAATCGGATAAATTCAACCCTCCATCCCCTATCACTTCATATTCCATGGAAAACAGGCGTGGCTCCCAATGGAAGGTGATAAGAAATTCTGCAAACAAAGACGCATGCAGGTTGGTTAAACCGGACTCATGATTGGACTCCAGTACAATTTCATCTATTAGGTTATTTACCCGGTCCCAACGCTCAAGCGACATATTCGCCTTAATCAGCTGCAGCCGATTCAGCCAATCATGCCGGGAATGGCGCAGAACCTCCAACGTGCCTCGTTTTTTCATCATTTTTCATACTCCCAGTAAAAATTCCAAAACTTTCTTATATGTATAAGATTATAGCATATAAACTTCCTTGAGGGGCACTTGAGGGGCCAGACCCCGGCAGGAATTCGACAAAAGGTGTAGAATTCATTATAGTTTGTTGGTCCATGATGAAGCTGCTGTTTAGTTTTTGATGAATCCTCGTTTGTAATAAAAAAACTCTAACCTAATGTCAGGCTAGAGTTTTTTCTGAGGATTATGCTTCTTGAGCAACAGGATATACGCTAACTTGTTTGCGGTCACGGCCTAAACGCTCGAAACGAACGATTCCGTCAACCTTCGCGAATAACGTATCGTCTCCACCACGTCCAACGTTTAGTCCAGGGTAAATTTTAGTACCGCGTTGACGGTATAAAATAGAACCACCAGAAACTTGTTGACCGTCTGCACGCTTAGCGCCAAGACGTTTTGATTGAGAGTCACGACCGTTTTTAGTAGAACCTACTCCCTTTTTGGAAGCAAAGAACTGAAGATCTAATCTTAACATGTATTCCACCTCCTATTTAGAAATGGTTATATAATTTCCATAATCACGTTCAATCGTCTCTAAAGATACGACCATACTTTCGAGCAGCAGCTGTACTTTTTCTTTAGTCGATTCTTCCAGATCCCGGGGAACCGTACAACGAAGAAATCCATCTGCCCCTTGCTCAATTTGTGGGGTGACAGATAAAAGTGATATAATGGAGTTTACTGCACCGAACGATACAGCGGAAACCCCCGCACACACGATATCCGACCCTTTTTTGGCAAAGTTGGCATGTCCAGTTATGGTAAACGAATCGATAGCTTGTTGATCGTTTCGTTTAATTGTAACTTTAATCATCCAATCACCTTAAAATTATAGGTTGATAGCATCAACAGTAACTTTAGTGTAAGGTTGACGATGACCTTGTTTTTTACGGTAGTTTTTCTTAGCTTTGTATTTGAATACAGTAATCTTCTTCGCACGGCCTTGCTTTTCAACTTTAGCCGTAACAGTTGCTCCTGCTACTAGTGGGCTACCAACTTTAACATTGTCGCCACCAACGAAAAGAACTTTGTCGAAAGTTACAGTATCGCCTTCAGCTGCACCAAGTTTTTCGATGTAGATCGCTTGACCTGCTTCAACCTTGATTTGCTTACCACCTGTTTCAATAATTGCGTACATTCTCTTGCACCTCCTCAATAGACTCAGACTCGCCAGTGTCAGGTATATGTAACGAAAACGCCCATATTTATAAGGAACCTGGACTGTGCGGTTGTAGCACGGGTGCTACAAACTAACAAAGAACATCTTAGCATACTTGAAAGCCTAATGTCAATATGGTTCCAGCGATTTAAGACGATCTTTTGCATCGGGAATGGAACCTGTAAAAACAATCTCATAACCCGGCTTGCCCGCTAACTTTACATAGTGTATTTCCACGCCTGAACGCTCTGCCGGATCAGGCAGCTTATCCAAGATGTTTTTGACATCCTCTGTAAGGTGGACGATAATTGCCTCCACATCCGAGCGATAGTACTCAAGGAGCTTCCTCTCCAGTTGAAAAGCGAGGGTCTCGGAAGAATAAACCGTCCCTTTGCCATGGCAGGGATCACACTTTTGCAAAAGCATCCCAGTCAACGGCTCCCTGATCTTTTTCCGTGTCAGCTGCAGAAGGTGCAACTCGGTGAACCCGATTATACGGACAACGGAGCGGTCCTTTTTCACTTCAGTCCGGACTATCTTAAGCACCTGCTCCTGCTCTTCCGCACTCGCCATATCAATGAAATCGACTATGACAATCCCGCCTATTTCCCTGAGCCTCAGCTGCCTCGCCACTTCCTTTGCCGCTTCGAGATTGGTCTTCAGTACAGTCTGCTCCAATCCGGTCTTCCCGACATATTTCCCGGTATTGACGTCCACTACCGTCATCGCTTCCGTATGCTCGATAATGATGTAGCCGCCACTTGGGAGCCAGACGATCCGCTTTAACGCTTTTTCAAGCTCCTGATCGATGCCCCTCCGTGCAAAGATATCTTCCTTCCCATCATAAAAGCGCACCGGGTAGCCCTGCTTTTTCAGGAGTTGAAAGGTTGGAGCATCGTCCACTTCCATAAGCATGATCTCACTTTTCGGAATTTCCCTGAGCAGTTTTGCCAGAAAATGATCTTCTTTATGCAGAAGCCCAGGAATTTGGGAGGAGGACATTCTTGCCTGCACATCCAAGTATTGCTCCTGCAGTGCCGCTAATTCCTCCTCCACCACAGACACAGGTGCATGTTCACCAGCAGAACGGAGTATCACGCCCTCTTCTTCTGTACACCAGCTGTAAAGATGCTCCCTCCATTGCTTACGGCTTTCCTCTTTCATCTTTTTAGAAATGGCTTTGAACTTTCCAAAAGGCTGATAGACGATATGTATTCCCGGAAACTCAACCAGCCCAGTCAATTTTGGTCCTTTTGCTCCTTCGCCTTCTTTTGCGACCTGCACTAGCACCGCTTCCCCCTGATGGACGAAATGGGAGATGCCACGCTTTTCCTTTTCCGGTTTGGAAAGCGGCGATAACTGATAGGAACACAAATGGTCGCGGTGAAGATACCCGGGCTGCTTTTGTCCAATATCGACAAAGGCTGCCTGCATCCCGGGCAAAACATTCACAACACGACCCTTATATATATTTCCTTCTATATGTTCGGTAGTAGGCCTTTCAATAAGAAGCTCTACTATTTTATCCTGCTCTTTCACGGCAACCCGCTTTTCCGTTGCACGCAGATTCATAATAAGCTCAGTCAATGGAATAGCCTCGACTTTCAATATTTAGTATGAATAAAGGATATCCCCAATATCGATTGTCGTCAACTTCTCCTTGAAATACGCATGCAAAAGCTCGTTTTCATCCAGCGGCGTCTGTTTTTTATTGCCTTTCATCACGATGATATTATGCTTGCAGTCCCGCTTGAATTTTTGCAGGACCTGATGAATCTTTTCCGTTTCATCCACGACAATTGGTGTAATTTTCGAAACGGAATTCGTCTTTCCATAATACCTCTCCAACAAAAAGCGGATGAATACAAAATGACGCTGCTTCCATTCCGAGAACAGAGAGTAAAATAGAAACAGGGAGATGATCCACATATTCAGATGCAGAGGATCAATAACCAGGTAAATAAGGAAAAAAATGCTCAAAAACACAAACGAATATTGCAGGGTCCGCTCATGGGAGGTAGCAAAGGACGAAAATTTGCTCAATGCAATGCTCATCAGTTTTCCGCCGTCAAGCGGCCAGATTGGAAGTAGATTCACCAGAAAAATCATCAGGTTGAATGTAAAAAACAGCTCCCACATTTCTTGCGATAGAACATTCACCGTAAAAAGAAAATATCCTACGGCCGCGAGCCAAATATGCTGCAACGGCCCTGCAAGGGTAACAATCAACTCCTCCCTCAAAGGGCGGTTGCCATGCTCCTCCATTTCAGCCACCCCTCCAAAAGGAAGAATCAACACCTGCTTGATCCGCCATGAAAAGTAGGTGGCAGCCAGACTATGACCCAGTTCGTGCACCACTACAATAATGAAGAGGATGAGCAGCTCCCAGAAATTTGCCGTCAGGATGGCAAGGCCGATCATCAGCCAGAAAATCGGATGTATATGGATTTTTTGAAATAGCCTGAGCCATTTATTATTCAAATGATATCACCTGCATGGGATCGATAAAATCATTGCCTTTTTGTATGGCGAAATAAAACATTCCCTTTGAGCCATCTTCAAGTGTGGTCGTACGTCCTATCACCTGTCCGGTCTTCACGTAATCATAAAGCTTGATATCCACTTCCCCAAGCTGCCCATACCAAGTATAAGTATCATCGTTATGCTGGATGATCACTGTCTTGCCCGTATCTTCCTTCTTTCCCACGAAAGTCACACGTCCCCCGTCCATCGCTTCCACACTGGAATTCGCCATCGTTTCGACCATGACCCCTTGTCCATTCGCCTCGAAGCTTTCATATACCTTCGCTGATGCAGGCATCACATATTCCTCACCGCCCTGCACCTTTTCTGTATCCTGCGGCAAAGGAAGCAAGGCCAATGACTTGCCGAACTGCCCCTCATACCAGGATGAGAAAGCTGTAAATTGAAAGCTCTGCTTCATCGTACTTGTCACAAATTCGCGCGGCTTTTCAAGCACAGGCGACTGGTTTTGGAACATGATCCCCACCACCAGCACAAGGATGGCGGAGGTTAAAATCTTAAATAGAAAGAGCTCTTTATTGAACAAAGGATGCTCCCTGTTACCATCAGGACCACTCTCATAGGAGGTATAACTGGCATTGCCGTACTTTTCCTCATCCCGCATCACATACGAGGACACCTGATTACGCTTGGTGTGCTGCGTTTGTCTTACCCTTTTTCTCTTCGCAGCTCTTCTTCTTATCTCATCCAACCGATCATTCATACAAACACCCTTCCCCCTATTATGTTTGTACCATTTTATGACTTGTCCTTTGGGGTTATGACGATATGGGTGAGATTTTTGGGGGAGGGAGGGGTGGTATCATAAAAAATTGAGCGATTTTGAAATCGCTAGAAGTTTAGTGGGAATCGCTAGAAGTTTAGTGGGAATCGCTAGAAGTTGGCCCGTAAACGCTAGAAGACTGGCTGGAATCGCTAGAAGAAGACTTTCCGGCAGGGCACAGCTAAAGAAATACCGGTCCTTCCAGCCTGAAATATGGTGTTACGGCGTCTATTGAACTTTTTTGAAGGTCTATCGAACTTTTTTCAGCTCCTATTGAACTTTTTTCGACTTCTATTGAACTTTTTTGAGGTTCTATCGATGATTTTTCCGATTCTATCGAACTTTTTCCATTTTGATCCAAATTCATCTCCCACCAAAACTCCATAAAATAGAAGCAGACGGGAACTTATTCCTGCCTGCTTCTTCAATACTCCTAATCCTTCATCGCCGGACCAAGCAGGTCGATCCTGTTGGTCCAGATATAACCGGTAAAACGCTCAGGTATGCGCTTGAGATCCTCGACTTTGTCAAAGCCTTCAGAGAAACCGCCATCACCGGCGACGATGATGACCCTTGTGTCCACTTTATCCATGCGCTCGTAGAATTTCCCTGTCCAGCCCCAAAGCCACGGCCCGATTTTCTCGGGAATATGCAGCTGGGTGTTTTCACACGATTCAGGAACATAGCCTGTCCAGCCGATTGCAATGTATGGATACATGCAGCTTTTCATCGTTGCCATTGACATGACCCGAATCACAGACATTTCTTCCTTCAAGGCAGCGATTGGTTTATCCCCACCGTAAACACTGATATTCGAGCTATTCCCAACAAAATCATAATCCTTCAAATACTTTGCAAGAAGCTTGCCCTCTTCCGGATCATCACTCTTAATATGGATCAGCAGTTCTTTATCCGGGAAAGCCTGAAGCACCTCCCCGAGCGTCGGCATAAGGCCTACTCCTTTTCCACGGAACGGATAGGTTTTGCCATTGTCGGCAGTATAGCCGTATCCGATATCCAGCGCCCGGAGCTCATGAATCGTGTGCTCTCTTGTCACGCCTGTCCCATCGGTGCGGCACTCCAAGGTCCAGTCATGAAAAACGGCAAACTCTCCATCGGTTGTTGGCTGCACATCAAGCTCAACAATATCCGCTCCCTCTTCAAAGGCGGCCTTCATCGATGGAATCGTGTTCTCCAAATATTCATGCTCCGGTTCAAATATCCGTTCAGCGGTACAAGTATCATTTTCGATCCCCTCCATACTGAATGTCTGATGGACACCGCGATGCGCCAATAGCAACGGCTCCTCTTCCACAGGACCGGAGAAGATGGAGGTATTCGTGATAAAAAACAGGATGCCTAATAGGAAAAGTGCCAGCAATATATTTCTAAAAACCTTTTTTCTTGCCCTCATGTAGTAGTACTGCTCCTTCCTAGCGCTCGTAATAGGATATGTATATATTTTACACCAATCTTAGCAAAAACTTCCGTAAAACAAAAGAAACCGCCCCTTTCTGTTGAGGGGCGGTTTCTCACCTGGATTAACGAACTCCAAAGAATTTCTTGATTTTAAACATGACACCCTTGTTTTCCTCTTCCAAGGATTGCAATGGAACCGACTCACCAAGGATGCGGCGGGCGATGTTGCGATATGCGATGGATGCTTTGCTTGTAGGATCCATGACAATCGGCTCTCCGCTATTGGAAGCCCGTATCACACTGTCGTCATCTGCAACAATACCGATGATATCAATGGCAAGTATGGAGACGATCTCATTCACATCCAGCATTTCCCCGTTTTTCACCATATGGTTACGAATACGGTTGACTACTAATCTAGGCGGCTCGATATCTTCTTTTTCCAAAAGGCCGATAATGCGGTCTGCATCACGTACCGAAGAAATTTCCGGTGTGGTGACAACTATTGCCCGATCTGCCCCGGCGATGGCATTCTGGAAGCCTTGCTCGATTCCTGCCGGGCAGTCTATGATAATGTAATCGTAGTCCTGCTTCAGTTCGTTTATAAGCTTTTTCATTTGTTCCGGCTTTACAGCTGTTTTATCACTTGTTTGTGCAGCTGGAAGGAGTTTCAGGCATTCAAAGCGTTTATCATTGATTAAGGCTTGATGTGTTTTACAACGTCCTTCAATAACGTCAACTAAATCATAAATGATACGGTTTTCAAGTCCCATTACGACATCCAGATTTCTGAGTCCAATATCTGTATCTACTAAACATACACGTTTTCCTGCTAAGGCAAGAGCGGTTCCTATATTTGCAGAAGTTGTCGTTTTGCCGACTCCACCTTTACCAGACGTAATTACGATAGCCTCTCCCACTTATTACATTCTCCTTTCAAGCCTTGTTAACATTGGTCTTAGATGTGAAAGCAACTGTAAGCGATCTATAATAATTTGTTCATTCTTATCTATATAGGCGCATTCCATTTCATTGCTTCCCTCAAGCTGTTCGCTTAAGTCCGGCGCACGATTTATCGTTTCAAAGATGGAAAGCAGCGACGGTCTCATGAGACTTGCAGCGATGACAGCCTCATTATTTCCCAATAGACCAGCATATGCATTTCCACGCAGGGCTCCCAATATAAAGATATTGCCGCCCGCTTTCACCGTTCCGCCCGGGTTCACATCACCAATCAAGAGAAGATCTCCTTTAACTTCCAGGACTTGTCCTGAGCGAATCATTCTTGCTACTGGGACAATTTCATTTTCTTCTTTCCACTGTATGGCCTGTTCTTTTGTAATGACATTACTCTCAATCTCTTCGACAATAAAATTCTTTTTACTGCGAATGACATTGCGTAATTTCTCTTGCTGCTTATTGGTTAAAAAACGATTCCCGACCTTTAGTCTTACACCAAGTAAAGGCGAATCATCCGGATTGCTATTCGACGCTAATTTTGCTTCTATTTCAGCTAAAAGCTCTGGAAACGAGCATGTATCATCGAGATGCAGAGTTAGGCCCTCTTTCGTGCCCTTAATGGTTACATACTGTTGTTTTTGTCTATTCACGACGTTCACCTCAACAAGTATATAATTCGACATAGCCCTTCTATTTCCTTTTTCCTATGCGCATAAAAAATAAAAAAAGAATACTAGATAAAGTATGTAGAAGAAAAGCTGACTAAAATAGACAGCTTTCTCAGAGTTCATCCTTTTGTTCATATGCCAGCTTTTCCATGAACAATTTCAATGGAAAAATGAAGATCAGCGAAAAAATGGCATTAAAAATCAAAGTCGGAACCAGTCGGCCGGCAAGGAACTTCTGATGAGCAATATCGGCAGTTCCGATAAGAGTATGAATGCTGTACACCAGATATTCTACTCCTGCAACAGCTAATAGGATCATAAAAAAAACAATGAAAATATTAGCCTGCAACGCTCTCATCAGCTTCGATACAAAATAGGAGGCAACAGGATAAGCAAATAAATATATCCCCAATACTTCCGTATAAACAATATCATAAAGAAGTCCAAATACCATCCCGAAAATGATCCCGATATAGGAACCTGTATAGATTGTGCAAAGAATCAGGGTGATCAGTACATACCTGGGGACGATGACCCAATCCTCATTGATGTTCCCCAGAAAAAACATGTCAACCGTCATGCTTTCCAAAACAAACAAGCAAAGAATAAGGGCTGGTAGGACATATTTCCTCACTCAGAATCCCCCTCTTCTGTTGCTTCCTCTTCTTCAACAGACTCTTCCACCGGTTCTTGATCTCCGGATATTAACGTACGTTTCACGATCATCACTTGACTGATATCATAGAAATTTGCTGCCGGCTTTATGTAAGCCATTTGAGTCAGCCCATATTCATCCGGAACGACCTCCGTCACTTCCCCGATAATCAGGCCTTCCGGGAAGATTCCACCAAGTCCAGAGGACAATACAGTCTGTCCTTCTTTCACTTCCGCCTGATGAGGAATCCTTTTCAGCAAAAGTGCACCTTTTTCATCATCATACCCTTCAATCAATCCAAAGATGCTTTCATCTCCCTGGATATAGGCGGATATGCGGTTTTTCGGATCAAGGGAGCTTAACAGCTGTACGGAAGAAGTGAAAGGATTTGCATGCTTCACCTTACCGATCAAGCCGCCAGCTGTGATAACAGCCATGTCCTTTTCCACACCGTCCTGTTTCCCTTTATTCACAATGATCTGCTCGCGCCACTGATCAGGATTTCGTCCGATAACCGTTGCAGGCAGCGGATCGTAATCCCTGAGCGAGTCCAGCTCACCGATTACTTCTCTAATTTCTGCGTTTTCCTGTTCAAGCTTGTGCGCTTTCGTTTCGAGCATAGCGTATTCTTCTAGTCTAGCACGCAAAAGTTTATTTTCCTCATACGTATTCTTCAAGTAATCTACATTCTCAAAGAAACCCGCAACATAATGTGCGGGCCGATAGAAGATGGATTGCACAAAGCCTGTCGAGTCTTTTACAAACTGTTCAGGCCAAGTCAATTGGTCCCGTTCTTTCAAGGAGAAACCAATCAATGCCACTAGAATAATTAAGCTCACCAACAAAATGATCAACCTCTTATTGAGGAAAAATTGCGGCATGACTTAACACCTTCTTTTTAGCGATAATCTCTTGATTTCTTCTTAAATTCGTCAATATAATCCAAAGCTTTACCTGTTCCGATTGCCACACAATCCAATGGATTTTCTGCAATGATAACCGGCATTTTCGTTTCATCACTGATTACTTTATCCAGGTTACGAAGCAACGCGCCCCCACCTGTCAAAACAATTCCGCGGTCCATGATATCTGCGGCAAGCTCAGGTGGCGTACGCTCCAATGTAGCTTTAACAGAATCAACGATTGCGGTAACTGTATCCTTCAATGCTTCTTCCACTTCTTTGGCGGAAATTTCGACTGTTTTCGGAAGTCCGGTCAACAAGTCACGTCCGCGGATATCCATCGGTTCGATTGATTCAGAATCACCGGCAGATCCCACTTCAAGCTTCAGCGCTTCAGCCGTTCTTTCCCCGATCATGAGGTTGTAGTTTTTACGGATATAAGCAATGATGGCATCGTCCATTTCATCCCCAGCAACGCGGATTGACTGGCTTGTCACAATCCCTCCCAGGGAGATGATTGCTACTTCTGTTGTTCCGCCACCGATATCAACCACCATGGAACCAGTAGGCTCCCATACAGGAAGATTCGCACCGATTGCAGCTGCAAAAGGCTCTTCAATCGGATATGCATCGCGCGCGCCTGCTTGGCGAGTCGCATCAATTACAGCTCTCTCTTCAACAGCCGTAATTCCGGATGGGACACAAACCATCACATATGGCTTACGTGAGAAAGCGCTTTTGTTGCGTAACGCCTGCTTAATATAATATTTCATCATGATTGCAGTTGTTTCATAATCAGCGATAACTCCATCCTTCATCGGACGAAGCGCCACCACATTCCCCGGTGTACGGCCAATCATATTTTTCGCATCGTTCCCTACAGCAACAATCTGCTTCGTATCGGTTTGAAGTGCCACGACCGACGGCTCACGCACAACAATTCCTTTTCCTTTAATAAAAACTAGTGTATTGGCTGTTCCCAAGTCAATACCAAGATCTCTCGTTCCAAACATAAATGTGTATCTCCCTTTCTGAAACTAAATGCTTTTTAGGTGTGGTTAAAAGTGATAAAAGCGGACAGAATTGCCCTCATTTATTTCATTAACATGTGGATAATGTAGTTTTAAGAAGATAAAGCTTGGAAAGAAAAGTCCCTTCCAAACTCATGAGTAATATTATAGCGTAGGATACGAAAAAAGCATAGTACTTACATATAGCCTTTTTCTTTTAAACTGATGAATTTCTGGTCGCCGATGATTAAATGGTCCAAAAGCTCTATTCCGATCAGTTTGCCGCATTCGTTGAGCCTTTTTGTCACATCAATATCCTCTCGGCTCGGCGACGGATCTCCTGAAGGATGGTTATGAAGGCAAATAAAGGAAGCTGCCGAACGACGAAAAGCTTCTTTGAACACTTCACGGGGATGCACGATGCTGGCATTCAGGCTGCCGATGAAAATGGTCTGCTGATGGAGCACCTGATTCTTGGTGTTGAGGTATAAACAGACAAAATGCTCCTGCGTTAAAAACCGCATATCTTCCATTACATAATTAGCAGCGTCCTCCGGCGATCGTATCACATAGCGGTCTTCATACTGAAGCCGATGAATGCGCCGACCCAGCTCCACTGCAGCCATTATCTGTACTGCCTTGGCACTGCCGATCCCCTTGATGCTCATCATTTCATCAACGGAAGCATCCTTCAACAGCCTCAATCCCTCGAAAGTGGTCAATAACCGGTTTGCAAGCTGCAAGACGGATTCGTCCTTTGAACCCGTACGAAGCATAATAGCCAACAATTCATGATTGGACAGGCTTTGCGGCCCATCCTGTATCAGCCTTTCCCTTGGGCGCTCGTCTTCCGGGAAGTCTCTTATCATTAGCGATGTAGTTGGTGCTGTCATTCTTTTTACCCCCTTATGCTTTAATTTGTAATAAAAGCATAAGGGCAATCTACCGCACTAAAAGAAGCTCTTCAGTTCACGAACCGTTCTAGACAAAGGCAATCCAACCACAGAAAAATAATCACCATGGATCTCTTTCACAAACAAGGCTCCCACTTCCTGAATACCATAGCTTCCGGCCTTATCCATCGGCTCCCCTGACCTGATGTAGTAATCTATCTCCTCATCCGTCAGCTCCCAAAACGTAACCGCTGTCTTTTCAAAAAATGTCATATGCCTATTTCCACTGACAATCGCAACTCCGCTGATTACATAATGAGTGTTGCCACTCAGCAGCTTTAACATGTATGTTGCTTCGTCTACATCTTTGGGTTTTCCAAGAACCAAACCGTCATGGACCACTATGGTATCTGCGCCGATAATAACAGACTCCCTATTCTCCCTGGCAACATCTTCGGCCTTCTGAAGAGCCAGGTTCATTGCAATTTCTTCTGGATCTAACATGGGGTCAAAGGTCTCTTCAATCGTACTGACCTTCACTTCAAAGGAGAGTTTTACTTGTTGGAGAAGCTCCTTTCTTCTGGGGGATCCTGAGGCTAAAATTAGAGGCTTCATGCAATATCACCTTTTCCTGGAATTTTTCATACAAGAGAGATACAGACTTATCGTATCACAAAATTCAGCCGTGGAACAAACAAATATCCACTAGAATCAAAACATGCATTTCCACATAAAAACAGGCCCCAAAACATTATTTTGGGAACCCGTTCTTATAAAGGTTATTTTACTGGTATAGAAAGGCAGTAGCTTCCAATAATTTCTGTTGGGCATCCCACAATTCCGAGGTTTCTTTGGAGGTTTGGTATTGCTGAATGTGCTGATACGCACCAACAAGAAGGTCTTTCCATTGTTTAGGGCCATCTGTCATTTCTTCCGCTTTGACTGCCGAGATTTTTTCATAGTGTCCATTCATTTTTTCCACTGCAGCGCTATCAAGTGTACCTCCCTGGAGCAATGAGGAGGAGACTGCAGCCAATTCCGTGTATAGGCTTTGACCTTCTTGAAGAACTGTCGCATCCTGAGCGGTAAGGGAGTTGAAAGTTCTTTCCGGGATCGAAAAATCCTTCGCATAGGTTTCCAACCCTTTATCGGTTGCCATCGCACCAAGCCTTTTCATTCCTTCGACCGTTTGTCCGACCCCCACCAATACATAAATGGTATCATTACCGACAGCAACAGCTGAAAATCCCTGGCTTTTGAACGTTTCAATCGTCGCATTTGCAGATTCCATATTCGATAAAGCCCCACCCTGCAGGACAGCTACACCTTGCTCAGGAATGGTTACACTTTGTTCGCCGCTTTTTCCAGTTGTGCCGGTATCATCTTTATCGGCTTGTTCTGACACAGATCCAGCAACAGGCTGGGCAGGATTCAATGGATTATCCGATGAAATATTCATGATTGCGAGAATTAGAAAGCCTAAACAAGTTCCAATACCGATTGCCATCACGATAGATAAAATTAGTTGTTTTGAAAAGGATGGAGGGGACAATTTCTTCTTGCCTAAGGAAAAGGGACGCGTTTTCTTTCCGTTTGGTTTATTGACTTGGCGTAAATCTTCTATATAGGAAGCTTTTCCTGATGTTGTTTTCTTCTCTTGCTTAACCGGCTCTTTCGGAAGAACCCATTCGAAATCTTCTTCCTCTTTCTTTTCTGCAGCTGCAGCCGTTTCATCCACAATAATCAGGGGCAAATCGCCCTCTTCCATATGGATATCTTCTTGTACATGATCCTGGTAGCTTGTCACAGGTGTTCCTGATTGTTTTTTCCCTTTCTTTCTTTTTGAATGATGATGAAATGATTTTTCCTTTCCGTTAATTCGTATTTTCACTTCATGTAAATGATTCTTGTCCAATATTTCCACCTCCATTTACAATGACAAAATATGTCTGGATTTGATTTGTTTCATCCTATCATAGAGCATAAAAAAAAGAACAAGACTTTTGTCGTCTTGTCCTAATTGTTTTCCGACACAATACCCTAACATTAGGGCTTTCGACTGTTTCCTCGGAAATAATTTACTCATTGTCGAGAAATGGATTGGTCTTATTACTCGGTTCCGGTGCAGAAATCGGAGGCAGATCTTCCATCAAGTCCGCTAGCTCCGGATGGTAAAACGCTGATAACTGAACCGAATATGTGAGCGATGTCAATTCCTGTGCAATGGAAGTCAACTCAGGAAGTCCTGTGAAAGCAACCGATTCGATCTGGGTGATTCGCGTCAAACCTTCCAATTCCTCAAGGAAGGTAGTGAGATCTTCATAGTTTTCGGACTCGACGGATAAATTGACGGTTACCTTCTTTAACCCTTCAGGCAAAAAGGCTTGTTCGGCCTGTTGTTCCGCTGTGCCCTCTGTGTTAGTGGAACTGTTTGTTTCCACATACTCATCCAGAGTCGTAGTTGACGCTGAAAAGTCCGCATCCCCAAAAGTCATATTCATGATTTTTGAATTGGAGACCACTTCCGCTTTCTCAAGTTCGAGAATCAGCTGTTCCACATAGGAGGTGACAGGAATCTTCCGCTGAAGTTCCATTGTATTTCCCAAGCCTGCTCCAGCCGATTCTTGCTGCTGGTCCAGGACTTGAATCAATTGCTCCTCAATTTCAATCTCCTGCTTTTTCTGCTCCACCAAGGTCTGTTTCGGTGCGTAGCTTAAATAGTAGAAAAGGATGATTCCCATTACGAGCAACGCCACAACAGAGGCAAAGATGATGTAGTGCTTTCTCTGAAGTTCAATGATCATAGGTCCTCGCCTCCATCCTCTGATTCCGAATCCGTCTCGGTTTCTGTATCCTCTTCATCCGATTCGGTTTCTTCACCCTCAGTTTCCGGAGTTTCCTCTTCCTCTGACTTTATTGCAGCCTTGTCAAATTCAAGGCTATACTGTGCTATATATCGGGGCAATACATCAGCGTCATCTTCCTCACCGACAGTAGTTGTGGAAACACTTGATAGGTTGACATTCTGGAAATAGCTGTTTCCGTTCAGATGATATAGATAATAGGCTGCATCTTTGGATTGATCGAACTGGACCGTTACATTCAATGCCCCTCTCTCTGCATAGGAGAAGCTCTGAACAAATCCACGGCTCGGTAACATCCTTACAAGCTCCTGCATGACAGGAACCATTTCCACTGGATATTCCTCTGCCCATTGAACCGTATTCTCCAAGCGCTGTGCGGAGGAGGAGTTCTGAGGTGTCCGGATGGATTCCTCTTTTGCCTCACGCAGCGTCTGGACATTTTCAAGGCCTCTTTCAGCCCTTGCGATATCCTGGCTGACAAGATGCTGAAAGATAACTAGAAGAATGACCACAAAAAGAACAAAGAATCCGCAAATTCCATAAACAAGAGGAGTCGTAATGTTACGCGCCTGTTTTCTTGGCAATAGGTTTATATCTACTAACGTTTTCATTCCTACACCTCTTTTAACGCTAACCCGAGTGGGAAATAAAATTTCGGGTCAACAACCTCTTGATCTTGTGTATAGACATCCTGCTCATATGTATCAACCGGAACAGTAATCCGTTCTCTCAGCTTTGCCAATACCAATGGGAAATTAGGATGATCCCCATACAGGAGAACTCTCTTCACTTCATCAGTCCCTTGGTTCAAAGAGTAACGGAAGAAGTTCATGATCCGTTCCACTTCTTTGATGAAATCCTCCAAAAATACATTAAACTGAATAATATCCCCGGCCCACTCCATTCTCGTATTCGTCTCAGACACTTCCCATATCTTAATGTCAGCTGGGATGGCGATGGTTCTGACGAATACTGGAGCATGCTTCATAAAAATACTAAGCGTAATGCAACTGATATCAAAATGAATGATTAATAGATGGTCATTCTCATTCCGCTGTCCAAACTCATAGTAGAGTCGGTAAAGGCAAAGGGAAGACACATCCGCCACAGTAGGCTTCATTTTGTTTTCTTCAAAAATGGATGAAACCTGAGTCACCATTTCTTCCGGTGAAGCGAATAGTACGAGATCCGTTTTCTCGGAACGCTGCAGAACATGAACGTCAAACACCGGATCTTCAAATGGAAGGTGAATGGTGGAACCAAGCTCCAGATACAAGTGTCCGATAATCTCATCATCCATCACATTCGAAGGAATGCTAAGCTTTCTTGTCACCACAAACTGATCAGGAACGACAAATCTGACATGCTTCCGCTTCAATCCCCATTCTTCCACACATTCCTCGAAAATGAGACGAAAGATATTTTCATCGACAATTTTCCCATCACGCACGATGTTCGGCGGCAAAAATCGTTCCTTTGTCCGCTTTACCGTCAAAGGATTCAAACTCTTCAACTCTACCATTCTAATAACATGATCACGAAACGTAATATTTATAAAATTATTATGTTTTGGCTGTAAAAACGAAAATTCCATTCAGTAGAACTCCTTTTTGATTTACTAGAAGAGTAGAGAAAAGTACAGGTTCAAAATTTTCTCACCTACAAAATAACTGATGAGTGCCGCCACTGCTATCGAGGGTCCAAACGGAAACGGTACACCCCTTTTCACCTTACCGAACAGCATTCCTGTAAGGGCTGCAATCATCCCCACAAGGGAAGCAAGAAAGAATGTAAGGATTACCATTTTCCATCCCAATACAAATCCCAGGACAGCAAACAGCTTGATATCCCCTCCACCCATACCACCTTTGGAAAGCATGGCAACAAGTGCAGGTATCGCAAAACCTACCGCCAGTCCAATCAGATGATTCGGAAGGGTCTGATACGGAATGAAAATTCTTTCAAAAATAAATAAAAAGAAGAAGAATAACAGTATCTTATTTGGAATGAGCATATAGTGAATATCAGTAATGACGATGATAATCAGCATCGAAATGAGGGTCCAGGCAATGACCAGCTCGTAGGTCCACCCCATCAAAAGGGGTGATAGGACAAATAGCACAGCCGTCAGAAGCTCGAATAATGGATAAATAGGAGACACGGCCTGTTTACAGTACCGACATCTCCCCTTGGAAAAAACATATGAAAGGACGGGAATCAAATCAATCCCCGTCAATGTCTGCTTACAGCTTGTACAATGTGACCTCGGAGCCACAATTGACATGCCCTTTGGTATTCGAAGGCCGACTACGTTGTAGAAGGAGCCTAGGAGGAGGGCGGTGAAAAATGTGAAAATACTCATATTTAATAGTTACTTAACAGTATCTCTAGATATACTGTCAATTGAAACTGTATCTGTAGCTGTAGTTCCTCTAATACCGCGTGTACTATTTACTAATAGAACCTCCGTAGGCTTGCCGTTTTCAACAACCACATATGATAGATCACCTGAAGTACCTAATTCTGCAACTGTACCAACAATTTTTGTAGAGGTACCTTTTTTATATCCATTTGCAGTCTTATCCGGATCTTTAAGAACTTCTATATATTTGTTAGCTTGTAAATAGTTCAAACTTACATACCAAGTACCAGTTTGGTATTTATCTTCCCCTGTAATAGCTAACCTAGCCGAACTTGCCATCTGTTGAGCATTCGCAACATGGGCATCTTTCTTACTATTATCAATCAATCCACCAATACTAGGAATCGCGATCGCCGCAATAATACCCAAAATAACAACAACAGCAAGTAACTCGATAAGAGTTAACCCTTTTTCATTTTTTAACAAATTTCTGAATTTTTGTAACATCTTTAATATTCCTCCCCTTTTTGGAAATATGTAGAAATTTTTGTATACTATAATTCTATTATACTATCTTACAATTTTCAATAAGATTTTACAGCATTCTATGACTGAATGTGGTTAAAAATATCGAACATTGGAACTAGAATGGACGTGACTATAGTCCCTACTATGACTGCGAGCACGACAATCATCAAGGGCTCTATCAAACTCTTTAATCGGTCTGTTGCATTATCTACTTCTTTTTCATAGAAATCCGCGATTTTTTCTAGCATGCTATCCAGTGATCCCGTGCTTTCACCAATGGATATCATTTGGGTGACAAGCGGCGGGAAAGCCCAATGCGCTTTCATCGGGGTTGTGAGTGATTCTCCCTTTTCCAAAGATCCCCTCGCCTCCTCAAGCACCCTTGCTATCACTTCATTTTCCGCTATTTTTTCTACAATGGAGATTGCCTGCAGGATTGGTACAGAGCTCGTAAGCAAGGAACTGAGCGTTCTCGTCAGTCTCGCAATCGAAGCCTTCTGTAGTAGTTTCCCGAAAATGGGCATACGCAGTAAAAAATAATCCAGGTAATATTTTGACTGTTTCTGCTTCCTTGCAAAACCTATCCCAGAGGCAAAAAGAGCAAAGAACAGTAAAATCACCCACCAGAACACTTGCATCCATTCGCTTGCTCCTAAAACAAATCGTGTTATCAACGGCAAATCCGCACTGAAGTCGGCAAACATCGCGACAAAGGTCGGCACTACCCCTACCAGCAAGAAGATTACAACGGCAATTGCAATCACCCCGAGCACCATCGGATAGGTGAGGGCGGAGATGATTTTCTGTTTTGTTTCATTCTGCTTTTCATATTGTGTTGCCAGTCGGTCCAATGTGTCATCAATGGCTCCGCTTGCTTCCCCTGCTTTTATCATATTGATGAACATTGCAGAGAAGATTTTCGGATATTTTGCTGTTGCTGTTGAAAGGGAGTTACCCTGTCTGAGCTCTTCTTCTACATCAAGAAGAGAGCGTTTCAACACCTTGCTCTCTGTCTGATTAGCCAATACATGCGTAGCTTCGACGACTGGTACCCCTGCTCGGATAAGCGTCGAGAATTGCCTCAGGAACACGACAAAATCACGAAGTTTAACAGGATTTCCTATCGTGATATCCTTAGTAAAGATGGACTCCGGTACTTCGTCCATCTGAAGAACCCGTACCCCTTCTTCCTTCAGTTTTACAAAAGCTTCCCTTCTGGACGCACTGATGACCGCGCCTTCCCGCTTACCACTTTTATCTCTACCAACATATTTAAACTTAGGCATTGTAGCTGACCGACTCCTGTAAATAGCTTTCCGCTGATATTCTAGATATCTGTCCAGTTTGAATTAGCTCTCTAATATTCATCTCAAGCGTGTGCATGCCCTGGGCCTTACTTGTCTGCATGACATTTTGGATTTGATGGATTTTTTCATTTCTGATCAGGTTTCCGACAGCGGAATTGTTTATGAGTATTTCCGTTGCAACCTTCCTGCTTTGTTTATCCATGGATGGAAAAAGCCGCTGGGATACGATGGCCACAAGGACCGAAGCGAGCTGGATCCGAATCTGTGGCTGCTGTGGTCCAGGGAAAACATCAATGATCCGATCGATGGTGGAAGGAGCACTTGTGGTGTGTAAGGTACCCAAGACAAGATGCCCTGTCTCAGCGGCAGTGATAGCAGTTTGAATCGTCTCCAAATCCCTCATTTCCCCTACCAGGATTACATCGGGATCCTGACGCAAGGATGCCCGCAACCCATTGGCGAAAGATTTTGTATCAAAACCCACTTCGCGCTGGTCTATCATACATAAATTATGCTTATGTAAGTATTCAATTGGGTCTTCAAGGGTTATAATATGCTTTTTGCTTGTCCGATTCATGTAATCAATCATGGAAGCCAGTGTCGTAGATTTCCCACTACCTGTAGGACCTGTAACCAGGATAAGTCCCTGCGGCTTTTCAACCAATTTTTGAAGTATAGTTGGAAGCTGCAAATTTTCCAAACTTGGAACACATGTAGGGATAATACGAATTGCCAGTGCAATTGATGAGCGTTGTTTGTACGCATTCACCCTGAACCTTGAGATACCAGGCAAACTATAGGAAAAATCCAGTTCCCCTTTCTCCTCGAAGGTTGACCACATAAAGCCCGGAATCATTTCCTTCGCGATTGCATGAGTATCCTCAGGCAATAGAATGGTCTCCCCATACCTTTTTAAGTCACCATTAATTCGAAACACCGGTGCCACTCCGACGGATAAATGGATATCGGATGCTTTATATTCATAGGCCGCATGCAGCCATTCCTGTAATTTATCAATCATGTTCTCACCTATTCCTGAAGGGCGACACGCAAAATTTCTTCTGTTGTCGTCAGTCCCTGTTTGACCTTCATAAGTCCATCATCAATTAAAAATACAGTATCATTTTCGTAGGCCAATTCACGGATTCTTGAAATAGGCTGGTTATTCATGATGACCTTTCTCATATCATCATTGATAACGAGTAACTCATGGATTGCAAGTCGTCCTTTATAGCCTGTCATATTGCATGTACCGCACCCTTTGCCTCTTGAAATCAATTCAATGGTTAACCCTCTTTTTGCAAAGATCTCTTTCTCCCGTACAGTCGGTTCATCCTGTTTCATACAATCTCTGCAAACTTTTCGGACAAGCCTTTGAGCCAAAACCCCATTGACTGAAGATCCCACCAAGAACGGTTCCACCTTCATATCTATCAGTCTTGTAATCGTACTGATAGAGTCATTTGTATGAAGTGTACTCAAGACTAGATGCCCCGTAAGAGATGCCCGAATTGCCACCTCAGCTGTTTCTTTGTCACGGATTTCCCCAACCATAATAATGTTTGGATCCTGGCGTAGGATGGCACGAAGCCCTTTTGCAAAAGTCATGCCGACATTCGTATTTACTTGAATCTGATTGATTCCTTCCAGCTGATATTCCACCGGATCCTCAACGGTAATGATATTGACTTCCTCGCTATTCAAGTAATTTAAACCTGCATACAAGGTAGAGGATTTGCCAGAACCTGTAGGACCAGTTATAAGAATGATGCCGGTAGGCTTAGTGATCAAATCAATAAATCTTTCATAGTTCTTTGGGTTAAACCCTAACTGAGATAGGTCATTCAAAGAACTGCTCATATCCAGAATACGCATTACGACCTTCTCGCCGTAAACAGTCGGTAGAGTGGACACACGGACATCCACCGGGTGATAATCGATATTGGTTTTGATGCGGCCATCCTGAGGAACTCGATGCTCGGTGATATCCATATTCCCCAAAATTTTAATTCTGGCAATCAGTACGTTCTGAGTATGTTTTGGAAGGGTCCGTTCTGTTTTCAAGACACCATCCACCCGGTATCTCACCACCACCTTTGTTTCGTGGGGATCGATATGGACGTCACTCGCCCTCTGCTGCACTGCGTTCTGCAGGATCTGATTGACTAGTCGGACAACAGGGGAGTCATCCTGTGTGATTCTCTCATCCTCGACTTTTACCGAAGATGCAGGCTCCAGAATATCCATAAATTCATCAATGGTATCCGCTACTTCGTAGTATTTATTTATGGAACGTAATATATCATCCTTTGTTGCAATGACAGGTTCTATTTCAAATCCTGTGGAAAGACGAAGGTCGTCAATCGAAAAAAAGTCCATTGGATCAGCCATGGCAACAAATAATCTGTCATGTTCCTTTTTCAATGGAATTAACAAGTTTCGCTTTGCAAAATCCTTTGAAATGACATGCATCAATTTTTCATCAAATGGATAGCGGAACAAACTCACATGAGGAATACCCAATTGAAATTCCAACACTTCAATTAGCTGTTGTTCAGTAATGTATCCCTTTTGCAGCAATGCGTCCCCGATTTTTTGCCCCTTCGCCTTTTCTTTAAGAGTTAGTTGTAGTTGGTCAGCAGTTATAATTCCTGCATCAACCAATAAATCACCCAATCTTTTTCTTGTTTCTATCATTGCCGGTCATCCTTTACGCTGCATATTATTGTTTCACTTTCCACCAGGAGTATCATTTTCATCATCATCGTCATCATTGGAGTCATTGTTTCCGCTATTATTGTTATTGGAATTGTTTCCGTTGGAATTGGTAGTGTCGGTATTACCATTAGAATTATTATTGGAGTTGCTGCCATTAGTCGTACCTTGGTTATTCGTGTTTCCAGTGGAAGTGCCATTGTTAGTCCCACCGGTATTGTTATCAGTATTGGATCCAGGTGTATTAACAGATGGATTGGTAGGGCTGACAGGGGTGGTTGCAACCGGATTGGATAAACTGTGTACCTCCACCTTATGAATGGGTGCATAAAAATCCTGAGCAATCTGCTTTGTTTCCATAACATTACCATCACTGTCAGAGATCTGTCTTACAATTACAGCATATACTCCAGCTTTCCCCTGCTCCTTTACTTGCTTCTGATTCAGTTTTACCAGTGGGGAATATTGGACAATTTTTTTAGGTTCGTAAGTTTCCATCTTTTCTTCAATAACTTCATAGACGAAGGGTAATTCTTGACCAGTAAGGCTGCCTGTAATGCTTGAAATGGATCTACTAAGCTCTATTGTTAGAGGGAAATTGTTTGGATTAAATAGCTTCAGATCCATAACCCCTTTATTGTACGAGGCTTCGTATCCTGCTTCAGCCCATCCCGGTAATTCCTTCGAGATATGCCTTTCCACAACATCTATATTCGTCGGCAAAGCCAATTGGTAGAGAACAGAAGCTAATATGCTGCCACTATCTGCACTTAATGAAATTCCTTCTTCTGTTAACCATGCTTCAAATGAGAAGCTTCCATTTGGATCTAATACGATTGTAGTAACTGAATCTAACTCCTCCAATAGTTTCCCTTCTGCTTTTATGGACACTTCATGAAGTGTCACATTTCCATTGGCGGATTCTAATAGATAATCTGAGATAGAAAAGCTTTGGTCTTCTTTGATCAATTTGGATGCAACTGAGACAATATCATTTTTAAGCTTTTCCAGGTCAATCTCAGAATTCATCTCAGTGCCACCTGTAACTTCTTCCACTTCCTTCAGGAAAACGGAATCTGGCAGGTCTACGATGAGGTTATTCCCATTGCCATCAATCGCTTCTTCCACTGATTTTTCAATATGGAACTCAAAAACAGACTTTTCTATGGAAGAAAGATCACCAGACCATTCCAGATAGATGGTCCCCTTATTTTTCCAAGCTTCCACTGCCTCTTCAAGCTCTTTAATCGCTTCAGTCCGGGACTTATTTTCAACCAATTCCGTTCCTATTAATGTTTCACTCTGAAATTTCTTTGCTACTAACTTGTTCTCAACAAGAGATGGACCAAATTGCCCTGCTAAAAACACAAGTAGAGTACCTACAATCATCACTGCGAAAAGCTTCAGACCTCGCATCATTTTCCCCCCAGATTACTGAACTCTCTATCTTCCATTATTTTAAAGTCAAATCATCGGACAGCTTTTCCAATTTTTTTCTTGAAACCCTGGTCACAGGCATCTGATCAGAGGAATCCTTCATTGGAACTTCACTATTTTCCAAATATGGTGCATTATTTTTTTCAGTTGTTGTGTCTTGGTACAAAAAGGATCGATTCTGAAGAAATATCGTAGCTAGTAAAAGCAGAAGAATGATTAGTAAGAGTGAATGCCATGGAGTGAAAATTTCTTGTACGGAAAAGCTTGCCGCACTTACAACTAGAATGATAGATGCGATTGTTATCCTTCCCCTAAGGCTGAATCCAAAGGAAAACTTAAATAAAATTGCAAAGAATATCAAAAAAACAAGTAAGCCAACTAAGTATGTAAGCAAATTTGCACCACTTTTCTATATTTTTTACAAAATTTGTAGAAGTAAGTAAGATATTGTTATTGTATAATAAATATAGGTAATTTGAAATAGGAGAATCATAGATGAAAAAACTTTTTAAAGAAGATAGCGGATTCACATTATTGGAAGTATTAATATCCATGACCATACTTTCTGTCGTAGTGATCGGGATGATGAGTTTTTTTCAAAATAGTTTTAGCTATGTGAAAGAAAATGAATCAAAAACAGTGGCTACACAGGTTGCCAGAAACGTCATGAACTATGTGGAAAAACAGGATTTTTCCAAAATGGAAGGTTATTTGATGCACGAATCAACAACAAATCCAAATAGTCCGTACCTAGTGGAGATTGGTTCTGATCATTGCACAGACAAAGTCACCATATTGACAAAAAGTCCATCCTCCTCAGATTTGTCCAGTATTGATAATGTACCCTTATTTGATGATTCTTCACGTTGCTTATCCATTCTTATACCGCTCATTAACAATATAACCTACGAAGATGACAGGAAAGTCAGTATTTTTGTAACAAAATATAATAAACATGAAGACATATTGGAATTGCAGGAGTTATTTTCCAAAAATGACCCAACACTCGCTCATGTCCCTGAAAGTGTCAGGAACTACTTTCTTAATTATGATACAAACACCCTATCTGAACCAAGTGATTATACAAAAGAGAACCTTCTAAGAGTATTTGTGATACTCAATTGGAACGAAGACCGGGAAGACATTGTCATTCAAGGAGTTTTATCACATGAAACTATTCGATAGATTGAAAGAAAACGAGAAAGGTCTCACTCTCTATGAACTATTGGCTGCTATCGTCATCAGTGGAATTGCTCTTAGTTCCATTTATGGAGTATTTATAACCGGCGTAAACCTCTATAAAAAAATTGCAATCGAAAGTCAACTGAAAGAAGAGGCGGATTTTATTGTAGCTACTGTTCTTAATGAGTTCTACTCACATGAACCATCAGATGTATTCTTCAACGAAAGCAGCAACGAACTTTCAATCGCCGTATTGAATGAGTTAACCGTCAATGACAAAGATTTCGTCACCTACAGCTCAAACAATGTAGATGTGAAACGCCATTCCGTTATTAAAATTATGGATGCGCCATCTAATCAGGGTATGAATCTTTATCTCTCTGTCAAAAAGCCTATAGCTGAAAAAAAGGATATGAAGATAAACGAGGAAAATTTTCTACTTATTCCGATTGAAAGAAATGGTGTAGAAAGCCCGATATTCACGTTGTCTTGTACATCCAGAAGCAAGGATTTATGTAATGGTGGAGTGATAACCGTCCAATTCAGAATTGCTCACGAAATATACAGTCAAGAAGATAATAGGCTTTACGTTGAACCGATAGAGTTCAAAAGTGAATTCGGTTTTTAATTTAGATGAGGTGCTTATATGAATGAAAAGGGAGCAAGTCTATTAGTTGTTTTGATCACAGTATCCATCTTTATGATATTAGGCATCTCCATTCTTACAGTTGCGTTGGGAGGAGCTTTGAGAACTCAAATCCAACTGGATCGCTATGAGAATGTTTATTCCGGCAAGGAGCAGTTGGATTATGTTACAACACAGTTTAAAGAAAAAGTCACAACCATAGAGCTTGATACCGCTGCGCTGAAGAATGGGTCCTATCAAGGAGAGCTTGACACTCTACTTGGGGAACTAAATAAACTAACGGATTTCCATGGAGAAGATATAACAAAGAACTATATTACCGATTACAATGATTTATTTACAAGAATCTACCGTTTTTCTATCACTTCCGGAGATGATACTTCTAGAAAAGTAATCAGTAAGCGAATTATCATTTCCCCTGCACCAAGCTTCCTTGATTACTCCTTGGGATCATTTGGAAAAGGCAAAAACGATGGCCAGCTGCATATCAATGGTTCCCCGAATGTAGATGGGGATATTATCGCGAATGATTTTTTCGTCAAAAATCAAGCCGATTTCATTGATGCATCCGGAAACTCCACCTCCAAAACACCATTTCTTGCTGTGGATGGTAACGTTAATGTCCTTCATACATTAACTTTATGGGATATATCTACTGGAGGGCCTATTGAGATTAATTCGGCAACCTTGGAGCAGGACCAAGTATTGCCGAGCTTTTTCTACTTAGATCGCAAACCTGATGTATTCTCCCGTGAAGTGGATTTTTCAGAAGTGAACTTTGATCAGACTTATTTGGATAAAATCAATGAACTTCTGCTTGGAACAGAATATGCAAACCCACTTATTGTTGAAGACGATCTGACAACAGATAATCGGCAGGACTCATCAACGAAAGTCATGAAAAAAGTCGTAGAAACACTTACCCAACAGCCTGATAAAGAGCAATTGAATTTATTGGATGATAATTTGTTGCTGGATGACAGTGTTATTAACCAATCTCCAAAATTTATTTTTCATGAAAACTTAGAAATAAACAGCAGCTTAAAGCCTTTGAAATTAAACCGTAAAATGGTGATTGCTGGTGATCTATCGTTAACTACCGGAGCAAATAACAGCATTGAGATTAATGAGGACATGACAGTCTTAGGGGATCTTATCATAAATTCGAATAACACGCCCATCAATATTAAAGGAACCGTGGTCGTTCATGGAGATATTATTATTGAGGGTAATGAGGAGTCTATTGGAGCTTCCGAAAATGATACTGTGAAATTTGATGCCACGATTTATTCGTATGGTGAAAGCATGATTTCCAACACCAACATTCTAGGAATCGAGGATGATAAACAACTTGTACTATTCTCCAAAGGAACACTTACCATTACAAGAATTAATGAGTTTACTCCCTTCTCTTTTGAATTGGAAAATCAGAACATTTATGACATGACGAATGAAAGTGTACCACCACTAAAAGCGTTCTTCTATACAGATGATAGCGCAGTTTTATATGGGGTTGGATCAAGATTTCACATAAATGGCGGCGTTTTCGCTAAGAAGAATCTCGAAATTAATGCGATACGCGGTAATATCCGTCCATCCACCTTCAATCTTGAACCAAGTATATCAGTAGACCAAAACAATAAAAAAACTCGATTCCAGGTTGTTCATGATCCTAACGTACTGGTAAGCCAAGTTTCCAGATTACCCGTGGCAGACAGGCTTAGAGTGATCGTCGATGATGCTGAAATTAATTAATATATACAAAGGGTGCCCCTTTAATGGGACACCCTTTGTATATTACCATCTGAAATTGTTTGTATTATCGCTGTCTCCATCTCCAACCTTTACTATGGTGGAAGCTGTTATTTCAGGGTCTTCTATGGAGGTCACAGTCACTACCACAATCCCGTTTGCTACTCCTTCCCCTTTCCCATCTTGGTCAATAGTGTAAATATTAGGATCACTGGACTCCCAGATAACCTCCACTTTCTTTTTCCCGTTCAGATGGTCAGGGGTAAAATGCACTTGCCCTTGAAGATTGAGGGGCTGTCCTACTTTCGTTTTGTAAAACGGCTTTTGGAAAACAAGGGAATACGCAGGTAAATTAATTACATTAATTTTAGCTTCCCTTTTAATAGGCAATCCCTTGATGCTGGAGGTAATGGTTACATCTCCAGCCTTTTTTGCAGTCACTTCACCGGTATTCTTATCCACTGAAGCTACACTTGCATCCGACGAGCTCCATTCCATGACAAGTCCTGTCAAAAATCCAAGGACTTTAATGAGCTGGGTTGTGCCGACATACATCTCTTTTTCATAGGATAAATCAAACTCGCTGTAATTAATCGTAATTTCTTCTTCGTAGGCACCTCTTACAAAACCTCCACTAGCTTTCACATTCAGCTTTGTAACACCTGTCTCTTTGACTTCATACTGATATGGAACTGGATTTATGGTCGTCCAATCAGAATATCGTGATTGCCCAGGACGTTTGGATTGTACTTCATATACGCTCCCCTCACCCTGAACAATAGAATCAAAGACTACAAACGCCTGTTGCTTCAGTTCATAGTTTCCGTTAGGTTCCTTTGGTAGAATTTCGTTACTATCTTTTAATTTGACAGCGATACTAGGCTTTAACCATATTGTGCTGGTGACATTATCTTTATAGGTGATAATAATACTATTCTTGCTTTCTCCGAACTCCATCGCTTTTATTGGTAATTGAATCTGATTATTATCCGGCCCTTTAAGTGAAGTGATTGCAATCAACTGATCAGAGCTTTTAATATACTTTCCAATAGTTCCAATATTATTTCCCCTGTATTCTTCATGTGCTTTCATATCAATATCCGTAAGTTTAACCGTGAAATCTACCAATTCTGAAAATCTTGTCGTGACCGTGGCATTTCTATTCTCATTTTGCATTCCACTGTCCATAAATTCAACAGTTGGACTTGGTATCGGTTGGCCTCTTAAACCGTACTCACCCTTAATTTCAAGTGATAGCTTTACTTCATTTTTGGAAAATGACATGCCTGTATTCTTAGATTCATAGTCAATTTTTTGAATCGGGATGGTTACAATGCTGCTTCCATCCTCCAATACAGTTTCTGTCATATTTCCTGTTAACGAAGCTTTAAGACCCGCTGGTATTACCTGCTTTAAAACAATATCTTTTAAAGTTCCCTTATTTCCAATTGGCAGACTTGCCACTGGATTTAAAGTATATGTGAGATTCATCTTATCATGAGTTTCTTCCATAATATTGGACTTTTGCAGTTTAATGCTATTGTTGCTGACGATGGCATCAGTTTCATATCCTAGTTTCAGTACGAAGGTTGGAGCAATATGCTTCTGTACTGTTACAGAAACTTTTTTAGGATACGGCACAGTCTTTTCTACCCCAAAGATATTCTGGTATTTTAATAGAACTTCAAAATCATAAACACCTTCCTTGGTGAACGACACTGGAAGATTTGGAAATTGAACAAGACCAGGTGCCTGTCCGACTTCATATTTCACTGAACCCAGTGGCGGTGTAACAATTGCTTTGCCTGATTCCACTCTAATACCCTCTGCATTCACAGCGTTAACACCTGATGGTAATTTTACTTCTAATTGCACTTTTTCCAATTTAGGTGTATCAATATCTTTGATCAACTCTTCAAAAATATGATTCAGATTATCACCTGTGGCTACTTTGGTCATTGGTAGGCCGCTTGGATTTACACTTGCTAATTTATCCAAGTATGATTTGTTAGCTTCTCCAAAGCCCACCGGATAAATTAAAATTTGACTTTGCTTTATTTTAGCTGCTGTTTTTTCTGTATGATTCTCAATATATACCTTTGCATGATCTTTAAAACCTAATGTTTTATTATTAAATTTAAATGTTTGTTTCGAGATTCCAGAGGAGTTATCGGTATATACAGAAAAATTAGTAATAGTATCCTCTTTATGGTTTTTTAGATTTTCATAAGGATAATCCTTGCCATAATCGACTCGAGTACACCAAAATAAATTAAAGAAACCACATCTGTACCGTTCTACTTCCGCTTCGGCATATTTCCCTTCCGGCATATCATATGTTTTTAATATAGTCGGCTCACCGTCTGTAAGGAAAATAATTAACTGGTCTCTGCTGGCATCTTTATTTTTCTTTAGAATTTCCTCAGCCTTAATCAAAGCATCATTATAGTTAGTTCCATCAACTGCTTGTATATTATTTATTGATGTTAATAGTTTTGAAAAATCAGTTGTCAATTCACTGCCATTTACAAATTTACTTTCCACTTCATCATTGAACAATACCAGGCCATATCTGTCCTTTTGATTTCTATTTATGTTTGCTGTCTCAAAAACAGCAGCAGCAGTTTTCATCGATTGAACAGCACGATCGAGTCTTGTTGTGCTAGAATCAATTTTCTCTTTCATGGAACCGGATCTATCAAAAACAAAAACCACATCCAAAGGCTTCCTTGGATTTTCGGTAAGCATTCCATTCCGCATCACTTCAAAATTCAGGGAAGTTCTGGCTACATTATTATTTCCTTCTTGCTGAAGAACCAATTCTTTTCGTGCCGGTTCCACTTTATTTATTGATAATGAGAGTTGATCTTGGTTGGTTGGACTGTTTGCGAGGGCCGATGATGGGGCTAAACCAGTAAGCATAATATGTATGACCATTATTCCTATTAGAAATTTGCTTATCTTTCTCATCTTAACCTACCCTTCTAGTTACATTTTCCTATATAGCTACAATTATATCAGAACATGTCTTAAAAACTACAATATTATTTGTAATTTTTTCTACTTTCTACATTTTTTTCAGCTTAATTTATGTTATTACGACACAAAAGAAGGAACTCTTCCATTACGGAATAGCTCCTTCTTTTCAAGACGTCTTCCTATACTCCGCCACCTTATTCCTCCCAGCCTGCTTCGCACCGACATACATCGCACGGTCTGCATGGCGGATAAGATCCAGTGTATCCTCTGCATCATCAGGTGCTGTCGCAAAGCCGATACTTGCAGTAACTTTGACAAGCTGGACGGTATGGGAATCCCGGATGTGCTGCTTCAACGCGAAGGATCTGTTGGCAAGGTTGACTCTGATTCTTTCTGCAAGCTCAAAGCATTTTCCTCTGTCCATATCTGGAAGCAGGATGACGAATTCCTCTCCCCCGTATCTTGCAACAGTGCCAGCTTCCCCTACGATCCCTACAAGTCGATCTGCCACTTGCTTCAGTATTTCATTACCGCTTTGGTGGCCGTATAAATCATTTATTTTCTTGAAGTGATCCAAATCCAGAAGAATCAGGGATAATGATGAAAGATCCCCTTTGTCCAAGCTGGCATACTCTTTTTCCAGTACACTTTCAAAATAGCGATAATTATAAAGTTTCGTCAGGGCACAACGTTCACTTTTTCGCTTTGTCTCTTGATAATGGCGGGCCTTTTCCATTGCTACCCCGAAGTACGAGGCCAGGATATCCGCAATCATCAGCTGGGATTTATCATACGACCTTTTAGTGGTGCTGGCCAGTACGACGATTCCCTCAATCTTTTGATTTCGAGATACCGGGACGCACATGACACTTTGAAGGGAAGGATGCAGATGCGTGTTTGAAAAATGCTTCCATTCCTTTCTCGTAATATAGCATTGGCTTTTTCCCCGTTTTAATATATAGGACAAAAGTTCCTCGTTATCTATATTCATTTCGGTATTGACTGCCACAAAATTCTGGTTGTCGATTACACGGAGGATTTTCAAGGTGTTTTCCCCGTTTACATCAACAATGGCAGCATAGTCCACAGGAAACAAGGTTGAGACCTTGTCCAGGAATACATCCAGCACCCCTTGCGTATCAAGGCGTTCTGTCAACTGATGGCCGACCCCTGCTGCCTGTTGGAGGTACTTGTTCACCTTCTGGCTGGAATGGTAGAGCTGGAGGATCATCGTCAATACGACAAATGGCAGACCTACGTAGAATATGGCAACGATACCTAACTGCTCATAAAGCACATAGAGAATCAGTCCAACGGGCAACACAATTATACTGGTTACCGCTTCCCACTTGGTGTCAGGAGTTATAAAACTGCTTTTCCTTTTATAGATTGATACTTGTATCATATACAAGGCAATGGAGTTCAGTGTGAAATACATCAATTCATGGGAAAGGATCGGTACGATTACACCTGGCTGCAGAAGTCTTGTGTCCCCATGTCCTCCGCCAAGTGCGTAATAGACAGCTCCGCAAATAAGAGAGATCGTAGAAAACATTAATAGATTTATTGGTATTCTAAGAAGGTTATCCTTGCTCACCCGTATTTTTAACATCAGCGCTATGACGGATATGAGCGTTAGGACCATTTCCGCAAAAAGGCCAAAGGATAGCAGGATTGCCAGAGACACTCCCTGAGTCAGAAACAGCGGGACCTCACCTACCACTATCGGGATGAGGGCAAGTATGATCAGCAGAATTGCAAACCCTACGAGATGAAGTAAGGGCATTTCCTCTATAACTATAGGAGAAAGTTTATATCCTATCCAAAGAATCAAAGGAAAAAACAAAAAGAAGCATGTCCAAATCGCTGCTTTCATCGTCCCACTTACTACATGGGGTGCCATACTTACCCCTCCCTTCCTACCTGATTTTTCAAAAAATAATGCAATAATGTAATTTTATCAAATTTTCTAAACTTTGTCACAACAAAAATAGGATAATTCTCCCTTAATTTCATTACCCGTTTTCTGTGAAATTAGTCCTTACTTCTGAAATAAAATACAAGGACCCTGTTATGAGCAGTAAATCGTCCTTACCAAGCCCTGAAAGGATGGATTGCAAAGCACCATTCCATGATTCAACCGCTCTTTTTCTAGGGTGCTTACTTTTTCCACTGAGAAACTCTGCACCCGCTGCCCGAGGGAAATCAAAGGAAGTAAAAGTGATGGTATCGGCGACTTCATCCAATAGGCTGATCATTTCATCCAATGGTTTGTCGGATAATGCCGTGAACAGGATATGAACATGTTTATCCTTGTATCGACCCTTTACCGTTTCAGCGAGCTTTTCTATTCCTTCTTTATTATGTGCTCCATCCAGCACCACAAGTGGGTTATGCGAGATCTCTTCCATTCTTCCAGCCCAGAACGCCTTTTCCAACCCCTGGCGGATGTGCTCCTCTTCAATAAAGAAGGAATAATAGTTTTTCACATACTCACATGCCATGACTGCAAGTGAAGCATTATCCACCTGATGGCGACCTTTCATGGAAATCTTGAGCTTCTCCAAGTCTCCAAACGGTGTGTAAAGAGAAAAGCTTTCACCTTGTACTGTTGCTTCGTATTTGCTGATTTTCAGCTCTTGCGATAGCTGATAGAGACGAGCCTTTTTCTCTTTTGCAACTTCAACAATAACTCCTCTTGCTTCCTCTTGGGACACCGCGGTAATTACCGGAACGCCATGTTTGATGATCCCTGCTTTTTCAAAAGCAATTTCGGATATGCTGTCCCCTAGGATCGCCTGATGGTCATGACCGATGTTGGTGATGACGGATACGAGCGGGGTGATGATATTTGTAGAATCGAATCTACCGCCAAGACCTGTTTCATACACGGCGATGTCCACTTCTGCCATATGCCTGAAATAGTAGAAGCTCATGGCTGTAATCACTTCGAATTCGGTGGGGCTTCCAAGCTCATGGTTTTCCAGTTCATCTGCCAGAGGCTTGATCAGATTTACAAGCTTCACCAGGTCCTCATTTGAAAATGGAATTCCATCCACACTGATTCTTTCATTGAATTGTTCGATATATGGAGAGGTGAAAGTACCCACCTTATAGCCTGCCTCTTGAAGAATATGACGAATATAGGTTACAGTGGAGCCTTTGCCATTTGTACCTGCAACATGTATCGTCTTAAATTTCCGTTCGGGATGACCGAGCTTTTCCATCATCCATTCCATTCTTTTTATGCCGGGCTTGATTCCAAAACGCAATCGCGAATGGACCCAATCTAAAGCTTCTTCATATGTATGGATCATTTTTCAGTTCCTTTCTGGCGGTTTATTTCTAAAGGAAAGACGAACCCGATACGGATTCGCCTTCACTTTTACATTCTTAGCCCTTCAGTTCATCAATGCGAGCCTGAACAGCCTCTCGTTTTTCCACATAATCCTTTTCTTTCGCTTTCTCCTCTTCGATCACGCTCTCTGGAGCCTTCGCGATAAAGCCTTGGTTGGAAAGCTTCTTCTGTACACGTTCCACTTCTTTATCAAGCTTCCCAAGCTCTTTTTGAAGACGGGCGATTTCTTCATCGATGTTGATGAGGCCCTGTAATGGAAGAATCAGCTCTGCTCCCGTTACAACTGCTGTCATCGCTTTTTCATCCAAGGAAACGTTCGTACCGATCGTCAGTTCACTAGGGTTACAGAAGCGCTCCAAGTAGGAACGGTTGTGCTCAAGCTTCCCTGCGATCTCTTCTGTTTTCGCTTTAACAAGCAATTTGACCTGCTTGCTCATCGGCGTGTTCACTTCGGCACGGACATTACGTACGCTGCGGATGATATCAACAAGCAGGCGCATATCTGCTGCCGCTTCTTTATCAGTCAAGTTACTGCGAACTTCCGGCCATTTTGCAACCGTGATGGATTCACCTTCATGAGGAAGCTGTTGCCAGATCTCCTCTGTGATGAATGGCATGAATGGGTGCAATAGTCGCATCGTGTTATCCAGAACGTATGCAAGGATGGAACGAGTTGTCTTCTTCGCCGCTTCGTCTTCTCCATAAAGCGGAAGCTTCGCCATTTCGATATACCAGTCACAGAAGTCATCCCAGATGAAGTTATAAAGGGCACGGCCCACTTCACCGAATTCATATTTATCTGCAAGCTTTGTTACGGTTTCAATCGTTTCGTTCAAGCGGGTAAGGATCCATTTGTCCGCTACTGATTTTTCACCACTCAGGTCGATATCCTCAAACTTCATATCTCCCATGTTCATGAGGGCAAAGCGGGAAGCGTTCCAGATTTTATTTGCAAAGTTCCAGGTGGACTCCACTTTCTCGAAGCTGAAGCGAAGATCCTGACCTGGCGAGCTTCCTGTAGAAAGGAAATAACGAAGGGAATCCGCTCCGTACTTTTCGATAACATCCATCGGATCGACACCATTGCCAAGGGATTTACTCATCTTGCGTCCCTGCTCATCACGAACAAGTCCATGGATCAGTACATCCTTAAATGGACGTTCGCCGGTAAACTCCAGTCCTTGGAAGATCATTCGGGATACCCAGAAGAAGATGATGTCATAGCCTGTCACCAATACATCTGTCGGGTAGAAGCGCTGATAGTCCGGTGATTCCGTTTCCGGCCAGCCCATTGTGGAGAACGGCCATAGTGCGGAACTGAACCATGTATCCAATACATCTGTATCCTGTTCCCAATTTTCGATGTCTGCCGGTGGCTCGTGGTCTACATGAACCTCGCCGGTCTCTTTATGGTACCAGGCAGGAATCCGGTGACCCCACCATAGTTGACGGGAAATGCACCAGTCACGGATATTTTCCATCCAGCGCAGGTAAGTGTTCTCAAAACGGTTCGGTACAAAGTTTACTTTGTCCTCCTGATTTTGAAGGTCGATCGCTTTGTCGGCAAGCGGCTGCATTTTAACGAACCATTGAGTGGAAAGGTATGGCTCGACAACCGCTCCACTTCTTTCACTATGTCCAACGGAGTGCATATGCTCTTCAATTTTGAAAAGAACGCCTTCCTCCTGCAGGTCTTTTACAAGCTGCTTACGGCACTCGAAGCGGTCCATACGTGAGTATTTTCCAGCCTTGTCATTCATGCTGCCATCTTCATTCATTACTAGGATGCGCTCCAGGTTATGGCGGTTCCCGATCTCAAAATCGTTCGGATCATGTGCAGGAGTGATCTTCACCGCACCACTACCGAATTCCATGTCTACATAGTCGTCAGCCACGATCGGAATCTCACGGCCAGTAATCGGCAATGTTACGTTTTTGCCAATCAGGTGCTTGTAGCGCTCGTCTTCCGGGTGAACCGCTACTGCAGTATCACCAAGCATCGTTTCAGGACGGGTTGTCGCGATTTCAATATGTCCGGAGCCATCTGTCAGAGGATATTTCATATGATAGAAGGCACCCTGAACGTCCTGGTGAATAACCTCGATATCGGATAATGCCGTCTTCGTCGCAGGATCCCAGTTGATGATATATTCGCCGCGGTAGATCAGGCCTTTTTTGTAAAGGGTTACGAATACTTCTCGAACCGCTTTTGATAAGCCTTCATCAAGTGTGAAGCGCTCGCGGCTATAGTCAAGTCCAAGACCCAGTTTGGACCATTGCTGGCGGATGTGGTCGGCATATTCTTCTTTCCATTTCCATGTTTCTTCCACGAACTTCTCACGGCCCAGGTCATAACGGGAGATGCCTTGGCTGCGAAGCTTTTCCTCGACCTTAGCCTGTGTTGCGATACCGGCATGGTCCATACCAGGCAGCCACAGTACGTCAAAGCCCTGCATACGCTTCATGCGTGTCACGATATCCTGAAGTGTCGTGTCCCATGCATGCCCAAGGTGCAGTCTGCCTGTAACGTTTGGCGGTGGGATAACTACCGTATAAGGTGTTTTCTCCTGGTCATTGGTCGCTTCAAAGAAACGGCCATCCAGCCAATATTGATAACGGTTTTTTTCAATTGTTTGCGGATCGTATTTAGTCGGAAGATTAACTTCTTTCATTTCCATCCTTGTTCCTCCTCATCATTTATAGAAAAATAAAGCCTGGTAAACGCCGCTGTTGACTTCCGCACTAGGCTGCGCTTTCCGCGGGGCGGTGCTTGAGCCTCCTCATGCTTCGCCTTGCGGGGTCTCAAGCCTACCGCTATCTCCCGCAGGAGTCTTCGCCTATTGCTCCAATCAACAGCTAGTATTCAAAAAAACAACACTTTTGTTTATTTAACAAATCTAAAAAAATAAAAAACTCCCTTCATCCAAATAAAAGGACGAAAGGAGTTAAGTTTCGCGGTACCACCTTTTTTTACAAGAAATAGATAGACTATCCCCTGTACACTCAAAGCTTGCTAACGGCTCTGCACCGGTTTCAACTACTGTTATTTCATTGAAACTACTCGAGGGCGACCTTCCAGACTGACCTTCCTAAGAAACCTTTCAGCAGATGGTTTCTCTCTCTAAAGGAGTCGAGTGCTGTACTCTTCCCTGTCACTGTATTTCATTTAATTTTATTGTCCTTCTATGTTACAAAATAAAGCATCTAATAGTCAATAAGCTTCTCCAACTTTTTATTAAGATATTCATAAAAGAAAATAATTGTGCGAAATTGGGCACTATTTTTCAATGTAAATCATAAGGTGTTTATATAGTGAGTATTGGTCAGCTTCATCTTAGAGGAGGTACATCCATGCGAAAGTATAACCCCTATTCCCTGCCGCCATGGTTAAGACAGGTTCGAGCTGTCTGTGCGCAATTCATTATTCCCATCTGCATTTTTCAGGGTATACGGACCATTTTTCTCCCAACAACTTTTGATGTGTTAATTCTGGCGATCTGCATTGTCATAGCCATATGTTTTCACCTGGAATGGATCTAAAAAACCAAGCGAGACGTTGGACCTTGTTGCCAATCGTCTCTTTTTTCTGAATCCAGCATATTATTTGTAGCATATTTCCCTAAGAACCGCCATAATTATACATAAATATAAGAATTTTTTACCATTTTTCTATTCGAAGGAGAATACCATGCTATCATTTTTGCAAAAACAGAAAACGCCACCCTATTCGGCAAACATGCAATTTCCCTCCAGTCAGTCAGTAGTTCGCCTTTACGATGAGGAACTTTCCAGCCGCCTTTATTATATGGGCTTTACAAAAGAACATCTTCAAGCACTAAAGGATGCGAAGCCTGCGGTCTTTTCCATTCTTGATGACGTACTTCGCCAAGTGCTCGAGCATTTATATAAACAGCCGCCATTGAGACGTGTTGCATCCAACAACTCTAGTAAAGAAAGATTGGAAACTGTATTCCGTCACTATTTTCAAAGCTTATTAAGTGGAGAGCTTGATGAGGAATTTTTCAAAATGAGAAAGAGAATCGGACAAACCCATAACGGTGTCCACCTTCCAGTGACCTGGTTCTTGGCAACCTACTCAGCGATCCAGACCCTTCTGCTTCCAAAGGTCGTCGAGTGGTTCCAGGACTCTCCTGAAAAACTGGTGACGATTATAACTGCTCTTACACATATTACGAACCTTGATTCCCAGCTTGTCGTAGAGGAATATATCCATGTCAGGATCGACCTGCTCGAGGAGGCGAATAAGGCCAATCGTACACTTCAAACTGAGCTGACAAAAATGAGTGAAGAAGTGGCAATTACGGTCAGCGACACCGAGGAGACGATCCAGACGGTCACTTTAAAGGCAGAAACCGTTCTTAAGGAAACGGATCTGACCCAAAAAAGCAGCAAGAACCTGCTGAACCTTACCCATGAAAACGAAAAACAGATGGAAAGAATGGTTAATAATTTCGGTGAGGTCATGCGTGAGGTCACCCAATCCCTAGAGGAAATGCATATCTTGAAAAACGTGTCTGAAGAGATCATCACCATGACTCAGGGAATAGACAATATCGCTGATCAGACCAATCTCCTTGCTTTGAATGCATCGATCGAAGCGGCTCGTGCAGGCGACGAAGGAAGAGGATTTGCCGTAGTGGCAAGCGAGGTTCGAAAGCTTGCGGAAAGCTCCAAGGACCTGAGCAGCAAAATCAAGGTGCTCATTGATAAGAGTGACCAGCAGATCTCGAATGTAACCACCCTCATGGACTCCATGCACAAAGTTACCGGGCAGTCCCAGCAGAACATCCAGCAAGTTAAGGGCGGACTTATTACAGTCAAGATGGAAATGGACAACTATGTGGATCGCTTCAATAAAAATAAAGAGGATCTTGATAGCATCGTGACGGCATTCAAAGAGATTAATGCTACAACTACCAATCTCTCTGCCCTGACGGATTCCCTTTTGAAAAAAGCAATCGACAAATAAAGGCTTTTTTCGCATACATTGTTCCTTCTACATATCTAACTTAAACACGTAATATTACTTGCATTCGTGCTCTTTTCCCGTGTAATAGATTTATTTTCTCTATGAATTTTAAAGTGAGAAATGCTGTAAAAAATCCAAAAGCCGATTTTTTACGGACACAAGCATCAAACTTTGTGAAAAGAGCCTAAGTAAAAGAAGGCCCCACCTTTTATCCGGTGTGGGCCTCTTGATTTTTTTTCTGCTCTTCGATCTGATTGATCCTGCCTGCTACATACTCAATATTCTTCGCCATCCAATAGCTGCCTTGCAGCCTTTTGACAAGCTCCCTTTCTGATACTTGTTTTCTTTGCCGGGTGCTCGGCTGCTGGAAATGTTGGATCGTTTGCATGAACGTTTTTGGGTGAGAAAGATAGCTTAAGGTCAAGTTCTTTTCATGCCCCTGCAGACTGAAGCCTTTCTGATATTCATAGAACCAGTCGATGCAGTCATCGCAATATAACGGGTAGGTGCGCAGATACCGCTGATAAAAGGAGATGAGATCATTGGCAGGAGGACCCTGTTTCGCCCGTTCCCAGCTGATAAAATAGCCTCTTCCTTCCGTATCTTTTACAAAATGATGAAAGGAAACCCTGCCATGATTCATGGACACGCGATGCTTTTTCGTTTCTTTGATTTCCTCCTGCCAGCCTTCCAGCTTTTGCAGGGAAAACTTTTGGGCCAGGGAGATCTCATGAGCATACGTACATGCCATCAGTTCAAAGGGCGACATATACGTCTTTTTCTCGCATTCATCCACAAACTTCTCCAGCTCTTCCTGCTCTTTCGTCCATTCCCCTGATAGTCGGTCATAGAAGGTGGTTATCTGCTCTTCCTCATATTCCTTTTCCTTCACCGTCATGCTATGCAGTTTGGCTAGCTCTTTGAACATGAGACTATCCTTGAAGTCCAGTTCCCTTTCCTCCTGATCCTCGATCCATGGCATCAAATAGTAGGCATCCGAGTAATTTTCTACAAAGTAATAGCCCTGCTTCGTCTGATAGATCGGAACAATTGTCTTTATTCCTCGCCGGTACAATGAATGTATATTCATGAACAGTGGGTAGGCATGCTCTTTTCTGATTTTCTTCAGGGCAAATGTGCCGTTCTTGGTGGCAACCCTCCATACCTCGCCATGTTTTTCCACATATTCTGCCGTAACCCCGTATTGATTTAACAGTTCATCGAGATTATAAACTTGAGTCATCATGACATTACTCTCTTTCCTTTTGAGGTTAGTAATCTCTAAAAGAGGATGTTCAAAAAGTCCGGTAAAAAGCTATAGAATTTCTTCGTCTGCTTGCCTCTCCGCTCCGCAACATTACAAATCATACGCTGCGGTGCTCGAGCCTTCGCATCCTCGAACTTCTTTGCTCTTTTTATCCTCCTTTTTGAACTTGCACTACAAAAGAAGTGAGAAAGGTCCCCCCTCCCTCACCACTTTGAAAAGTTTTATGTTAACCGACTAGGATTTTGCTTTTGCTTTCGCAGGGATGTATAATAACTGGCCTTCATTTACATTGTCCTCCGTGGACAGACGATTGATGCGGATAAGCTGCTGGATGGTCACGTCATATCTTTCCGCAATATGGTCAATGGACTCCCCTTGTTGCACGATGCATATTTTCAACCTCGTAAACTCTTCTCCGTCCTCTTCTGCAAAAATCTTCGTCAAGGACAAGGAGTTTTCATCACGCGCTTCTGTCTCTTCCTCGTGATAAGTCTGTTCCACAACTTTCTCTTTTTGCTTTCTTTTTTCGAAGAAGGATGCAAGATTCTGGGGATCCTCCTCTTCCTCTTCCACTTCTTGTTTAGAAGACTGAAGTGCATAAATCGGCGAAAATGGATCTTCCGTATAGACCTCATCGTCCTGATAATAGGAGTTGTCTGCATGAAAGTCCAATTCATCAATTACAGCACTCTTTCTTGCCTCCACTTCAAACGGCTCATATTCCCCTGAATCATTGTAGCTGTATTGCGTATTTGCATTGACTTCATCCTGATTGAGTATTTCTTCCTCTTCATCATCTTCTTCTGCATCATAGTGGAAGTCTTCGTTTTCCGCATCCAATTCAGAACGAGCACTTCGGTACATCGGTTCTAGCTCCGACTGTTCCTCCACTTCAAAAGCATTCTCCCCGTCTTCCTCCTCTTGCTCAAACTCCTCCACTACTGGTGCACTTTGCTGATGCCCATAGATCCCGGAAATGGAAAGCTCCGCATCCAGCTGCAGGCAGCCGCGAGCAGGCACACTGTAGTCAAATGATTCAATCGACACATAAATCTCATCAAGGCTTTGAATCCGGTTTTTCGGGATGGTGATATCCACCGGAAAACGATGCTTCAACGCGAATATCCCATCCTCCCGCTCCTCCACCTCCTGCACCACTCTTGCCTGAGTAAAAGGACGATAATCCTCCTCTTCCTCCTCATTCATAAAAGCATGATACTCTCCTGATAATAATAAAGCTCCCCTGATGGAAACATATTGGTCCTGTTCATGGATTTGAATATCTGGATCCAACGCGATGGAGATGAGCTCCGCTACTTCCTGTCCCTTTTGAAACCATACAGACTCTTCTACTGAAAACCGCAAGCACGATTGTTGTTCTGAAGACAAAGGGGTTCCTCCTTTCACACCTGAAAAAATTTACTATATCAATAAAGGTGTATGTGAGGAAATGACGGAATATGATAAGTTTTTGGTCAAAAAAACCCGCCTCCTACCACGGAGACGGGTTTCGTACATTACTTTATTTCTTTATAGCCGCGAACGACTTTTCAATTGCTTCGAGTGTTTTTTCGATATCCGCATCACTATGTGCGGTGGATAGGAATAGACCCTCGAATTGGGATGGCGGCAGGAATACGCCGTTGTCCGCCATCTCGCGGTAGAATGCCGCAAAGTAGTCCAGGTTGGATGTTTTCGCTTTTTCATAGTTGGTTACTTCTTCGTTTGTGAAGAAGAAGCCGATCATCGAACCAGCGCGGTTGACTGTCAATGGAACATCGTATTGCTTGGAGAGTGCAAGGATGCCCTCTTCCAGTTTGTCCGCCTTTTTGGCAAACTCTTTATACGTTTCCGGTGTCAGCTGTGCCAAGGTTTCATAGCCTGCAGTCATGGCAAGCGGGTTTCCGGAAAGGGTACCTGCCTGATAGATAGGGCCGCTTGGAGCCACTCGGGCCATGATTTCGGCTTTCCCGCCGTACGCACCAACCGGAAGACCACCACCGATTACTTTACCAAGACAGGTCAAATCAGGCGTTACGCCATAATATCCTTGTGCACAATGATAGTCGACACGGAATCCGGTCATCACTTCATCAAAGATCAGCAAGGAACCATTTTTCTCGGTTACTTCACGCAGTCCTTCCAAAAATCCTGGCTGTGGAGGTACCACACCCATATTACCTGCAACAGGCTCTACGATGATGGCAGCGATATCTTCACCGAACTGCTCGAATGCATATTTGATGCTTTCGAGGTCATTGTAAGGAACCGTGATGGTATTCATGGCAACACCCTCCGGAACACCAGGGCTGTCCGGCAATCCAAGTGTAGCAACTCCAGATCCCGCTTTAATCAACAAGGAATCGCCATGCCCATGATAGCAGCCTTCGAATTTCACGATTTTATTCCGGCCAGTAAAGCCGCGAGCTAACCGCAGGGCACTCATCGTCGCTTCAGTACCTGAGCTTACCATACGAACCACTTCAATGGATGGCACACGCTCGATGACAAGCTTTGCCAGCTCATTTTCAATCAGGGTCGGCGCACCGAAGCTTGTACCGGACTCGGTTACTTTTTTGATAGCTTCCACTACTCTGTCGTTGGAATGTCCGTGGATAAGCGGACCCCAGGAAAGGACGTAGTCTATGTATTCGTTTCCATCCACATCATAAATTTTGGAGCCTTTGCCGCGCTCCATGAAGATCGGGTCCATATTAACGGATTTGAATGCACGTACCGGACTGTTTACCCCACCTGGCATTAATTTTACTGCTTCTTGGAACGCTTGCTTTGACTTTTCATAGCTTCTCATTTTTCGTCATCCTTTCTTTCTATCGAATGGATTATTCATTTTTATTCGGAAGCGGTTCTCACAGGCAGAACCGCTTTCCTCTATCCTTTAGTTTTCGTTCAACCAACGTGCAACATCTTTGGAGAAGTAGGTGATGATCAGATCCACGCCAGCTCGCTTCATGCTTACGAGCATTTCCATCACGATCTCTTTTTCATTGATCCAGCCGTTTTGGGCCGCTGCCTTGATCATCGAGTATTCTCCACTTACGTTGTAGGCCACAACAGGCACATTAAAATTGTTTTTCACATCACGGATGATATCCAAATAGGATAGAGCAGGCTTCACAATCAGGAAGTCTGCACCTTCCATGATATCGGATTCCGCTTCACGCAGTGCCTCTTGACGGTTGGCAGGATCCATCTGATAGGTTTTGCGGTCTCCGAATTGAGGGGAGCTGTGAGCCGCATCACGGAATGGTCCGTAGAAAGCAGAAGAAAATTTAACCGCATAGGACATGACAGGGATATGTTCAAAGCCGTTTTCATCGAGGCCATGTCGGATAGCCGCAACAAATCCGTCCATCATGTTGGATGGCGCGATGATGTCGGCTCCTGCTCTTGCTTGGCTGACAGCCGTACGGGCCAACAGATCCAACGTAGGATCGTTCAGCACTTGGCCTTCCTCCACAATCCCACAGTGACCGTGACTTGTGAATTGGCACAAGCATGTATCCGCGATGACAACTAGTTCTGAAAAGCTTTCCTTGATCTGCGCAATCGCCTTTTGCACTATTCCATGGTCATGATAGGCCTGTGTTCCCACTTCGTCCTTTTCATTAGGAACGCCAAACACAATCACGGATTTGATTCCCAAATCCGTAACTTCCGCCATCTCTGCATTCAGCAGGTCCAAGGAAAGATGATAGACGCCAGGCATGGATGGTACTTCTTTTTTGATGTTTTCCCCTTCCACGATGAAAATGGGATAAATCAAGTCCTCTTTATTTAGGTGCGTTTCTCTTACCAGCGCTCTCATATTATCCGAGCTTCTTAAACGACGATGACGAGCAAATTGTAAGTCTTTCATTTACGTATCCTCCTTTTGAAAATAAGTGATGATCTCTTTCATTAATCCATCGATGGTGTATACTTCCGGATTTACCGCCACAGTGAAGCCAGCTTGTACCGCTGCTTGTTCCGTTATTGGTCCAATCACCGCCACTGGAACGTCAAGCAAACCAAATGCCTTTTTAAAGTTGTGAACCGTTGAAGGGCTTGTAAAAGTAATAAGATCAAGGTCCTGCTGCACAACAGCCTCTCTATCCTCTTTTGTAAGGGATATCGGCTTATTTTCATACACGGTTATCTGTTTAACATTGTACCCTAAACGGAGCAGTTCTTCACGCAATACAGGCCGGGCGAGGTTTCCTTGGATTAATGCTAGGGTATCCCGTTCCGGATCCAGCCTATGTGAAATCTCTTCTATCAGATTCTCAGCCGAGTAGGATGATGGAACAAGTTTTGTCTCATATCCTCGCTCCGCTAATGCTTCCTTCGTTTTCGACCCGACAGCAGCTATTTTATTCGTTAACGGTTCAGTATGTAAGTCAAAAAAGTGATTCACGCCATTCACACTTGTAAACACAAGCCAATCATAATGAGCTGCCGCGTCTTCAAGCTCGGCTGAAACCTCCTCTTTATTGTCCGGCAGTGAAAATTGAATAAGAGGGACTTCCAATGGGGTCCCTCCGAGTTTCTGCACTTGCTTGGAAAAGTACGATGCCTGCTCCTTGCTTCTTGTAATAAGAATGCGTTTATCGGCTAAAGGCAAAGTACGGTCCATTATTGATCAAGCTCCTTCTTCACCTGGTCAATCAGCATTTTTCCACCCTGATCTGTTAAGCTTTGTGCTGCTTCAAGACCGACTTGGATCGGGTCTGTACCTGTAATTCTTTCTTTGTAAAGGACAGAACCATCGGGAGCTCCAACCAGTACAGTAAGAGTAACCATGTCTTCTTGGCTTACAGATGCAAAGCCTGCGATCGGCACCTGGCATCCGCCTTCCATTTTATGAAGAAATGCACGCTCTGCCACGACAGCTTTTTCTGTCACGGAATCGGTGAAGAGCTTTAACGTTTCCAGTAGTTCATGATCATTTTCGCGGCACTCGATGGATAAGGCACCTTGGCCGACTGCCGGCAAGCAAAGGTCTTCATCAAGGAATTCTGTTACTACATCCTTTGACCATCCCATACGGGCAAGTCCAGCCGCCGCTAAGATAATCGCATCATAATCCTCATTCTGAAGCTTCGCCAAACGAGTATCAATGTTTCCACGGATCCATTTGATTTCAAGGTCTGGGCGCTTTGCCAATAGTTGCGCTCCACGGCGAAGACTGCTCGTGCCTACAATCGAACCGCTAGGTAGATCTTCGAATTTAACATGGTCTTTGGAGATGAACGCGTCCCGATGATCCTCGCGGAAAGGAATACAACCGATTGTCAGCCCCTCTGGAAGAACTGCCGGCATATCCTTCATGCTGTGGACAGCCATATCGATCTCACAATCGAGCATCGCCTGTTCAATCTCTTTTACAAAAAGGCCTTTGCCTCCTACTTTGGATAAGGTGACATCAAGGATCTGATCCCCTTTTGTCACAATTTCCTTCACTTCAAAATCAAACGGGGCACCAAGGCTTTTCAGCTGATCAATCACCCAATTCGTTTGTGTTAACGCAAGCTTGCTTCTTCTAGAACCTACAATGATTTTTCTCATATATCCTCCTTACCCTATATCGGGTTCTCTATAGAATCCAAAAATGGAAATTTGATAGTCTGCTTAACAGGAAAAAATTGATCAGTATCACTAAAAAAGCGGCTATATTCCAGTTAGCAATAGCCTTGCCTGTTATCCCCTTGGCCAAACGCTGATAAAAATAATAGCTGTATCCGGTAATGACCAGGAAGGAACCAAGCACCTTTGCATCGTACCACACAAACTCTGAAAGCTTCACGGAGGCCCAGATGCTGCCTAAGATCAAGGAGAGAAGCAGCATTGGAACACCGATGACATTCAGTACATAACTCATATGGTCAAGCTTGGACAGGTCCTGTATTCGCAGGAGCCGTTTTCCCCACTTTTTCCGCTTTAACAGATTGTACTGCAGGATGTAGAGAAGCGAAAAGACAAAGGATAGCGAGAATGCACCATAAGAAAGAATGGCCATCGTGATATGAATGATCAAAAGCTCCGAAACAAGAGCCTGTGCCACCACCTGTGATTCGTGCTGAATGGGGGTGAAGGTATGTAGTGCCATGACAAGGAACCCTATTACATTGGTAAAGAATACGATAAAGTCTACCCGTAGTATCCGGTTGATAATAAGGGAGAAAGTAATGAGTACCCAGGTGTAGAAGTACATTCCCTCATAGATGGTGAGAATCGGAAACCTTCCCGTATCAATCATGCGCAGAAATAAAAAAATTGTTTGTAGCACCCAAACAATTGCAAGTAACCAGAAGGCCGTTTTGTTGGCCTTCCGGTTATTATGAAGATAATCAATGAAATATAGCAGTACACTCAAGGCATAAAGAATGATGGTAAACTCATATAGCCTTGCAATTGTCATCTCTAGCATATTTTCAGGCCTCTCTTACGACTGGAACGTCGCTGCATGAGGAAGCGGAATGCCCACGGGAGCACTCGTGCTTTTCTCCTTTTTCACAGCATAGTACTGTGTTTGGACCTCTTGTTGTACCGCTTCTTCAATATTAAAGATTTTAGTAAACAATTCTAGAGAATCTTGTGCATCAGGCTCAGCAGAGAGCTCTTTTGCACGAAGGATCGGATCACGGAGCATCTGGTTGATGATGCTTTTCGTGTGTTTGTTCAGCACCTTGATTTCACGCTCACTCAGATGAGGAAGCTTTCTTTGGATGCTTTGCATCGTTTCTGACTGGATGTCCAAAGCCTTCTGGCGTAAAGCCGAAATGACGGGGACCACTCCTAACGTATTCAACCAATGCTTGAACTCGACAATTTCCTCTTCAATGAACAGTTCAATCTCTTCTGCCGCTTTTTTGCGCTCGGAAAGATTGGCTTGGACAATTCCTTGAAGATCATCAATATCGTAGAGGAATACACTTTCCAGTTGATCGAGTTCAGGATCGAGGTCGCGTGGAACTGCGATGTCCACCATGAACAATGGACGACCTTTGCGGATCCTCTCGACATAGATCATGTCCTCTTTTGTAATGACAAAGTCTTTAGCTCCGGTAGAAGAGATAAGGATATCCGCTTCTACCAACGAACAGGATAGCTCTTTAATCGATTTCGCTTTTCCTTCAAATCGATTTGCCAAGCTTTCCGCTTTTTCCAATGTACGGTTGATGACCGTAACCTTCTTTACCCCGTTGCTGTGAAGATTCTGGACGGCGAGTTCTCCCATTTTACCTGCGCCTAAAATTAATACATGCTTATCTGTTAGATCACCAAAGATTTTTTTTGCAAGCTCCACCGCTGCATAACTGACGGAAACTGCATTCGAACCGATCTCCGTTTCGGAATGCGCCCTCTTTGCAAGTGTGATAGCCTGTTTGAAAAGCTGGTTGAAAAGGGTCCCCACTGTATGATTCTCTTGAGCGGAGAGGAAGCTTGTACGGATTTGTCCAAGAATCTGGGTTTCCCCAAGTACCATGGAATCCAATCCACAGGAAACCCGGTACAAATGCTCGATTGCCCCATCATTTTCATAGATGTTCAAGTATGGAGAAAACTCTTCCTTGTCCAAACCGAACCATTCAGCAAGGAAAGATTTGATATAATAACGTCCAGTATGCAACTGATCGACTACTGCATATACTTCCGTACGATTACAGGTAGAAACGATGATATTTTCCAAAATGGATTTGCGATCCTTTAATGCTATCATCGCTTTATCAAGATCGCTTGAATTAAAAGTTAATTTTTCACGGATTTCAACAGGGGCCGTCTTATAATTAACGCCGACTACTATAATATGCACTTGTCCGTACACCCCCAGGAAAATTATGATCTATAAAAATTATAACATGACTGTTTGGCGAAACATCTGTTAAAATGTGAACAAATGGTTGCCATTTTTAAGTAATATACCCGTTCTGAATAAATACATTTCTCTTATATATTACAAACATTACAATTCTTTTATTCACCAACTTGTACATTAACAGAAATTCTACGCATAATCAAGGTTTCAGGCTTGATTTCAAGGAGGAAAACATGAAGAAGAACAGCTTTTTGCCGGGATTGCTCCTGCTCTTATTCGGAGCATATTTCCTATTGGAACAGATGAACATCGAACTATGGCAGGGAACCTTTACATGGCCGACCATTCTCGTTATTACAGGGTTTGCATTATTATTACAAGCTTACAAGCAGAACGATCCCGCTAACATTCTACCAGGCTTTGTGCTCCTGGGTGTCGGCCTGCATTTTCATCTGAAAGGTCAAATGGCATTTTGGCCTGATCACTTTGCTGTTATTATTCTCATCGTGGGGATCGGTTTTATTCTCCGCTCCCAAAAAACAAAAAATGGACTGTTTGAAGGTGTCGTGCTGACTGTAATCGCAAGCTTCTTTCTATTTTCCAATACCCTCATGGAGATGCTCGGAATCGTGGAAAACGGATTTTCCGCCTTACATACTTTCTGGCCAGCGGTGCTCATCCTTATCGGCGCCTATCTCATATTCAAAAAGAAGTAGTCAGAAAAGGCTGTTTTCGCATTCATTGTTGCTATATAGATAAAGTGTAAGCATCAAATGTAGCCCGTTGACTTCCGCTCCGGACACTTGCTTTCCGCGGGGACGGATGGGAGCCTCCTCGGCTTCGCCTGTGGGGTCTCCCATGCCCTCTACTCTCCCGCAGGAGTCAAGTGTCCTCCGCTACAATCAACTCAGTTTTTTAACATTATTTGCTCTACTGAAATGAAAAAATGAGATAAAGTTCAATTTTTCAAACTTTAGGAAGATAAATTTTATACTATTATTACCCCTGTTGGTTGGAGTGCAAGGAGTGAGACTCCTGCGGGAGCAGCGTGTCAAGGGAGACCCCGCAGGCGCAAAGCGCCGAGGAGGCTCCCGAGACCGCCCGCGGAAAGCGAACGCCTGGAACGGAGACCAACAGGGAGTTTAAAGTTGACACCTTATCTTTAGCCCAGCCCTAAACTTAAAAACAACAATCTTTATGAAAAGAGCCTCAAAAAAAGACCTACGACAATTTTCCAAAACATTGTTGTAGGTCTTTTCTGTGATGATTTATAGATTTATAGTACCGCGTCCAAAAATTCCTTTGTCCGCTGATTCTCTGGATTATTGAAAAGCTGATCCGGGGAACCTTCCTCGACAATTTTTCCGTCATGCATGTAGACCACTCTATCGGCCACTTCCTGCGCGAATCCCATTTCATGCGTTACTACGACCATCGTCATTCCTTCTTCGGCAAGCTCTTTCATGGTCTTTAACACTTCTCCTACAAGCTCTGGATCAAGTGCAGATGTAGGTTCATCGAAGAGCATCACTTCCGGTCTCATGGCAAGCGCCCTTGCAATTGCAACACGCTGCTTCTGCCCACCAGAGAGCTTGCTCGGATACACGTTCTCTTTTTCGGAAAGGCCAACTTTAGCCAAAAGATCGGATGCAATCTTTTTCGCTTCCGCTTTTTTCAGCCCTTCCACTTGAATCGGTGCCTCCATGACATTTTCCAGAACTGTTTTATGTGGAAACAGATGGAAATGTTGAAACACCATTCCCACTTTTTGACGGACCTTGTTCAGGTTGTCCTTTTTGACATCCACTTCTTTCCCGTCAATCACAACGCTTCCGCTGTCCTTCAATTCAAGGAAGTTCATGCATCGAAGAAGGGTACTTTTACCCGAACCACTAGCCCCGATAAGGCACACCACTTCTTTATTATTTACTGTCATCGATATATCCTTCAGTACATGCAAGGAACCGAATGACTTGTTTAGATTATTCACTTCAATCTTTGTATTCATCCGTTATCCTCCTATCTGTCGCTCGCTGAGAATTTTCGTTCCAGCATATTTACGATAATTCCAATCAATCCAACAAGAACTAAGTAGTAAACGGCAACAACCAATAAGTAGGTCATGACATCGTATGTGTTTGCCCCTTGTGTCTGGGCAACGTTAAATAGTTCATAGAATCCGATGAATGCCGCTAGTGAGGAATCCTTCAGACCGATAATAAACTGATTCCCAAGTGGGGGAAGAGCTCTTCTGACGGCCTGTGGCAAGATGATGCGTCTCATGGTCAGCTGTCTAGTCATACCGAGGGAACGCCCTGCCTCCATCTGACCTTTATCAATGGATTGAATCGTACCTCTGAAAATTTCTGCTATGTATGCCCCATTATGAAAAGCCAATGCCAGGGAAATCGACCAGAATGCCGAGATGTTATACTCCACCAACCCGAAGTAAATTACGAAGATCTGAACAATCAAAGGTGTTCCACGGACCAGATAGATATACGCGTTTGCTATCCACTCAAGAACTTTGATTTTGGATATCTTTAAAAAGGCAAAAAATAGACCGATAAAAAGTGCAATTAAGATGGATACTGCTGTAATCTGCAGGGTTTTGAGCATTCCTCTAAGGAACATGTCATAAGAACCCATAAATACTTCTATAAAATGCGCAAAGCTTGGCATATTTTTCACTCTCCTTCTGGCGATTTAAAAAATGTGTGGTGTATATAGACACCACACATCTAGATCAAATAAAGTAAGAATTCATTTACTCTTTAGGCTCTGTTGTGATATCTTCTCCGAAGTACTTCTCACTGATTTCTTTAAGCTTTCCGTTTTCACGCAATGTTTCCAATGCTTTGTTTACCGCTTCAAGAAGCTTTTCATTGCCCTTGGCGATACCGATTGCCTGTTCACTTCTTTCCAACAGCTCACGACCTTCAAGTTCCATTCCGGCACCGATTGCTTCCCTCCCGGTGACAAAATCTGTTACAACTGCATCATGACGGCCATTGTTCAGAGCCTCCAATGCGACAACATCACTATCATAGTTCACGACATTGTCAGAGACACCTTCCATAATATCCGCATAAGTGGATCCTCTCGATACGGCTACCTCCATATCCTTCAAATCATCCAAGGTTTGAATATCGCTGTCTGGACGAACAAAAATCTGTGGACCGGAATAGTAGTAAGGGCTGGAGAAATCCACTGCCTCGGCACGCTCCGGTGTAATGGTGTGACTTGCCACGGCAGCATCGAACCTGCCGCTTTTCACACCTTCCACGATACTCGCAAATGTATATTTTTTCTGAACAGGTTCAAGACCCAGTTCTTCTGCAACCGCTTCTGCAACCTCAATATCAAAGCCGCTCATCTTACCTGATCCATCCGTAACACTGAATGGTTTGAACTCTCCGGAAGCTGCATATGTAAACTTACCGTCGTCCACTAGTTCGTACCCTTCATCTGATGTGGTCTTTCCACCTCCGCAAGCTGCTAGAATAGTAGATAATAAGAATAAAACCACTAATAATATTCTCTTTTTCAATTTACTGAATCCCCCTTGACGTTTTTTTATGTACTAGTTAAATCGTAGCATTTTCACAAAACTGCCACAAATGCGGTTTGAGAGGGTATCGTTTAATAATTCTGTATATTCCCTCGAAAGCAATGACTACCTCCCATGTAACATAGAGATGCTCCCACATACTCCCGTATCCTCTCTATTCCCTTTCAACAATTCTGAATAAACCTATATTTTATAACTTTTTAAAAAATTTAAAATGGAATACAAAAAAAGCGGCAGGACTAATGTCCTACCGCTTCACATGTTATTTCATTCTCTTTTGAAGAATACCCCACACTTCATCTTTGCCTTGGCCGGTTTCAGAAGAGAATAAAACTACCTCATCCTCCTGATCCATGTCCAAGGTTTCTCTTACTACCTTCTTATGCTTCTGCCATTTCCCTTTTGGAATCTTATCCGCCTTCGTTGCAATAACGATTACCGGAAGATCATAGTGCTTCAGGTAGTCATACATCGTAACATCGTCCTTGGAAGGCGGATGACGCAGATCGACTATCATCAGAACAGCACGAAGCTGCTCGCGTGATGTCAAATAAGTCTGCATCATTCTGCCCCAGGCGTCACGTTCAGATTTTGGCACTTTAGCGAATCCGTAACCAGGTACATCCACAAAATGAAGCATTTCATTTATCAGATAAAAGTTCAATGTTTGTGTTTTACCCGGTTTGGAAGAAGTTCTCGCAAGGTTTTTCCGATTGATCATCTTGTTGATGAACGATGATTTCCCTACATTGGAACGGCCTGCCAAGGCGAATTCCGGCAAAAGGTCACTAGGATACTGTTCTGGTTTTACGGCACTGATTACAATTTCTGCTTGTGTTACTTTCATTGTGTCTCTCCTGTTAATGCGTGTTCCAACACTTCATCTAGATGTGATACTAAGACAAACGTCAAATCTTCCCGCACACCTTCTGGAATATCATCCAAATCTTTTTCATTATCTTTTGGTAGTATTATTGTCTTAAGTCCTGCTCGATGCGCACTTAAAGATTTCTCCTTTAGTCCGCCGATTGGCAGCACCCGTCCTCTTAAGGTAATTTCTCCGGTCATTCCCACCTCTTTGCGGACCGGTTTTCCAGTCAAAGCGGAGATGAGGGCTGTTGCCATGGTGATACCTGCGGAAGGTCCGTCTTTCGGTACTGCTCCTTCAGGAACGTGTATGTGGATATCATTTTTCTCGTTAAAATCAGGATCGATATTCAACTCTTTCGCCCTGGAGCGGATAAAGCTGAATGCCGCATGTGCAGATTCCTTCATCACATCGCCAAGCTTCCCTGTTAAGAGCAGCTTTCCTTTACCCGGGGATAAAGAGACTTCAATGGATAAAGTATCTCCTCCAACAGTAGTATAAGCCAATCCGGTCGCTACACCAACCTGATCCTCAAGCTCAGCCTGCCCATAACGGAATTTTGGCTTCCCTAAAAATTCGGGTAGATTCTTATTGGTGATGATGACACGTTTCTTGCTGCCAGATACGATAATCTTAGCTGCTTTTCTACAAATTGAGGCCAGCTGTCTCTCCAGACTACGGACTCCCGCTTCTCTCGTGTGGTAGCGGATGATGGAAAGAATTGCTTCATCACGGATCTGGAGCAGGTTTTTCTCAAGCCCATGCTCTTTCGCCTGTCTTGGCAATAGATGGTCTTTACCGATATTAAGCTTTTCTATTTCCGTATACCCTGCGATTGTGATAATTTCCATACGGTCACGCAGCGGCCCAGGAATTGTCGCCAGATTATTGGCCGTTGCCACAAACATGACGTTCGATAAATCGTAGGCCTCTTCGATATAATGGTCACTGAAATTAAAATTCTGTTCCGGATCCAGGACTTCCAACAGGGCTGAAGAGGGATCTCCACGGAAATCGTTGGACATTTTATCGATTTCATCCAGCAGGAAAACCGGATTGATTGTTCCCGCTTTTTTCATCCCTTGAATAATACGGCCCGGCATGGCACCGACATAGGTTCTTCTATGTCCGCGAATTTCAGACTCATCCCGCACGCCGCCCAAGGATACTCGGACAAACTTTCTGTTCAGGGACTTTGCAATGGATCTCGCAAGCGACGTTTTCCCCACTCCTGGAGGTCCCGCCAAGCAAAGAATTGGCCCCTTCAGTGATTTTGTCAGCTGCTGTACCGCCAAATACTCCAGTACACGCTCCTTCACATTTTCCAAACCGAAATGATCTTCATTCAGGATTTGTTCTGCTCTTTTAATATCAAGCTGATCCTCTGTCGAGATATCCCAAGGCAAGCCTAATAGCCAGTCGATATAATTGCGGATTACAGAGCTTTCAGCTGAGCTGGATGGGATTTTTTCATACCTGTCGATTTCTTTTAATGCCGTCTTTTTCACGTTTTCAGGCATGTCAATCTTGCTCAGCTTTTCTTTCAGTTCTTCAATTTCGCCTGCTTTGCCTTCCTTATCACCAAGCTCTTTTTGAATGGCCTTCATTTGTTCACGCAGGTAATATTCCTTTTGCGTGCGCTCCATCGACCGCTTCACTCGAAGTCCGATTTTCTTTTCCAATTGAAGTACTTCTTTTTCGTTGTTTACATACTTGATTACTTTATGAAGCCGATCCTTTACATCTCTCGTTTCGAGCACCGCTTGCTTCTCTTTCATTTTTAAAGGGAGATGCGAAGTGACGATATCCGCCATTCTTCCCGGCTCCGCAATATCAGATACCGTATGATACGTCTCGATCGTCGTCTTCTTTGAAAGCTTCGTATATGTATGAAAGTATTCCAATAACGTTCTCATCAACGCTTCATCTTCTGCATCCTTATCCTCTGTATCAGGATAGGTCAGCAACTTCGCTTCCCAATGTGTTTCCTTCTCGATAAACTCTTCAATCTTAGCACGCTCGAGCCCCTCAACCAGTACCCGGACCGTCCCATTTGGAAGCTTCAGCATCTGCTTCACCTTTGTCAATGTTCCCCATTCATACAGATCCTCTTCTGAAGGTACATCCGTACTTACCTCTTTTTGTGTAGAAAGGACTACAATATTGTCATTCAGCATTGCTGTTTCCAAGGCCTGAATGGATTTATCCCTGCCCACATCCAAGTGGAGCACCATCGTCGGAAATACCATCAAACCTCTTAAAGGCAATAATGGAACATGATATTCCTTATTCTCTGCCATCGTAACACCCCCGTACGCTCTTCCAATGTTGTTTCATCTTTGTTCAATTCTATCCTAATTGCATAGCCCTGTCTAATTAAGAGTGGGCAAATACAAAGAAAAGATATTGTTTGTAATATTCTTTACTTGTTTCAGGAAGTTATTATCAAAACCAGTAGTAAAAATTTTACCTTTTTAGGAGTGGAAGTGCAATAATGGAGACTACAAAAAACATGCCCTGACCTTCTGCAACTAAAAAAGTCAGGACATGCCATTTCGATGATTTTTACATCGATTCCGTCTTCGGTACAGCGATTGGCACCTGTATGATATTCTCGATAATGGTGTCGGTCGCTTTTTCCCTTACCAGAGCCAGGTCCAGCACTTCCTGGAACTCATGCACAGGAATCACTTCGATTCCATCTATTTCCTTGATGATGGATTGCATATTCTCAGCAGGGATGATTACTCTCGTGGCACCCGCCTGCTTAGCCGCCTTAATCTTTGGAATCACACCACCGATCGGCTTGACTGTACCATGGATACTGATTTCCCCTGTCATTGCAATTAGATTGGAAACAGGTAATTTGAAGATGGCGGAATAGATTCCTGTCGCCATTGCAATTCCTGCTGAAGGTCCATCAATCGGGACACCTCCAGGGAAGTTCACATGGATATCAAAATCAGCAGCTGGTACTCCAAGTGAACGCAGTACCGTGATGACGTTTTCCACCGATCCCTTAGCCATGCTTTTGCGGCGCACCGATTTGCCGCCCTGGCCACCTAGACTTTCTTCTTCCACGATTCCTGTGATATTCACCGTACCTTTTTTAGGCTCGGTTGGGATGGCCGTGACCTCAATTTCCAATAACGCTCCTGAATTTGGTCCGAATACCGCAAGGCCATTCACGAGACCAAGCTGTGCTTTTTCCTTGATTTTGTTTTCGTATTTAGGAGCCAGCTGACTGGAATGGATGACCCACTCAATGTCTTCAAGCTTCACTTCGTACCTGTCTTCTGTAATGGCAAGGCCTGCGGCAATCTGCATCATGTTCACCACTTCCCGCCCATTTCTTGTGTATGATGCGAGCAGACTGATTCCAGCCTCCTCTGCTGTCATATGTATCTTGTCCACAGCGTTCCTTGCAACCACTTCCAGCTCTTCTTTGTCCAATTCACGGAAAAATACTTCCATACAGCGGGAGCGAATAGCTGGAGGTATTTCGTTTGGTGTTCTTGTAGTTGCGCCAACCAACCGGAAATCCGCCGGCAGACCATTTTGGAAAATATCATGAATATGTTGAGGGATTTGATGATTCTCTTCACTATAGTACGCACTATCAAGAAACACTTTTCGGTCTTCAAGCACTTTCAGGAGTTTATTCATTTGAATGGAATGCAGCTCCCCGATTTCATCAATGAAGAGCATTCCTCCATGCGCATTGGTTACAGCACCCTGCTTCGGTTGTGGTATACCAGCTTGTCCCATCGCACCTGCACCTTGATAGATCGGGTCATGCACAGATCCTATCAAAGGATCGGCAATTCCTCTTTCATCAAATCTTGCTGTGGTTGCATCAAGTTCAATAAATACCGCGGAGGATTTAAAAGGTGACTTCCTGTTCTTTTTTGCTTCCTCCAATACCAGTCGTGCTGCAGCAGTTTTCCCCACACCAGGAGGTCCGTAAATGATGACATGCTGTGGATTTGGTCCGCATATTGCCGCTTTCAATGCTTTGATTCCGTCTTCTTGTCCGACTATTTCTTTGAAACTGGTCGGCCTCACTTTTTCCGCCAAAGGTTCGGAAAGAGAGATGCTTCTCATTTTACGTAATTGTTCCATTTCCTTTTTTGACTCTTTATCAATCGAGACTTTCTGAGTACGTTGATTTCGTAGCAGGTTCCAAAAATAGAGTCCAATGATGACCCCAAAGAAAAGCTGAATAAACAGTGCAATACCTGTCCAAGACATAATTACCCTCCTGCATTCGTGATGTGATTATTTGCTAGTATCTCCGTGCAAAAGATGGAATAAACCACAAATGTGCATTTGGTTAAATTATGAAACTTAATCTTTCCTTACCCGTAAAATACAAGGAAGGGGGTGCTTTTTTGCAGGAATATACATTTACCTTACCACTATTCAAATATTCATCGAAACCGATAAAAATTTCTAACCTAGAAGGACAAACAATAGCCTCTTTTGGACGAACCTATCGAAAAAAATGGATAGAAATCATATCCAAACTGCCTATCCCGATCTTATCGGAAGGTGTCATCGTGTTTTTCGGAAAAAAGGATTGCAGAGGATCTGCACAATCCGGGGAGGAACTGATAGTACAGGAACGAACCTTTAAAGAGAATTTAGTGCGGATGAAGTGGGATATTCTTATAAAAAATCAGCGGTTTGAAGAAAAGAAATATTTTTTAAAAGATATATCAAAAGTAAAGACGCATGGCAAGTTCCTATATGAAAAGGAGAATTATACCCTTACGATTCAAAAGGAGATGTTCAAGCGGACAGCCTACATAAAAAGTGATGGAATGCTTGTTGCTGAAATTAAAGTGGAGAAGCGTTTTCCAAAGCCTAGATTCAGTTTTGTCATTCATAGGGAGAATCTAATTTCCCCCTTGGAAATAGGCGTACTTTATTTTATTTTCAATATGCAGTTTGATTGATTTTACACAAAAAAAGAGCACTCCCAAAAGGAATGCTCTTTTACTGCTTATGCAGATGTCTTTTCGTCCTCTTCCAATTCGGATCCATCATCCAAAATCAGTTTTGGAGCGACATTGTTCGCTACGGTATCAGCAGTGATGACACATTTCTTAATATCATCTCTTGAAGGAAGTTCATACATCACATCAAGCATGATGCCTTCAATGATAGATCTTAGTCCACGTGCCCCCGTTTTTCTTTCGATCGCTTTTTTCGCAATCTCAACTAACGCTCCATCTTCAAACTCAAGCTCGACATTATCAAGATCCAACATCTTTTGATATTGCTTCACAAGTGCATTTTTAGGCTTAGTCAAGATTTCGATCAATGCATCTTCATCCAACGGCATCAAGCTTGCAGTAACCGGAAGTCGTCCGATGAACTCCGGGATCAAACCAAAGCGAAGAAGGTCTTCTGGCAACACTTTAGAAAGAAGCTCCTTTTGCTCCAGCTCATCCGCTTTTGCTTCAACAGTTCCGAATCCAATTACTTTTTTACCTAGGCGGCGCTTGATGATCTGTTCGATTCCGTCAAATGCCCCACCGCAAATAAATAGGATATTCGTGGTATCAATCTGAATGAATTCCTGATGAGGGTGCTTACGTCCGCCTTGAGGAGGTACACTTGCAACAGTACCTTCCAAAATCTTCAGCAACGCTTGCTGTACACCTTCACCGGAAACGTCGCGCGTAATGGATGGATTCTCCGACTTACGAGCAACTTTATCGATCTCATCGATGTAGATGATGCCTTTTTCAGCCTTTTCTACATCATAATCCGCTGCTTGAATCAGTTTAAGCAGAATATTCTCTACGTCTTCCCCAACATAACCAGCCTCTGTCAAAGAAGTCGCATCGGCAATAGCGAAAGGAACATTCAGTATTCTTGCTAGTGTTTGAGCCAATAAGGTTTTCCCACTACCGGTAGGCCCGATCATGGCAATATTACTCTTCGCAAGTTCCACGTCATCAATCTTGCTGTTTGAATTGATACGCTTGTAGTGGTTATATACCGCTACGGAAAGCGATTTTTTTGCAGACTCCTGTCCAATAACATACTCGTCTAGAATATCACGAATCTCTTTTGGCTTCGGAACGTCTTTAAACTCAACTTCTTCCTCTGTACCTAGCTCCTCTTCCACAATCTCTGTACAAAGTTCAATACATTCATCACATATGTATACACCTGGCCCAGCAACAAGTTTTCGAACTTGATCCTGCGTTTTCCCACAAAAAGAACATTTTAATTGTCCTTTTTCGTCATTAAATTTAAACAAATTGTTTCACCCCTTATCATTTCTCTCTATTCTCATCCACCGGCTGGCTAAGATAAAGCAAAGAATAGAAATGCCGAACAGACCTATTATCCAGCCCAGCTTTCTTATCAAATAAGAAAAAATCCATTTTCCCATTACTCAAAACGAATAGTTATGTACTGCATTTTACCACATATTTACCTTACATTTCTAATAATATCTCTTTGGTTATGTATGGATATTTTAGAGGAAGAGTCCGTACTATTGTATCCATGATATGAACTAAATAACACAGCGATGGGTGGAAATAAAGGAAAATCTAATCAGAATCTTGTCCAGATGGTACAAAACAAGGCACGATCAAGTCGCGCCTTGTTTCTTATTTATTATTATGCAACATCTTTACTGTTTTCTACAAGGAAATCAATTGCTTTTCTGATTTTCAAATCTTCTTTAAGCCCTTCCAAGCTTCCTAATGCTTGCTTGATTTGCTCTACAGGCATATTGTACATGCCAGCCATTTTTTCTACTTCTTCGTTCGCTTCTTCATCTGTTACTTCGATGTTTTCAGCAATGGAAATAGCTTCAAGAGTCAAGTTCATTTTCACACGCTTTTCTGCATCCTCTTTCATTTGAGTGCGAAGAGCTTCTTCGTCCTGACCAGAGAACTGGAAGTAAAGATCTAAAGTCATACCTTGCATTTGAAGGCGTTGTTCGAATTCTTTAACCATGCGGTCAGTTTCTGTTTTCACCATAGCTTCTGGAATTTCCACTTCTGAGTTAGCAGCAGCTTTTTCCACTAGCGTGTCACGAAGGTGATTGTCAGCTTCTGTTTTCTTTGCTTCTTCTAGACGAGCTTTTGTTTTTGCTTTAAGCTCTTCAAGCGTTTCAACTTCTTCGTCTACATCTTTCGCGAACTCGTCGTCAAGTGCAGGAAGTTCTTTAGTTTTGATTTCATGAAGTGTCACTTTGAACACTGCAGGCTTACCAGCTAGCTCTTCAGCATGGTACTCTTCAGGGAAAGAAACTTCTACATCTTTCTCTGCTCCGGCAGTCATACCAACCAGTTGCTCTTCGAAGCCTGGGATGAACGTGTTAGAACCGATTTCCAAAGAATAGTTCTCCCCTTTTCCACCTTCGAAAGCTTCACCATTTACGAATCCTTCAAAGTCCATCACAACTGTGTCGCCATTTTCTACAGCGCCTTCTTCTTTTACAACAAGCTCAGCTTGACGCTCTTGAAGACCTTTTAATTCAGCATCTACATCTTCGTCAGAAACGTTTGCATCCAAACGCTCAACTTCTAACCCTTTGTAGTCGCCAAGTTTTACTTCTGGCTTCACGATTACTTTAGCAGTAAATACCAAAGGCTGGTTCTTTTCGATATTTTCGATATCGATTTCCGGTTGGTCAACAGGCTCGATACCCGTTTCAGTTACAGCTTTTGCATAAGCTTCAGGAAGAATGATATCAAGAGCATCTTGATAAAGTACTTCCACACCAAAGCGTTGTTCGAACATTCCACGAGGTACTTTACCTTTACGGAATCCAGGTACGTTAACTTTTGTTACAACTTTTTTAAATGCTTCGTCAAGACCCTTGTTAACAGTTTCAGCGTCAACTTCAATTGTTAACACGCCTTGATTTCCTTCTAACTTTTCCCATTTAGCAGACATAATTTTCCCTCCAACATCTATTTTCGAAAGAGATAATGAAACAGTCACTATCTAATCGGCATAACCTCGTTTTCACGTGGTTGTTTGTTTACAAAATTTGCTGCATGCACATTCTTGATTGTCCCATATTCTGGAATAATCTAAGAAACCTATACGGTATATACAGTTTACAACCCTTACATTATAACACAACCTGCAATGAGTTCAACAGATACCATTATAAATGTAAAAATGAAAAATCTTCAAGTTTCTTAATTTGGCCAAGGATGCCTTCCAGTTCAACAGCTGTAATACCATATTGCTCAAAAAACTCCTCTCCGTCATGAGGAATCCCATAGAGATCATTGCCTATCCTATGCAACCCTGCTGCCCATAATTTGGGGGAAGAGGGTTGAAAAGGGATAGGAAACTGTGCAGTATGTAACCTTACAAGCATTTCCTTCAAACTTTCAAACAAAACCGGATTCTCACTGTTCACCGTATCATCCAAAAGCCCGAGTACTTTGTTTAGAAATGGATCCTCTTCACCAGTGGGTAGATCCTTTGGTACGACGATAGCGGTTTGACCTAGCTTATGTACGTGAACTTCCTTCTCCACTCCTTGCTCCGTCAGCATATGGAGGAGAAATGTCTTTAAAACAGGATGCTTATCTACATCTTGAAGATATTGTTCGATGTCAGGAAGATACGGACGAATATGCATCTGCTTTAATTGTTGAATGATTTCATACTGTTTTTGCAGTGTGCCGCTATGTAGACTTTCGATGGGAAAAGTGTGCGAATCATCGTATATTACCGGAGCTTCCTTTTCCTTATCCTTTGCTTCTTCCTGCCCTGGGAGCATTTTTCTCGCAAATTCCAGCAGCTGATAAAAGTTCTGTGCATACTGGGCGGGGATTCTATCTTCCTCTAAAATCGCCTCAATCGTATTCTTCACTTCCCCATACTCTTTCAGCTGAATAAGGATAGTAATATAGATCTGGAGGATGTGAAAGTAATCCCCTATGTCTTCCCTCAGCATTTTCTTACAGCGGTTCTTCGCCTCGGCAAGCTGTCCAAGTTCCATATAACAGACAATCATCCCTAGCTCCACTTCTGCATAGGCATATTCATTTTCTCTTGCTTGTTCAAACAGCGCAAGCGCCTCGGAAAACTTCTTTTCCTTCATTGTGTTCATCGCTTTTTCCAATAATCGCTGTTTAAGATTCGGAAACTTTACAACCTTCTTTATCTGTTTCGGTTTGTTTGTCATATGTATTTTTCCATCCTATTTTTTTGTGGAAATATTTGAAACAAGTGTATCAATGTTTAGTTGGGAGTACAAGTGAAATGGGAATGCCTTGTACATACCATTCGAGATGGATGGGTTTCTTTTTCTTAGTGTTTTTGCATTCTTTGTTGCTATTTAGATAAATTGTACCCATCAAATGTAGCCCGTTGATTTCCGCTGCGGACACAAGATTCGCCGGGGAGGGATGGGAGCCTCCTCGGCTTCGCCTGTGGGGTCTCCCATGCCCTCTAATCTCCCACAGGAGTCAAGTGTCCTCCGCTACAATCAACTCACGGGTTAAACACTATTTGCTATTAGAAAGAGTCTTAAAACAAATTAAATTCGCTATTGAAATGAAAAATTGAGATAAAATGCAATTTTTGTTCCTTTAGTAAGGTAAAATTTTTACTATAAGTCACCCCTGTTGGTTGGAGTGCAAGGCGTGAGACTCCTGCGGGAGCAGCGTGTCAAGGGAGACCCCGCAGGCGCAAGGCGACGAGGAGGCTCCCGAGGCCGCCCTGGAAAAGCGAACGCCTGGAACGGAGACCAACAGGGTGTTTAATGTTGACATCTCATCTTTAGCCATGCCCTTTTCTTAAAGCAACAATCTAAAAAAAGAGCCTATTCATCAGACGAAAAAACACCACATACAATTTTATCAGCACTCAAAGAATAAGTGCTCATAAAAACGTACATGGTGCTTTAGGTAAAATGGCGTCCCAGGAGGGATTCGAACCCCCGACACACGGCTTAGAAGGCCGTTGCTCTATCCTGCTGAGCTACTGGGACTTAATTAAATGGAACTTACTTTTCAAGTTGTCGTCCCGATTTTCAGGGAGACTAATCAGGATGTATTAAAATCGGTACGCTGTAGTATTTCAAGGAAGCATATTCGATCGTGCTCTATCCTGCTGAGCTACTAGGACAAGTTAATGTCACAAGAAATATTTACTAATTATCATCAGCGACAAGATTTATTATATGAGATAGGGATTCTAAAGTCAACACTTTTTCAAAAACTTTTCTTATATAACTTTTAAAGTGAAAAAAGAGAGAGAAGTGGGGCTCCCCTCTCTACTTGTTGAAGGTATGAGAGGATAATCTCTCTCCCTTTTCATTATAGTAGTGTACGAAAAAGTCCAGATTTGTTTCTTCTATTATAGCATAGGTTTTATCACGTGTCATACGTGGCAAGCTGATGCTGCCAGGATTCACAAAGAGGATTCCCCCTGTATATTCCGCACCCGCGATATGTGAGTGGCCGAAGCAGACAATATTTGCTTCCTCCTCTTCTGCAGCATACTTGATCGGCATCAAGGAGGATTTCACCTGATGAAGGTGACCATGGGCAATAAAGAAGCGATTACTTTCAACTTCTTTGATTAATTGCTGTGGATAACCACTATCGAAATCACAATTTCCCCTAACCGCGTAAAATCCTTCCATTACCGAGCTGTCCGATGGCAATTCGGAATCCCCACAATGAATGAAATGCTCCACCTCATCTTGGTGGCGGGCCTTCAGCTGCTGCAGGACATCTGTTTGTCCATGATTGTCACTGACAACTAATACTTTCATCCTCTCACTCCTATTTTGTGAGAAATAGATCATCCCACTTATTGGTTAATTGCTTGATAGCATTCCCTCTGTGGCTGATTTCACTTTTTTCCTCTTTGGAGAGCTGTGCCATCGTTTTCCCTTTTTCTTCTACAAAGAATACGGGGTCGTAGCCGAATCCATTTTCACCAATAGGCTGATGTGTAATCTTCCCTTCACAGGTCCCACGGACAGTATGATTATTTCCTGAAGGCTGCACGATTGCCAGTACGCATACGAATCTTGCCGTTCTTTTTTCATCAGGTACATTTTCCAGCTTCCCTAACACCTTCAGATAATTTTCCCTGTCATTTTTATTAGTACCCGCGTACCGTGCTGAGTACACACCCGGTTCACCGTTCAGGGCATCCACTTCCAACCCGGAGTCATCGGCAAGAACGGTTTTGCCCAGATATTCCGCTACCGCAGATGCTTTTAGTAGGGCATTTTCCTCAAAGGTTGTCCCTGTCTCTTCCACTTCCGGAATCTCTGGGAAATCTGCCAATGATTTAACTGCGATTCCTTTTGGTTCAAGGATTGTTTGAAACTCCTGAACTTTTCCGGGATTGTTCGTCGCGATGATAATCTCCTGCATGCTCATAGTCCTTTCACTTCCTCTTTTGATATTCCAATGTTGTCAGCAATCGTGCCAAGGGCCTGCTTTTGGCATTCTACCAGCTGAAGCATCCCTTCTTCTGCAAGGTCCAATAGCTCATTAAGCTGTTTTCTGGAAAAAGTGGCTTCCTCTCCAGTTCCCTGCAACTCTACAAAATCCAACGATCCTGTCATGACAACATTCATGTCCACTTGTGCTTTTGAATCTTCTATGTAATTCAAATCGAGAATCGGCCCAACTTGCGCATCGATTCCGACCGATGTAGCTGCCAAATAATCAGTGATTGGCAGAGCTTTGATTTTTTTCGCCTCCACAAGTTTTTGGAAGGCGAGAACCATCGCCACGAAGGCACCTGTAATCGATGCGGTTCTTGTACCACCATCGGCTTGGATCACGTCACAATCAATCCAGATTGTCTTTTCTCCGAGTTTCTCCAAGTCCACCACTGACCGCAGCGCCCTTCCTATCAGACGCTGAATCTCCATCGTACGGCCTGATACTTTTCCTTTAGTGGATTCACGCATCGTTCTTTTTTCCGTTGCTCTAGGAAGCATGGAATATTCGGCTGTTATCCACCCTTTTCCCTGTCCTCGCATAAACGGGGGTACTCGATCCTCGACGGTAGCAGTACAGATAACCTTTGTCTCCCCAACTGTGATCAGGACGCTCCCCTCCGGATGGGTTATGTAATGAGGGATGATTTGAATTTTTCTTAATTCATTTTTATCTCTTCCATCTACTCTCGGCATATTCTAAACTCCTTTTCTATAGTAGGCAGCATGATAACTGCCAAACAGTAAGAGTGAATGATCACGAAACAATAGGAAAAAGAGGCAGTTACCCACCTCTTCACATGTCCTCCATTAGTATATCAAATTTTAGAGATTAAAACCTTCCTGTATTCACATTTTCAGGTCTCGCAACAGGCTCTGATACATTTGTTCCGTCTGTAGCCATCAAGTCGCCTTCCCCATTCACTGTAATGGAGATTGTTTCTACTCCGGCTTGCTCGGTTAAAGTCAGGACAAGGGAATCCACTACTGCTCTGGATACTACCTTCTCCTCGAGCCCAAGGATATCTTCATTGAAATCCAGTGTCAGATTGCCATTGGCATATTTCGGTTCAGATAAAAGCTTGATTTCATTGTTCAATTCCTTCGTTAAGCCGGAGTTATAGGAAGGTCCGGAAACTAGTGCATTGACGATTGCAGTATAATCGTTTGATTCCTCCATCGCTAAACGCTTCGTGACAGGAACATAGTACGGATCTCCTTCATTGTTTTCAGCAACAAAATAGAGGGTTACCGCGCGGGTATTCCGGATATCCACCGTTTCAGAAGTATCAAGATTGATACCGTTTGCCCTGCTTACCCCTTTTCCGATTGGTGTCTTGTTTACAGGCATCACTTCCTGGTTATGCCCGTTTACCTGGATCTGGACTTTTTTCACGTTTGGAAATTGTGTTAATGTCCAGGTGATGGATTCAAGGATTTTCATTTCATCATTCTTATCATATTCAATGAACTCATCGGAGAAGTCAGCAACAATGGTGCCATCCTCCTTCAGGTTCACATCCACTTCTGTACCTGCAGGAAGAACCGCACGGAATCCATTAGGCAGCAGTTCCTCAATAGGGCCACCCTTCACCAGATATTCCAGGGCTTGTTTTGCTGTACCTTCCGTCTTTGGCAAATCAAATGTTTGGGCTACAACATAGCCGTTGCTGTCGATTAAGTATAATTCCCTTTTAGTTGTTTCAGTTGAAGCTTCATCCTCACCATCAGTTGCTGTTCCCTCTGTTTCACTACCTTCCGTTTCTTCTGTCACATCCTCGGCATCATCCACGTAACTGACATCCTTTGGAATATCCGCTTCAGGCGTGGCCTGCTCATCCCCTCCGAATAATCCACATCCAGACAATAACACAGAGGATGCAAGAACAGCTGCAGCAGTCATTTTCACTTTTTTATTAGACATAGGTTTCCCTCCTAAGACGGTTTGTACTAACATGTATACGAGCCCTATGTCTAAAATAGACCGGATGAAAAAAGAATTTGTCCAAAAAGAAAAAACTCCTTCCGAAAAGGAAAGAGTTTTTCTATTACTGCCAATGGAGTCCACATTTTTATATCGAAATGGGTTCCAAAACAATCGTCTTCACATTTTTTACCTGCTGTTCAAACAGCTTGGAGGCAATTTTTTCGAAAAGCTCTTGGGAGCCAGTTGTATAGAATACATGCTCCTCTTTGGAGTCAGTCCGGTTCAGTAGTTTCTTGAAGTTCAGGATGGTGCTCACTTCCCTTGCCGTTTCGTCCCCAGAACAGATCAGCTGGACGTCAGGTCCCACCACTTCCTGAATGGTAGGTTGCAACAGCGGATAATGGGTGCAACCGAGGATCAACGTATCCATACCCATCCCCTGGAAAGGAATCAAGGTTTCACGGACTATGCCAAAGGCAGCTTCTCCTTCGAATTCCCCGCTTTCCACCAATGGGACGAAGTTGGGACAGGCAAGGCTGTCAACTGTGACATCGCTATTGATTGATTTCAACGCGTTTTCATAAGCACCACTATTTACGGTCCCTACCGTACCGATTACGCCAACATGATTGTTGGACGTGACTTTCAGTGCAGTTCGGGCACCCGGATCCACGACACCAATGACAGGAATGTCCAACTGCTCCCTGATTTCCTCCAACACAACTGCTGTTGCGGTATTGCAGGCGATCACGAGCATTTTGATATCGTGCAGCAGCAGGAATCTTGTCATTTCCCAGGTGAACCTGCGGACCTCTTCAGCAGGTCTTGGTCCATACGGACAACGGGCCGTGTCACCCAGATAGATAATTCTTTCTTTTGGAAGCTGTCGCATCATTTCTTTTGCAACTGTAAGGCCTCCAACTCCCGAATCAATTACGCCAATTGGTCTTTGCAACTAAATCCCTCATTCTTTCATTTCTAGATGTAATCGTGCTAAACACTTTTCTAACATGAAAATCTCATCTTGTGAATAGTTCTTTAGGATGTTTCGCAAATACTCCTGTCTCTTATGCACTACTTCTTCAATGATCCGTGCGCCCTCTTCCAACAGGTGGATGCGTACCACTCGGCGGTCGTTGGGGTCTTTCACTCGCTGTACGAGTTCATTTTTTTCCATGCGGTCTACCAGGTCTGTTGTCGTGCTGCACGCAAGATACATCTTGGTGGAAAGCTCCCCGATCGTCATATCCCCGCCTTCCATCAACCATTGCAAGGCAACAAATTGTGGTGGTGTAATCGTATAGTTGCTAAGGATTTCGCGACCTTTCTGTTTTACCAGTGTCGCTATGTATCTTAATGATTTTTCAATATCCGCTACCAATTGATCTTCTGATACTAACTCATTTTGCATTGTCATTCCCGACCCTCTTTCTACATATATGTCTTTTTATCTATATTCTGTAAGGACTTGTGAAGTTTAGTAATACGAAATTAAATGTTCTCCTTACCATTCTCTTATGTTTTCCTCTAAAAAGCAAGATGTAACAATCAATAATCATATGAGAACCAATCGAAATACTTGGGTTTTAAATAAATTTTAAATAAAATAACCGACTATCTTCCTTAACAGATTGTTAATAGATAGCCGGCAGATTATTAAAGCTCTAACTCTCCCATGCGAAGAAGCTCGACAACTGCTTGGGACCGCCCCTTGACTCCCAGCTTTTGCATAGCATTTGAAATGTGGTTCCGAACTGTTTTCTCACTGATAAACAACTCACCAGCAATTTCTTTTGTTGTTTTATCTTGAACTAACAGCTCAAATACTTCTCTTTCTCTTTTGGTAAGCAATGGCTTTGGTTGAAACTCTTTCTCCTTCAATAATTGTAACCCTCCTTGCCTTAGCCAGAGCTGAACTAGCGGATGGGTGTATATTTAGTCATGGTATAATATGTTAACAGGCAGGATGGAGTTACATCTAAATACGCAGTTTTTCTTCCGAAAGGGAAAAAAAGGCGTTAATTTTTTATAGAAAGCGGAGAAAGGAATAAACTTCGCTGTTCCTCGCTCCACGCTTCCCCTTTTCCGGTATGCTTATTGAGCTGAACCATCCGACCTCTCCCAACAAAGCATGGGTCCCCATTCTCCCTTTTTCCGAGGTAATGCAAGTCAACCGAGGATGTTCCCAACTCATTCGCTTTCACAAAGATTTCAAGCTTCTCTCCGAAATACACCTGCTTCAGAAAATCACACTGCAGATCTGCCACCACTGGAATGGTGCTGCTCGAGGGCTTTGTCCAATCCTGCATGAATCCCAATGCTTTAAAGAACTCAATTCTTGATTCTTCAAAATAGACAAATGGAACAGTGTTGTTCATATGCCCAAACATATCGGTTTCCGAGAAGCGGACTGTCACCTCATGACTGAATGAGAACTCATTCATCCAACTTTGCATGTCATTGATATAAGCCGTATTTTTCATTTGTGTTAACCTCCAGTTTATTTTCAATATCTTCAGATAAATCATTTATTTGTAAAAAAACGCCCCTTAACAAGAAAGAGGCGTTCGTTTTATTTATGCTTGGTCACTGCCAAAGAAATTACGGAACATCTGGATAGTCGTATCACGGTTAAGAGCCGCAATGGAAGTGGTCAATGGAATGCCTTTAGGGCAAGACTGCACACAGTTCTGTGAGTTACCACAGTTTGCAAGCCCACCGTCACCCATGATTGCTTCCAGGCGTTCTGATTTGTTCATCTCCCCAGTTGGATGCGCATTGAATAGTCGCACCTGGGAAAGAGGAGCAGGACCGATGAAGTCCGATTTGCTGTTTACGTTAGGACATGCTTCAAGACAAACACCACATGTCATGCATTTCGAAAGCTCGTAAGCCCATTGGCGTTTTTTCTCTGGCATACGCGGACCAGGCCCTAGATCGTATGTTCCGTCGATCGGAATCCAAGCTTTTACCTTTTTCAAGGAATCGAACATACGGCTTCTGTCCACCTGCAGGTCACGGACAACCGGGAAAGTGCTCATCGGCTCAAGCACGATCGGCTGCTCCAACTGGTCTACAAGCGCAGTACAGGATTGGCGAGGCTTGCCGTTGATTACCATGGAGCACGCTCCACAGACCTCTTCCAAACAGTTCATATCCCAGTTTACAGGTGTTGTAGCTTTACCGTCTGCATTTACAGGATTACGTCGCACTTCCATCAAGGCGGAAATGACGTTCATGTTAGGACGGTAAGGCAATTCAAATGTTTCATAGAAAGGGGTTCCATCAGGACCATCTTGACGCTTCACTTTAAACGTTACTGTTTTTGTTTGTTCAGCCATCATTCTTTACCCCCTTTTTTCTTGGAATAATCACGCTTACGCGGCGGAATCAAGCTAACATCCACATCTTCATAATGGAATTCAGGTGCGGATTTAGGGCCGGTGAATTTCGCCATCGTTGTTTTTAGGAATTCTTCATCATTACGTTCCGGGAAGTCCGGTTTATAGTGCGCTCCGCGGCTTTCATTACGGTTATAGGCACCGATTGTCACGACACGCGCCAATTGAAGCATGTGGAATAGCTGACGGGTGAACGCCGCTCCCTGGTTGCTCCATTTTGCTGTGTCATGGATATTGATATTGTCATAACGCTCTAATAGTTCCTGGATTTTTGCATCTGTCTGTAAAAGCTTATCGTTGTAACGTACAACTGTTACGTTGTCTGTCATCCACTCGCCAAGCTCTTTGTGAATAACATATGCATTCTCCGTACCGTTCATCGTCATGATGCGGTTCCATTTCTGCTCTTCTTCTTTTACATAGCGATCGAAAAGAGAAGTGGCAAGAGAATCTGTAGATTTTTCAAGTCCGTTCATGTATTCAACCGCTTTTGGACCAGCTACCATACCGCCATAGATGGCTGATAGTAGGGAGTTGGCACCTAGACGGTTCGCACCATGCTGGGAGTAATCACATTCTCCTGCTGCAAATAGACCTGGAATGTTTGTCATTTGGTCATAATCCACCCACAGACCACCCATGGAATAGTGAACAGCCGGGAAAATCTTCATTGGTACTTTACGCGGATCATCACCCATGAACTTTTCATAGATTTCAATGATTCCACCAAGCTTGATATCCAGTTCTTTCGGGTCTTTATGAGAAAGATCCAGGTATACCATGTTTTCGCCGTTTACACCTAGTTTTTGATTTACACACACGTCAAAGATTTCACGAGTTGCAATATCACGAGGAACAAGGTTACCGTAAGCAGGGTATTTTTCCTCAAGGAAGTACCAAGGCTTCCCATCTTTATATGTCCAGACTCGTCCACCTTCTCCACGGGCAGATTCACTCATCAGACGAAGCTTGTCGTCCCCGGGAATAGCTGTAGGATGGATCTGGATGAATTCACCGTTTGCATAGTAGGCACCCTGCTGATACACGATCGATGCAGCAGAACCGGTATTGATGACAGAGTTTGTTGATTTACCGAAAATGATTCCAGGACCGCCTGTTGCCATAATGACAGCGTCAGCAGGGAACGAAACGATTTCCATGCTTGTCAGGTTCTGTGCAACAACACCACGGCATACGCCTTCGTCATCAACTACTGAACCAAGGAACTCCCAACCTTCATATTTCGTAACAAGACCGGACACCTCATGGCGGCGAACCTGCTCATCCAGTGCGTATAATAATTGCTGGCCTGTTGTTGCTCCAGCGAATGCTGTACGGTGATGCTGTGTTCCACCAAAGCGACGGAAGTCCAAAAGTCCTTCAGGTGTACGGTTGAACATAACGCCCATACGGTCCAAAAGGTGGATGATCCCTGGTGCCGCTTCACACATTGCTTTAACTGGAGGTTGATTTGCTAAGAAATCCCCACCATATACTGAATCGTCAAAATGCTCCCAAGGAGAATCCCCTTCTCCTTTTGTGTTTACTGCCCCGTTAATTCCACCCTGGGCACAAACCGAGTGAGAACGTTTAACTGGTACTAATGAAAATAAATCCACTGGTACACCGGCTTCTGCAATCTTAATGGTAGCCATTAAGCCCGCTAATCCACCGCCGACTACGATAATTTTTTTACTCAATGGTAACTCACTCCTTAATAGTTGCGATAGGTCTTATACGAATGCTAATAATGCTCGAACTCCTACGACTGAAAGAGCGACAAAGATACCCATTGTCACGTAGGTAGCAATTTGTTGAGAACGAGGAGTTACAGTAATTCCCCAGCTTACACAGAAAGACCATAGGCCATTTGCGAAGTGGAAAATCGTTGCAATTACACCAACAACGTAAAATCCGAACATAGCAGGACTAGCAAGAATGTTAGCCATCATATCAAAGTTCACTTCCGCTCCTCTTGCGGCTGCAATACGTGTTTCCCATACATGCCATACGATGAAAATCAACGTAACAACACCTGTGAAACGTTGAACCATGAACATCCAGTTGCGTCCATACCCATACTTGCTTACATTGTTCTTTGCTGTAAAAGCAATATATAAGCCGTAAATTGCGTGGAATAGAATTGGCAGGAAAATCACAAAAATTTCTAAAGCATAACGGAACGGCAGGCTCTCCATAAAATGTGCCGCTTTGTTAAATGCATCCGGACTCTTTGTAGCAAAATGGTTAACAACCAAGTGCTGAATTAAGAAAATACCAACCGGAATGACTCCTAGAAGCGAGTGGAGTCTTCGAAGTAAAAATTCACGTTCTGTTGCCATCACTTAACCCCCTTTTTTAAGTAAGAAAATAGATTAGATGTTTACAAGTTCTCTCTTTCACTATCTATTATAGTAAAAAATCACTCGAACTCCCGCATCCCTTTTTTAAACTTTCAATATAATGAAAGCCTTTACAGATATATCGACAAATATGTGACAAGTTTATTTTACTCCCCCATATTGGAAGCGTCAAGAAAACGCGTACAAAAATTGTAATTTTTGAAAAAGTCAAGTGTGGTTTAATATGTCAGAAAAAAAAGATAATATTTTTCTAGTATAAAATACTTCTTCCGCTTCATTTATTTTTAAAAGGGCTTTATTATATAATGAGGGTAATAGAAAGAGGGGAAGTAAATTGACCGAAGCAAACAAGCAGCAAGAACAGCAAGAAGAAATGGACACAACCTTACAAGTCCCTGTTTTTGGGTACGAACTGATACGGGACATGCTCCTTCCAGATCTTTTGGGAAAAGATCACACACAGATTATCTATTGGTCCGGCAAGCAGCTTGCAAGACGATTCACTATTGGCACCCAGGAAGAGATCTCTCAATTTTTCAAAGAAGCGGGATGGGGAGAGCTTGAAATTATCGAACAGAAAAAATATGAAATCAAATACCTCCTAAGTGGCGAAATGGTGAAGCGACGCCTTGAGTTGAATAAGGACGCAATCTTCCAGCTTGAAGCCGGCTTTCTTGCAGAACAGATTCAGCGCCAAAAAGGCAAAACTGCCGAGGCAATCGAAGAGCAGAAAAAACGCCAGGAGATCTACATCACCGTCCAATGGGACAAATAACCTATACTTTCTAGCGCATGCTGAGGCATGCGCTTTTCTTTTTCTGTGTTGTGGGCTCTACCGCTTTAGGTTCGTGCCATTGTTTGGGGAGTTGTTGCGGAACCGTGGCTAGTTCGTGCGGAACTGCGCAGAGTTCGTGCCAAACTGCTTTTCGACTACATACCTGACAAAGAATCGATTTCTTCCAATCGCGGCATCGCTGTCATGGCTCCCTGCTTTGTTGTGGCAATGGCGCCAAGATGGTTGGCAAATCCTACGCAGTCACTAAGCGCTGCAACTGTGGCTGGTATTCCTTTTACATGAACATATCGTAGTATGCCTGCCATGAAAGCATCTCCGGCACCGGTAGTATCGACCGTCTCCACCTTTTCCACAGAAAAATGATGGGTGATTTGATTTTGTACGGCATAAGTTCCTGATTCACCGGCCGTCACAAGGATCAACGGTATATCAAATTGTACAAGGTCGGCTATCCCTTCCTCCATACTCGAAGTTTTAGTCAGGAACAATAGCTCCTCTTCCGTTAGCTTCAGAATATCCACTTCTGGTAAAAAAGAACGAATTGTAAATCTGCATCGTTCATCACTATCCCAGCGTGGCCGTCGGATATTCACATCAAAGGAAAGTAAAGTGCCACTTCCTTTTGCCAGATTCACGGCATGGCGGGTGGTCTCGAGCGCTACTGGATGAAACATGGTACCCGAGCTGATATGAAAGATGGAGGCATGAAGGAATGCTTTGGGATCAATATGGGATTTCTTCACTTGGATGTCCGGTGTTTCATCCACATATTTATGGAAGCTTCGTTCTCCTTCGGGTAAACGATGCACATATACTCCACTCACTCGCTTTTCGGGAATCTTTTGCGCATAATCAAGGCCCACCCCTTCCTTCATTAGCTCCTTGCGGGCGAACATACTTGTTTCATTTTCACCAGTTACCGTGATAAGGTGGATTGGCACATTCAGCCGGCTCAACCCTACCGCAATATTTAATGCGGCTCCGCCAAGGTGTGTAATATATGATTCATTTGTTCTATCCTTTGCTATGTAATCGACAAAAGCATCTCCATAAGTGATAACATGGCTTTTCTTCATGTAGCTGGAACCCCCAAGCATATTATTCAATCTATATTATTATACAAAACTACAAAAAAAAGATCACCCTCCAATAGGGTAAAAGGTTCCGTTTTCAGGTGTATTCTTATTAAATGACACAAAAATTTGCATACGTCTTTTCTTCTTATATTTTTCAACTTTTTTAAGAAATTTCATTAACTTTGACATCATTATTATGAGGGACAATAAGGATGGTACAAGTAAAAGAGTTGACCAAGTCTTCTGTCATTAACCGTACCGTTTTGAGTACGAATTTATTGATCTTTGCAGCTGATTCCCTCATCTAGGATCAAGTCGGTTCGCACTTATCGGTTCAGAGATGCGGTTAAGCGCTAAAGCTGATAAATAGACGGAGAAATTCCGTTTAATTTGTAATTACTATTAAAAAAGGCTGAATTAGACGGAGAAATTCCGCCTATTGACTAGTAAAATTCGAAAATGGGGGATTTTACCGTGCGTAAGCGGAAAAACTCCCCTTATTTTCCCCGAAACAAGCTACATTCTGCATTTAACCGGAAAATCTTCGCTTATTTTTCTTTTGCTGCTTCCTCGATAAGGGACAAGACATTAAATTAAAAAGATTAAGATGACCCGATCATCTGTGAGTGAGGTTTTATTTAAACATTGTTTTGTATTCCTAATAAAGAAACTCGCCAATTACTAAGGCGAGTTTCTTTACAAATATTGATGTCCATATGACTGTCATTTCAGCATATATTTTTATAAAAGCACCTCAAAACAAAATGGATTACTAAAAGGATGCCCACCTCTTTCATTTTCAGTTCATCACACGCTCCACAGATTCTTCCCCAAGCTTGAACGCTACATGCAATGCCTCCACAGCCTTCACCATTACTCCTACATCCACCACAGTGGAGACCTTGATTTCGGATGTACTTACCATTTTGACGTGGATGCCTTCTGTCGCCAGCACCTGGAACATTTCCGCAGCTACACCGGGGTTGGAAATCATCCCGGACCCAACGATGGAAACCTTCGCCAAGTTGCTTTCTTTTTCAATATGGGTAAAGCCCAGATGTTCTTTATATTGCTCAAGTACTTGGATTGTCTCTTCAACATCTTTCGTTTTTACCGAGAAAGAGATATTGGTTGTATCTTTATCCATACTTGTCTGGATGATGATATCGACGTTCAGGCTATGTTTCGCCAAGGTTGTAAAAATAGTGGATAGGGTATGTAGCTCATTCGGCAATCCACATACGGTAATACGGGTAATCTGATCTTCAAACGCAATTCCTCTTACTACTAGACTCTTTTCCATGGAAACTTCCTCCTCAATGATGGTGCCTTCTTCCTCTTCCATACTTGAACGCACAACAAGCTGAACTCCATAATTTTTAGCAAATTCAACCGCTCTTGGGTGCAATACACCTGCTCCTAAATTGGCAAGCTCCAGCATTTCGTCATAGGATACTGCCGCCAATTTTCTTGCTTCTTTCACAAAACGGGGATCGGTCGTAAACACCCCGGTTACATCTGTATAGATATCACATTTCTCTGCTTCAAGAGCAGCAGCCAATGCCACAGCCGTTGTATCGGAACCACCGCGGCCAAGTGTCGTGATTTCATTTGTCTCGGTAATGCCTTGGAAGCCTGCCACAATCACAATTTTCCCGGCAGCCAAGTGACTGTTCAACTGATCTGTTTCAATATGGGTGATTCTGGCATTGCCATGTACAGGCTCCGTACGAATACCGGCCTGCCAGCCAGTCAGGGATACCGCTTCATGGCCTCTGACTTGAAGGGCCATTGCTAAAAGTGAAATGGTGATCTGCTCCCCAGTTGTAAGCAGCATATCCATGTCGCGTTTGCTCGGGTGTGGATTGATTGCATTTGCCAATGTTAAAAGTTGATCCGTCGTTTTCCCCATGGCCGAAACCACCACCACTACCCTGTGTCCTTTTTCCACTTCAGTAATAACTCGTTTTGCAACATGCTGAATCCGCTCAACAGACCCGACAGAAGTTCCTCCAAATTTTTGTACAACAATTGTTGACATACCCACCATTCCCTTTTCTGTTTATTTCATCATAATGTAAAAGATAGAAAGCCCAATGGTGCACCGTTGCGAAGAAATGAGTCTTTAAACCATGACTCTTTCCTGCATGAAGGTATAAAAAAAACAGCAATGAGCTATGTCTCATTGCTGTGATTGGCAAAATATAAAAACCGTTCACGCGTGAGATAGCTCTCCAGGCAGCACAAATACAGCCTGACAGTCCTACATTTCTTAAACGCAGAACCAGTAAAAAAAAGAAAAAGAGACTTTTTTTTACTTCGGCGATCCTCCCCTTTCCGTAATCTTCTCGGAAGCTCTTTCTTCTCCGATTACATACTTTTGAAGTTCGCACCTCTATCATCACTTCATTAATTTGAAGTGGCACATTATGAAATTAATAGTGATTATATCAGACTCCTAGAATAGATACAACACCTATTCCTGTAATTTCTTAAAAATTTCTTCAGCGATGGGGCGTGGGATTTTCGCCTGCTGAATCTCTTCCACAGTTGCTTCCTTCAGTTTTGCAACAGATCCAAACTGCTTGAGCAGCGCTTTTTTCCTTGTCGCACCTACTCCCGGAATATCGTCCAAAACGGAGTGGAAGACATTTTTGCTCCTTAGCTGGCGATGGAATGTAATCGCAAATCGATGAACCTCATCCTGGATTCTCTGGAGCAGGTAGAACTCCTGGCTCGTCCGTTCAAGAGGCACGATCATTGCGTCCTCTCCAGCCAGCAGATTACTCGTTCGATGCCTCTCGTCTTTTGCAAGACCGACAATCGGAATGAAGAGGTTCAACTCATTTTCCAGCACATCCCTTACAGCAGACATATGCCCTTTTGCGCCATCAATGATGATAAGGTCTGGAAGTGGCAATGATTCCTTCAGTACTCTCGTGTACCTTCTTCTTACCACCTCACGCATGGATTCGTAATCATCCGGTCCTTGTACACTTTTCGTCTTATATTTGCGATACTCCCTTTTTTCCGGTTTGCCATCGATGAACACAACCATTGCAGAAACAGGATCTGTCCCTTGGATATTGGAGTTGTCAAATGCTTCAATTCTTATCGGGGTTTCAATTCCAAGAATCTCACCAAGGTTTTCCACCGCTTTGATTGTTCTCTTTTCATCACGTTCTATCAAGGAGAATTTCTCCACCAAGGCTACTGTGGCATTTTTTTCTGCCAAGTCCACCAATTGTTTCTTTTTTCCTCTTTGCGGCTGCATCACATTGGTCTGCAGTAGTGCCTGCGCCATCTCCAAATCGATTGCATTCGGTACCATCACTTCTTTTGGTACAAAGTGATTCTGTTTGGAATAGAATTGTCCGAGGTATGTCAGGAAATCCTCCTCCGGTTCATTATAGATCGGGAAAAGTGATACATCCCGTTCTATCAGCTTGCCTTGTCGGATAAAGAACACCTGCACACACATCCAGCCCTTGTCCACCGCATACCCGAACACATCACGGTCCACAAAGTCGTTCATTTCCATCTTCTGCTTTTCCATCGTGGCTTCGATATTCAGGATCTGGTCGCGAAACTCCTTTGCCCGTTCAAACTCCAGATCCTCTGCGGCCTTCTGCATCTTCACGGTCAATTCTTCCTTGACCTCTTTATATCCTCCGTTAAGGAACCGGACAATTCCATCGACCATCTCTTTATTTGTTTCCTGGGATATATCCTCTACACACGGTGCCAGGCATTGTCCCAAATGATAATAAAGACAGACTCTGTCAGGAAGGGTCATACATTTACGCAGCGGGTAGACGCGGTCAAGCAGCTTCTTGGTTTCATTGGCAGCCTGTACATTCGGATAGGGTCCGAAATATTTGCCCTTATCCTTTGCCACCTTTCTTGTGATGAGAAGACGTGGATGCTTCTCCGCGGTAATTTTTATAAAAGGATAGCGCTTATCATCCTTCAGCATCACATTGTATTTCGGGTTATGCTTTTTGATCAAATTCAGTTCAAGTATCAATGCTTCGATATTTGAAGACGTGACAATATATTCAAAATCCACGATCTCATTTACCAGCCTCAGCGTCTTGCCGTCATGACTGCCTGTAAAATAAGAGCGGACCCGGTTCTTCAGGACCTTTGCCTTTCCAACATAGATGATGGTACCCTGCCTGTCCTTCATGAGGTAGCATCCTGGTTGGTCAGGCAATATCGCAAGCTTTTCTTTTATGTTCTGTTCCATTTACCCTTTCACCCCAACCAATGATTTGTCTCCTTTTATTATACATCTATCTGTTTTTTTGTTCCATTTTGAGTTTGGTGCGATTTCCCCATAGGCTGAATGAATCTTGGATCTGCTAACCTTACAAGGTTCTTGAAACACCGCTTTTGATTTCCGCACTAGGCGCAGCGACCCAAGGGGCGGTGCTGGAGCCTCCTCAGGCTTCGCCTTGCGGGGTCTCCAGCCTACCGCTAACTCCCGCAGGAGTCTTCGCCTATTGCTCCAATCAACAGCTGGATACATAAGATAATTTACAAACTTTTTCATACAAAAAAGCCCGGCACCCTTATTAACAAGGGACACCGGACTTTCAGAACGCTATCAGCTAGGCTTAAGCGTGTTTGTTCAATAGTTCTGCTAAAGCTTCTTTAGGTTGGTAACCAACAGCTTTGTCTACCACTTCACCGTTTTTGATAACAAGTAAAGTCGGGATGCTCATTACGCCGAATTTGCCAGCAGTTTCTTGGTTTTCGTCTACGTCGACTTTTACGATTTTCACTTTGTCGCCCATGTCTTGGTCTAGTTCTTCAAGTACTGGAGCAATCATCTTACAAGGACCACACCAAGGTGCCCAGAAGTCTGCTAATACTAAGCCTTCGCTTGTTTCCTGCGTAAAAGTTTGATCTGTTACATTTTGAATAGCCATTATAATTCCTCCTAAACGTTTATGTCACAATTAACGTATGTTAATTGGTTTCTCTCTGCCAGATGGATTATCTTTCAGAGTTTCAATATAGCTAGAGTATAGCATTTCCGAAAAACGGACGCTAATTATTTGCCTCACTCTAGTTTTAACCTATTTTTCAAAATTAATTTGCGGTTTTCCAATAAAAAACGACCAAGCGAGTGTACCCCACTCGCTTGGTCTGTCCGCTGCCTTAGTTTGTTACTAATAGCTTTTTGAACTCTGCTGTCAATAAAGGTACAACTTCGAACAGGTCTCCAACAATTCCATAATCCGCAATCTTGAAGATATTCGCTTCCGGATCTTTGTTGATTGCTACGATAACCTTGGAGTTGGACATACCTGCCAAATGCTGGATCGCTCCTGAGATACCGCAAGCGATATAAAGGTCAGGAGTGATGACTTTACCTGTCTGCCCTATTTGCAGGGAGTAATCGCAATAGTCCGCATCACATGCTCCACGGGATGCCCCTACTGCTGCTCCAAGCACATCAGCCAGCTCTTTTAGAGGTTCAAACCCTTCTGTACTCTTCACTCCACGGCCACCTGCCACTACTACCTTCGCTTCGGAAAGGTCGACACCGTCCGTTGCTTTGCGAACCACTTCTTTTATGATGGTACGAAGGTCTTTTACATCTACATCCAAAGAAGAAACGTCGCCAGTTCTGGACTCATCCTTTTCTAGCGTTGCGATGTTGTTCGGACGGATCGTTGCAAAGATAAGACCATCCGTAACGATTTTCTTTTCAAACGCTTTACCTGAGTAGATCGGGCGAGTGAACACTAGGTTTCCACCCACTTCTTCTACTTCTGTTGCATCGGAAACAAGTCCTGAATTCAACTTGCTTGCAAGCTTTGGTGAAAGGTCTTTTCCTAATGCAGTGTGGCCGAAAATCAGTCCTTCCGGTTTTTCTGCGTCGATGACAGCCGTTAATGCTTGCGCGTATCCATCAGATGTATACGTTTTCAAATTTGCGTGTTCTACGGTAATGACACGGTCCGCTCCGTATGCAATAAGCTCCTGTGCCAGGGAACCAACACTTTCTCCCACTAATACGGTAACAACTTCTCCACCCTCTGCCACTGTTTTACCTGCAGCAATCGCTTCAAATGAAACAATACGTAATGCCGATTCACGTACCTCTGCTAAAGTTAAAACTTTTCTTGCCATGTTTGTCTCCTCCTGTCCATGTATCGATCTATCTGTATAGGTTAGATTACTTTCGCTTCATTTCTAAGTGCTGCCACAAGTTCTTTTACTTGCGCATCAAGCTCGCCCTGTAATACTCTACCCGCTTCTTTTTTAGGCGGCAGATAGATTTCCAATGTCTTTGTTTTTGCTTCCACATCATCTTCTTCAAGATCGAGATCATCCAGTTCCAGTTCCTCCAAAGGCTTTTTCTTGGCCTTCATGATACCAGGCAATGATGGATAGCGCGGTTCATTCAACCCTTGCTGGGCTGTTACCAATAATGGAAGAGATGTCTCGATTACTTCGGAATCCCCTTCAACGTCACGAGTGATGGTTACTTTTTGTCCTTCGATTTCAAGCTTCGTGATCGTTGTTACGTAAGGGATGTCAAGCAGTTCTGCAACACGAGGTGCCACTTGTCCGGATCCGCCGTCGATTGCCACGTTTCCACCAAGGATCAGATCTGCATCCTTGTCTTTTAGGTATTCCGCCAAGATTTTTGCTGTTGTGAACTGGTCACCGTTTTGAATATCATCCTCTGTATTGATCAGCACCGCTTTGTCGGCACCCATTGCCAATGCCGTACGAAGTTCTTTTTCCGCTTCGTCGGTACCAACAGTGACAACAGTGATTTCACCGCCATGAGCGTCTCTTACTTGAATGGCTTCTTCGACTGCATATTCATCGTAAGGGTTGATGATAAATTCCGCCCCGTCCTCATTTATTCCACCATTTGACACCGTCAGTCTCTCTTCCGTATCAAACGTTCTTTTAAGTAGCACATAAATATTCATCACAGTACCTCCTGTTTAAACATTAGTTTTATTAGTAATATTCTGTTTTTTATAGATAGAAAAAATTACTTCCCTTTGAATTCGGGAGCTCTTTTTTCTATAAACGCCTGGATGCCTTCTTTTCCATCTTCTGATGTAAATACTTTTCCAAACAGCTCTGCTTCCCTTTTTACGCCGTCATGATATTCCTGCGTTTTGGAGTAGCGTGACAATTCAATGACAGAAGCCACAGAAATCGGTCCTTTTTTGGCGATTTTCTTTGCCATTTTGAATGCTTCACCCATTAAAGACTCTTCTTCAAATGCATGATTCGCAAGTCCCCATGAGACTGCTTCTTCCCCTGTCAAAGGATCACTTGTAAATAGCATTTCAAAAGCTTTGGCAGAACCTACTAATCTAGGTAAACGCTGTGTTCCTGCAAAGCCAGGGATAAGCCCCAATTGAAGCTCAGGCAGACCTAGCTTGGCTGTTTTGGTTACAAGACGGATATGGCAGCCCATCGCAAGCTCAAGCCCTCCGCCGAGAGCAGCCCCATGAATGGCAGCTATTATCGGTTTAGGGAAGGTTTCCATTTTTTCGAAAAGGTCCTGGCCGAATTTAGCGAGCCTCGCAAACTCTTCACCAGTTTCGATAGTGGTGAATTCCTTGATATCCGCTCCCGCCGAGAAAAATCTGCCTTCCCCATGAAGAAGCACTACACGAACTTCCTCCTGATTTTTCAACCCGTCGAGAACAATTGAGAGCTCTTTCAAAACTGCGGACGATAAAGCATTTGCCGGCGCCTTATTAATGGTAATGAGGGCAACCTCATCCTCCACATTCACTTGTAGAAAATTCATGTCCCATTCCTCCTTATGTATAAACCGGAGCCACTTAAGGTGTGACTCCAAACCCTTTGATCAACAAGTCATGTACTCGCGGTGCAATGGCTGTCAGGTCATACTTCTGATCATTCATCACCCAGGTGGTGATGGTCTCATCAATTGTACCGAACACCATCTGCCTTGCCAGTCGCACATCCAGATCCTCCCTGAACTCACCGGTTTCTTTCCCGACAGTCAGAACTTCATCCACTACCATTAGATACCCTTTTAGCACTTCATTAATCTTCAAGCGGAGCTCTTTATTCGATTGCCTTAGTTCCAACTGGGTGACGATGGCCAGGTGATGGTCGGCTGCAAGCATGGAAAAATGTTTTTGTATCAATGTTAATAGTTTCTCTTTGGATGTCGATTTTCCTGCAATTTCTTGACGAATCTTTTCGACGAAGAGCCCCATTTTTTCCTGAAAGAGCGAAATAAGGATGTCTTCTTTATTTTTAAAATATAAATAGATGGTTCCGTCCGCTACTCCTGCCTGTTTCGCGATTTTGGAAACTTGTGCATGATGGTAGCCGTTCTCTGCCATAACAATGACTGCGGCATCTATTATTTGTTTGTATTTAGGCTTTTGTTGTTGTTTCAACCTGTTCTCTCCTTTTGCAAAATGAATGAATAATCATTCATAATTTTATAATACTTTACACGAAAAGAACTGTCAATTACTATCTTATCATATTATTCTGAGAATGAGAGATAAAAAGTTGTTTGGTCCATTGAACACCGCAGTTGATTTCCGCACTAGGCTGCGCTTTCCGCGGGGCGTTTGTTGAGCCTCCTCGGCTTCGCCTGTGGGGTCTCAACTAAACGCAACACCCGCCGGAGTCTTCGCCTATTTCTCCAATCAACAGCTAGATTCTTAAAAATCATCATTGGTCTATAAAATATATAAAAAGAAAAAGACGATGCTCACACCATCTTTTTCTTTTGATTTTATTTTGCGATCTTTTGTTTTTCCTCTTCAATTAGCGCTCTTCTTAATATTTTACCGACCGCTGTTTTTGGCAGTTCGTCCCTGAATTCATATAGTCTTGGAACCTTGTAGGCGGCGAGATGCTTTCTTGCATAGGCATCCAGCTCCTCCTCAGTTAGAACAGCGCCTTGCTTTTTGACAACATATGCTTTTACCGTCTCCCCTCTATATGGGTCGGGTATCCCTGCAACAATCACTTCCTGGATTTTCTCATGCTCATAAAGCACTTCCTCAATCTCGCGAGGATAGATATTGAAGCCCCCTGCAATGATCATGTCCTTTTTGCGGTCCACCACATAGAAGAAACCTCGATCATCCATATAGCCCAAGTCGCCGGTCAAAAGCCAGCCATCCTTCAGCACCGCTTCCGTTTCTTCCTTGCGGTTCCAATATCCCTTCATTATTTGGGGACCTCTTACTACGATTTCCCCGATTTCGTTTACAGGAGCCTCTTCACCGGTTTCCATGGAAATGATTTTGGAATCAGTGTTGGGCCATGGAATACCTACGCTTCCCGATACTCTTTCATCCCATAAAAAGTTTGCATGGGTGACAGGGGATGCTTCTGAGAGGCCGTAGCCTTCTACAAGCTTACCGCCGGTTACCCGTTCAAACTGTTCCTGAACCTCCACAGGGAGTGCGGCAGATCCGCTGATGCAGGAATCAATGGAAGACAGGTCGTATTTTTGGATATCAGGATGATTCAAGAGTGCAATATAGATGGTTGGAGCTCCCGGGAATAGGGTCGGCTTCTCTTTTTGGATCGTTTTCAATGTTGTCTCTGGATCGAATTTCGGCAAAAGCACCATTTCAAATGCCTGCATGATGGAAAGATTCATGACAGCCGTCATTCCATATACGTGAAAGAATGGCAAGATCCCGATTACCTTCTCCTGTGCCCTTTTACATTTATACATCCACTTCACACTCATCATCGTGTTGGAAACCAGGTTCATGTGAGTCAGCATGACACCTTTCGGAAAACCTGTCGTCCCTCCGGTATATTGAAGCAAGGCAAGATCATTCTGCGGGTCAATATCCACATTAATCTCATTAACCTGGGATTCCTTCATCACTTCTGTAAACAAGTGGTTTTCTCCACTATGCTCCACTTTCACGACGATGCCATATTGTTTTTTCTGGACAAAAGGGTAGAGCATATTTTTCGGAAACGGCAGATAATCCTTTATTCCCGTAACGATGATATCCCTGAGTTTTGTCAGCGCTTTCACTTTAGATACTCTTGGATAGAGGATATCGAGTGTAATGATGATCTCTGAACCGGAATCATTTATCTGGTATTCGAGTTCCCTTTCCATGTATAGCGGATTGGTCTGCACCACAATCCCACCTGCAAAAAGCACGCCATAATAACTGATGACGGCTTGGGGACAGTTTGGCAGCATGATGGAGACGCGATCACCCTTTTTCACACCAAGATCTTTCAGGTAGTTTGCAAGTTTCAAAGATTGATCATACACCTCTTGGAAAGTGAGCTTTTTCCCAAGAAAATGTATGGCGGTTTTGGAAGGATGTTCAATTGCAGCTTCCTTTAGATAGGATTGAAGTGTTCTTTCTTCGAAGTTGATTTCATGAGGTATTTCACTTGGATAAAGCGAGAGCCATGGCTTATTAACTACTTGTTCCAATTCATTCCCTCCTTTTTCGGCCTGTACTATTACAATAGGCCCATGTCTTTTTGTTATAGTATATCAGTAATCCCATCAAAATTATAACATTTTTTTAATATTTTGATAAATTGCAGCGCATCCTTACCAAAAAAGAGTTTGACCAAAATTGATTTAGTCAAACTCCTGCTGTCTTATGCTAAAAAAAATAGATATACGATGCCGATCAATACAAACAATCCGCATAGTCCAATCAGTACTTTTGCTAAAGTTTCCATTCCATAACTCCTTACCCGATGCTTGCTCCAATGATAAATGACAGTCCTACAGATATGGCAAAGGAAATAAGTCCTACTGCCCGATTGTCCTTACTTATTTCATCGTCAATATTGAAGCTTGGTGTCAGAAACTCAAAAATGAAATAGGCAAAAAGTAAAAGGACGAAGCCAAGCGCCCCCCACCCTATCATTGTAAATAGCGTATCATGATCAAGGATGGAGTAGCGAAAGATATTGGCTATCCCCAAGATCTTTCCCCCAGTTGCCAATGCTACAGCCATATTGCCTTTTTTGATCTCTTCCATATTATGATATTTCGTCACCAGCTCAAAGATCGCCAGAAATAAAATCATGCAAAGAACCACGACACTGAAATTGGCTGCCGTTCTTACCAATTCATTCTCCCAGAAACTAGACATAGTTTGCTCCCCCTGTTATTTCAGTTCGACCACTGTCACTCCGGTTCCGCCTTCTGAAGCTTCTCCAAAGCGATAGTTTTTCACAGAGCGATGATTTTTCAAGTAATTTTGCACCCCAATGCGCAGCGCCCCGGTTCCTTTACCATGAATGATGGATACGCGATGATAACCAGCAAGTGTTGCATCATCAATGTATTTCTCCACACGCATCAATGCATCCTCAAAGCGTTCCCCACGCAGGTCCAGCTCAATGTTTACATGATAATCCTTGCCTTTTATCGCAGCTATTGGCCTTGTCTCGACAGGCTTAGGCCTGCTTACATACTGGAGGTCTTTTGTTTTCACTTTCATTTTCAGGATCCCGATCTGGACCTGCCATTCCTTATCATTTGTCTTTTCCACCAGATGGCCTTTCTGGTTCAGGCTCAATACTTTTACCTCGTCACCCGGCTCCAGGGTCTGATTGGTTGCTTCCTGCTTTTTGGTTGAGGTTGACTTCTTGACGGTTGGCACGGCTTCTTCCAAGCGTTTTTTGGCATCAATCAGTTCATGCTCTTTGACATTGGCATGCTGCTCGATTCTCATTTTCCGGAGCTCCCTGATGACCTTTTCCGCTTCTTCTTTTGCATCTTCCACCATTTTTTCCGCTTTTAGTGCCGCTTTTTCCATAAGCTTATCGCGCTCTTCATTCAGCTCCTGCATCTGAACTCGTAAGTCCTCATGCAGTTTTTGGGAGGTCTTTCTGATTTGCTCGGCTTCTTTCCACTCTTCTTCCGCCCTCTTTTGGGAAGCTTCCAAGGAGGCGATCATGTTTTCCACTTTGTTGCTATCTTCGCTCACAAAGCCTTTGGCGCGTTCTATCACATCCATGGATAATCCAAGGCGCTTCGAAATTTCGAATGCATTGCTTCGGCCAGGAACCCCGATCAATAGACGATAGGTCGGGCTTAGTGTATTGACGTCAAATTCCACACTCGCATTTACTACGCCATCCCTGTTATATCCGTACGCCTTCAATTCCGGGTAATGGGTTGTCGCAATAACACAGGCACCTCGGCTGTATACTTCATCCAAAATGGAGATGGCAAGGGCCGCTCCCTCTTGAGGGTCTGTTCCCGCTCCCAGCTCATCGAAGAGCACAAGGCTGTTATGGTCCACCTTTTTCAAGATATCCACGATATTTACCATATGAGAGGAGAAGGTACTCAAGCTCTGTTCAATCGACTGTTCATCCCCGATATCTGCATACACGGCCGAGAAGACGCCGACTTCCGAGCCGTCCTGTGCTGGAATATGCAATCCGGCCTGTGCCATGATCGTCAATAGTCCCAATGTCTTCAATGTAACAGTTTTTCCTCCCGTGTTCGGACCGGTGATGACAATGGATGTATAGTCTTTCCCTAATTCTATTGTATTCGGGACCACTTCATCCGGAGAAATCAACGGATGGCGTGCCTGGACAAGTCTCACATACTTCTCATCATTGATTGCAGGCTTGGTCCCTTTCACATGCTTGCCGTATTTCGCCTTAGCAAACATAAAGTCAATATCCGCCAGTATCATGACATTGGCCAACAACTCTCTTGCGACTTCTGCCACCTCTTGTGACAGTTCAGCGAGAATGCGGTCGATTTCAAGCTTCTCTTTTACTTTGGCTTCTTGTAGGACATTGTTCAGATCGACCACCTGCTGCGGCTCGATAAATAGTGTCGCACCGGATGAGGATTGGTCATGGACAATCCCTCCGTAAGCCCCTCTATATTCCTGTTTGACAGGGATGACATAGCGCTCGTTACGGATCGTGATGATTGCATCGGAAAGCATTTTTTGTGCATTGGAGGATCTGATCATGCTTTCGAGCTTTTCACGAACCCTCGATTCCGTCGAACGCAGCTGCTGGCGGATCCCGCGCAGCTTGTCACTTGCTCCATCCAATACTTCCCCGTACTCATCAATACAGTTTTTAATATTTCTTTCGAGCTCAGGATAGATGTTCAACTGCTCCATGTAATTTTTCATGATCGGAACATCAATTTCATCATCGAGCAGGGCTTCTACATAACGATCAAGCTTCCTTGCTGCGTAGATTGTTCCTGCAACATCCAATAGTTCGTGCGTGTTTAACGTACCGCCGATTTCCGCTCGCTTCACATGCGCACGGATGTCGGTAATTCCTCCAAGAGGCACCTCCCCTTTTAACCTGAGGATCATGGCAGCTTCGTCGGTCTCTGCCTGTCTTTCCACAACTTCCGCATATTCGGTGGAAGGCAGAAGCTGTGCCACCTTTTCTTTTCCTAATGAGGAAGCTGTAAAGGAAGCCAATTTATCTTTTACTTTATTAAATTCCAAAACCTTTAGTACTCTCTGTTGCACGTGACCATAACTCCCTTCTCTGCTTGCCTTACCTATGATGACGTGATAAGAATCTCTTCAGCTCATCTTCCGTCCAGGTGTTGATGACATTTTCTTTTCTGATCCAGCCTTTTCTGGCAGTTGCAACTCCCGTTTCCATATGTTCAAGCATATCGATGCTATGGGCATCCGTATTGATTACAAGCTTTACCCCTGCATCCTGTGCCATTCTTACATATTTGCTTGCCAGGTCCAATCTGTGCGGATTGGCATTGAGCTCAAGCGCCGTATCCGTATCCTTCGCCAATTGAATCAGCATCTCCATATCCACATCATAGCCTTCCCTTTTACCTATCAGTCTTCCTGTCGGGTGGGCGATGATGTCCACATGGTTGTTTTCCAATGCCGCTTTCAAACGCTCCATGATCACTTCTCTCTTTTGCGAGAAGCTGGAGTGGATGGAGGCGATGACTAGGTCCATCTCTTCAAGCAATCTATCATCATAATCCAAGGAACCATCCGGTAGAATATCCATTTCCACCCCTGATAGTACCGTAATATCATCATATTTTTCATTGAGCTTCCGTATCTCTTCCTTTTGCTGACGCAGCCTTTCCGCGGTCAGCCCGTTTGCCACCTTCAAGTACTGGGAATGATCAGTGATGGCAATGTATTTATATCCTTTGGCACGGCATGCTTCAATCATTTCTTCGAGCGTATAGGCGCCATCGCTCCATGTCGTATGCATATGCAGGTCGCCCTGAATGTCTTTCAAGGAAACAACCGGAATTTCTCCATTACTGATTGCATAATCCACTTCTGTTCCATCTTCCCTGACTTCCGGAGGGATAAAAGGAAGATCGAAATGCTTGAAAAATTCTTCTTCCGTTTCGAAATGGGTGACTTCACCCGTTTCCACATTCTCCACGCCGTACTCGCTTATTTTCTCACCTCGGTCCTTAGCAAGCTGGCGCATGCGTACATTATGATCCTTGGATCCTGTAAAATGGTGCAGTGTCGTCGGAAAGCTGATGGGCACTACCATTCGGAAATCGACGGAAACATCATAGTTGTATTCAAGCACAATTGAAACCTTCGTATCCCCGTTTGAGATAATCTCCTTCACCCTGTCCATTTTTACAAGCTGCTCGCGGACCTCTGCAGGATTCGTGGTAGAGATGATAAAATCAAGATCTTTTATCGTTTCTCTGTATCTTCTTAAGCTTCCCGCTCTTGAATAGGCTTCTATTCCGGTAACTTTCGAAAGGTGTCTTTCTATTTCCTCTGCAATCTCCGTCATAAAGGAAATTGGCAGGCGATCCGGTCTTTTCCCGACTTCTTCTATGGCAGCAAGTATCTTCTCTTCCGTTTTCTTTCCAAAGCCTGCAAGAGCCTGAACCTTCCCGGACTCACATGCTTCTTTCAATGTCACAATATCCACTACGTTTAATTCCTGATAAAGTTTCGCTATTTTCTTTCCGCCAAGACCCGGCAGATTCAATAATGGAACCAACCCTTCTGGAACCTGCTCCTGCAATTCGTCCAATACTGATGATTTCCCTGTCTCCAGTACCTCTTGTATGACGGATGCAGTCCCTTTTCCAATGCCGTTTATCTTCGTAAAATCATCGATCTGACCTAGGCTTCTTTCATCGTTTTCAAGTGCCAGCGCCGCTTTCCTGAAGGCTGATACTTTAAAACCGTTTTCACCTTTCAATTCCATATATATCGCAATGGTCTCCAACCATTTGACAATCTGCTTCTTGTTCACTCGTATCACCCTACCCCAGAATAATAGTCCTCTAAATAAAATCATACAAATAATTGACGCAAAAGTACAATTGAAAAACCGGAAAGACACCATAACAAAAGAAAAACCCCTCAACAAAGAAGAGGAGTTTTAATTTCCGGCCATATACCCTGTCCATAAATCCTTCAGCTTTTCAGAAAAAACAGGCGTGTTTTCGACGATTCCTTTCGCCATGGAGGAATCGCTGATCGAGCTTTGGACAATTTCCACTGGCACCAATGCACCTATGTAAAGAAAAATAAACACAATCAAGTAGATTTCCACAAAACCAAGTACAGCGCCAGCCCAGCTATTCAGCTGCTTCAGAATTGGCAGATGGGAAAGAAAATCAAACATCGAGCCTATAATCTGTGCGGCTATCCTTGTGCCAAAAAATAGCATGGCAAAAGCTATGGCACGATAATAAGCGGTATCCAAGCTGATTGTTTCAAAAAACATCGTCGCCGACTCCGGATCGCCAAAGCTTGGCATCGGAATCCAAAGCTTCAGTTTTGGAGCAAGATCGGCATAGAACATATATGCTACGACAAACGCTGCGATAAAACCGGACAAATGTACGATCTGCATGATGAAACCACGGCGTATGCCTATAATTAACCCCATTATAAACAAGAAGATAATGATTAAATCCAACATTCCATTCAGCCCTTTTTCTTCATTTCATTTTCAAGTGTATCGTATGCATCTTTTAATTTGATATAATCATGTACAACATTGACTGCTGTAAGCACAGCCAGTTTGCTGATATCCAGATTTGAATTTTTCCCATTGATTTCTCTCATTTTTTCATCGACAATGGAAGCAACAAGTCGTATGTGACTTATACTTTCCGTACCAACAATAGAATATTGCTGTCCATATATGTCGACGGTCGTGCGAGTTTTCTGCTCTGACAACGTGTATGCCCCCATTCATAAAATCCTAATCTTAATAATACCATGAAAGATTGGAAGTTGGAAAGCATACCTGTTAGTTTCCATAGAAAAATGTAAAATTTTGTAGTAGGAGTGAAAGATTTGTCATATCAAGTCATACAAGTGCCAACAAGTGTTCTTATAAAACTGAAAGAGTTCTATCATCCACACCAGATCCAGAAGCTTCCATCCGGTGCCGTGTTCGCAGCAAAATCGCCTCAGTGCATGATTACAGCCTATAAATCAGGTAAAGTTTTATTCCAGGGAAAAAGTGCAGATGAAGAAGCGGCGATCTGGAGAGAGTTCGGGGGGACACCTGCAACTGCGGTGAAGACTACTGCTAGTAAGCCACAGTCTCCCGCAACCAAAAGTGGAGCTGGTCTGCCCCCTGGTTTTGCGTCCTTATCGGTCATCGGATCAGATGAGGTGGGAACAGGAGATTATTTCGGTCCCATTACGGTGTGTGCCGCCTATGTAAGAAAAGACCAAATGGCGAAGCTGACCGATTTTGGAGTAAAGGATTCAAAATCCCTTACTGACGAGAAGATTGTGCAGATTGCAAAGAATATTCTGCCGCACATTTCATACAGCCTGCTTGTTCTGCATAATGAAAAATACAACAAGCTTCAGCAGAGTGGCATGACACAAGGGAAAATCAAAGCGATATTGCATAACAAGGCACTGGAAAACGTGCTTGGCAAAATTGCTCCGGAAAAGCCGGACGCCATCCTGATCGACCAGTTTGCTGAAGCTGGCGTGTACTACAGGCATGTGGCAAAAGAAAAGACTATCATCAAAGAGAATGTCTACTTTTCCACCAAAGCGGAAGGCCTTCATCTCTCGGTGGCAGCAGCATCCATTATTGCACGATATTCTTTTCTGAAAGAGATGGACAAAATCAGTGAGATTGCAGGTGTAACCATCCCTAAAGGTGCCGGGGCAAAAGTGGATGAGGTCGCTGCGCAAGTGATCCGTACTCACGGTGAATCGATATTGAACCAAATAGCCAAGGTGCATTTCGCCAATACGCAGAAAGCCAGAAAATTGGTTTGATGCCATTGCATCTGTTTACAGCCTTTGAGGTTGTGCTATAATCAATTTATACACATATTCGAAGAAGCCAAAGTGTTGGACGCACTTTGACCCTTAACAGTATAACTCCCGCAGAAGCACGGCTACTGTGGAGTCGAACGTACTAATAACTCACCCGACTGCCTAACAGCGAATCAGTAGTCACGGGTGGGTTATTTTTTTGTCATTTCCTTTATCAGCACAATTACTAGATTCACAAATGCAAAGAGGAATAGTCCTGAGGTCAAAAATAGCTGCATCTCACTCATACGGTCACCCCCGTTCTCCACAGGGACTTCACCGCACCACCCGTTCCTATTATACTGTCTCCTCTATTATAACATTCTATCAGAAAAACAGAACACTTGTTCTTATAAATCGTACGTTTTACCTATTTTTTATTTTAGATGGGAGCTGTGACCAGGCTGGGATTGCATAAAGAATGCCTAATTGAGGAGGGGGAGGTTTCTATCGAACTTTTTTGGGATTCTATCGAACTTTTTTGAGGGGCTATCGGACTTTTTCGGGATTCTATTGAACTTTTTTGCCGGTCTATCGAACTTTTTTTAGATTCTATCGAACTTTTTTCAAATCTATACAAAAATGAGCGACTAACCCATCAGAGGGGTCGCCGCTCACATCAGATCCAATTATCAGCTTCTCAATACAGCGTCAAATTTCTCTTCCACTGCTTTTAGAACTTTTGTATGGACTTTTGTTACTTCTTCATCTGTCAGCGTGTGCTCTGGGTGGTAGTAGCGCAGCGCGAATGCGACCGATTTTTTGGAAGCGTCAATTTTATCGCCTTCGTATACGTCGAACACCTGGACGTCCGTGAGTAGTGTTCCGCCAGTTTCCTTGATCACCGCTTCCAGCTCGCCTGCTGGCGTACTGCGGTCCACTACAAGTGCGATGTCACGACCGATGGACGGGAATCTAGGGATGGCTTCGTATTTGATTTCTTCCACATTAGCACCAAAGAGGTCTGTTAATGAAAGCTCGAACACGTATGTTTCAGGCAGATCCAATTCATTTAATTTTTCCGGATGAAGCTGGCCGATGAAACCGACACTTTCTCCATTTAAAAGAATTTCAGCTGTACGGCCAGGATGCAAGCCGTCTTTTTCTGCACGGGTATAAGAAATTTCTTCACTTACACCAAGCAAGGCGAACATACCTTCCAGGATTCCTTTTACCACAAAGAAGTCAACTGCCTTTTTCTCGCCCTGCCAAGGATGCTGTTCCCATAATCCTGTCAATGCTCCAGCCAGACGCTCTTTTTCAGCAGGAAGAATAGCATCATCGGATCCAATGAAAACTGAACCTACTTCATAGACTGCATTTGCAGGCAAGGAACGAGCGATATTATGCTGCAGCGCCTCCAATAGATGTGGAACAAGACTTAAACGCAAGGTGCTTCTCTCTTCACTCATCGGCATCGCCAAACGGATTGCTTTTCCATCTTCAAGCACGAATTGTTTCGCACGCTCTTCACTGGTCAAGGAATAGGTGATGTTCTGGATCAGACCGGCACCTTCCAGGTAGCGGCGAACCTTACGGCGTTTCGCTTGATAAGGTGTCAATACTCCAGGTGTCGCTGCACTTACCGGCAGGGTTGTCGGGATATTATCGTAGCCGTAAAGACGAGCCACTTCTTCCACAAGGTCCTCTTCGATAGTGATGTCCCCGCGACGCGTAGGTACCGTTACAGTAAAGCTTCCGTTGTCTTCTTTCACTTCGAATTGAAGTCTAGTGAAGATATCCTTCACTTCCGCTGCCGTTACGCTTGTGCCAAGAACGGAATTGATTTTTTCCACAGTAGTCACCACCACTGCAGGCTCCGCTTTTAATGTGTTCACTTCAACAGATCCACTTACCACTTCTCCGCCGGCATACTCCGCCATCAATGCAACCGCCCTTTCAGCCGCTTCACGTGTGCGGTTCGGATCGATTCCTTTTTCAAAGCGTGCACTTGCTTCACTGCGCAGACCGTGGTCTTTGGATGCTTTACGGACAGTTACCCCGTTAAAGTATGCAGACTCGAGCAGGATTGTTGTAGTGTCTGATTGAACCTCTGAATTTGCTCCGCCCATCACACCTGCAAGGGCGATCGGTTCTGTGCCATTTGTGATAACCAGGTGATCTTCGGTTAATGTGCGTTCTGCATCGTCAAGCGTGATGATTTTTTCTTCTTTGTTCGCACGGCGCACAAGAACTTCCTTGCTGCCAAGACGATCATAATCGAAGGCATGCAACGGCTGACCGTATTCCAGTAAAATATAGTTCGTGATGTCGACAACATTGTTATGTGGACGTATTCCAGCTGCCATCAATCTTCCTTGCATCCAAAGTGGCGCAGGGCCGATTTTCACGTTCTTCACGATTTTTGCTACATATAATGGGTTGTCTTCTGCTGCATCCACTTTAACTGAGATGTAGTCGGAAGCCTGTTCGTTGTTCGCTTCGTAGCCTGTTTCCGGCCATTTCACTTCTCTTCCAAGAATTGCGCCAACTTCATAGGCCACTCCAAGCATGCTCAAAGCGTCCGAACGGTTTGGCGTCAAGCCAAGCTCCATCACTTTGTCGTTACGGTTCAAGTATGCGAGTGCATCCGTCCCGACTTCCACGTCTTCTGGGAAAACGAAAATACCTTCTGCAAACTCCTTGGCTACAAGCTTGGAACCGATGCCAAGCTCCTGCAAGGAACAGATCATTCCGTTTGACTCTTCGCCGCGCAGTTTCGCACGCTTTATTTTAAAATTCCCTGGAAGGACAGCACCAACTTTCGCAACAGCAACCTTCTGGCCTTTATCGACGTTTCGTGCACCACAGATAATCTGTACCGGCTCTTCGTCTCCAACGTCCACAAGACATTTGTTCAGCTTATCGGCATTCGGGTGCTGCTCTTTTTCAAGGACATGACCGACTACAACACCTTGGATGCCATCATTCAAAAGCTCCACGCCTTCCACTTCAATACCGCTTCTTGTAATCTTTTCCGCCAGGTCCTCTGCGGAAATATCATCTATATTTACGTAATCTTTTAACCAATTGTAAGATACTAACATGGTTTTCCCTCCTCTTAAACTCGATTGAATTGCTTCACGAAACGCTGATCGTTCGTGTAGAAATGGCGGATGTCATCAATGCCGTAACGCAACATTGCAATACGCTCCGGCCCCATTCCAAAAGCAAATCCCTGATATTTTTTCGGGTCATAGCCGGACATCTCGAGTACACGGGGATGAACCATACCTGCACCTAAAATCTCGATCCAGCCTGTGCCTTTACACATGCCACAGCCTTTTCCGCCACATTTCGCACATGTCACATCAATCTCAACAGATGGCTCAGTGAATGGGAAGAAGCTTGGGCGCAGACGGATTTCTCGGTCTTCCCCGAACATCTTCTTCGCAAAGGTTTCAAGCGTACCTTTTAAGTCACTCATGCTGATATTCTCATCAATGACAAGCCCCTCGATTTGCGTGAACTGATGGGAGTGGGTCGCATCGTCATCATCACGGCGATACACTTTACCAGGACAGATGATCTTGATTGGCCCTTTTTCCTTGTTCGCTTCCATTGTTCTTGCCTGTACAGGTGAAGTTTGTGTACGCAATAATACTTCATCCGTAATATAGAAGGAATCCTGCATATCACGTGCCGGGTGATCCTTCGGCAGGTTCAATGCTTCGAAATTGTAGTAGTCCGTTTCCACTTCCGGACCTTCTGTGATCGTGTATCCCATCCCAAGGAACAGGTCTTCAATTTCTTCGATTACCTTCGTTAAAGGATGTGGGTTTCCTGTCGGTGCAGGACGTCCTGGTAATGTTACGTCGATAGTTTCGGATGCAAGCTTTTTCGCTACCTCCGCCTTTTCCATTTCCATCTGTTTTTCTTCGATTTTAGAAGCAACAGCTTCACGGACAACATTTGCTAGTGCCCCCATTTTCGGACGCTCTTCGGCAGAAAGCTTACCCATTCCTTTTAAAATTTCCGTGATTGGCCCTTTTTTTCCAAGGTACGCAACACGCACTTCATTCAACTGCTTAAGATCCTGTGCTTGACTTACCTGCTCTAACGCAAGTGCTTCGAGTTCCTTTAAACGCTCTTCCACATCTATTCCTCCTTGATTCATTTTTTGACAAATAAAAAACTCGCCCCTCAAAAAGGGACGAGATATTCGCGGTACCACCCTAGTTAACAAAGAAATAATGCTCTTTGTTCGCTCCATTCCAGATAACGGCTATCTAACCGGAACACCTTTACAGCATGGTTGCTGGTCCAAGTGCCAACTCAGGAGGTGAAATTTCACTTAGCCTTCCTTAAAAATGCTTGCAGTCTACGGCATTTTTTCCCTGAAAAGGTCGGGTGTAAGCTACTTTCCTCTGTCATTGCTTTGTTCTTTATTAGGATATTCAAAAAGTCCGGTAAAAATAGCTTCGAATTTCTTCGTCAGCTTGCCTCTCCGCTCCGCAACATTACAAATCATACGCTGCGGTGCTCGAGACTTCGCTTCCTCGAAATTCTTTGCTCTTTTTATCCTCCTTTTTGAACATGCATTTTATGTAACTATTTTTATATTATATTGAAAACAGTTGCCGGATGCAACTCTATCCTCGTAAATAATACATTAATATTCCTGCTGCGACAGCGACATTCAACGATTCGCTCTGACCATGGATCGGAATGTAGAGATTTTGATCGGTCTGCTTCAAGTGCTCCACTGCCATGCCTTTTCCCTCGTTACCGAGGATAAGTGCAAAAGATTCTGATGGCGCAACTTCATCGTAAGGAATAGCATTTTGAAGAGATGTTCCGTAAACAGGTATCCCTTGTTCCTTTGCTTTTTGAATCCATTCTTGCAGATTTCCTCTTAAAATCGGCAAGTGAAAAAGGGACCCTTGGGTGGATCGGATGACCTTGGAGCTGTAAAGATCTGCACAACCCTCTCCCAGGATGACCATATCCAAGCCTGCGGCATCAGCCGTTCTTATCATTGTTCCCACATTTCCCGGATCTTGTACATTATCGAGGAAAAGTAGCCGTTGATTCGGCTTGATGGCTGTTTCATCACTTTTGGATATCCGGCAGATGGCGGCGATCCCCTGCGGCGTCTCCGTTTCACTGAGTTCCTTTAGCACGTTAGGAACAGCATAAATGAGTTCCACGTTGTTCAGGTTCCAGTGAGAGGGAATAGGGCGGTCTTCCGCTACAATGATTTCTTCAATGAGACCTTCTATTTTCAAGGCTTCCTCGATCAGATGAAATCCTTCGATCAGGAACATTCCTGACTGTTCCCGTTCTTTCTTTTTATGCAGCTTCTTCCACTGCTTCACTTTATTATTTTTTACCGATTCAATATGCTTCAACGTCGTAATTCTCCTTTTAGTGCTCGATACTGCTATTATACGCATTTTTTATACATATTTAAAGCCGTGAACAGACAAGCTAGGGATGATACTATTTTTCCCTACGAGGTGATAAGGATGAATTTGAATTTACGTCATGCTATTCGTCAGAATGTGGAAGGCAATTCCCAAGACCAACTGAGAGATACGATCCTAGATGCCATTAATAAAGGCGAGGAAAAAATGCTTCCAGGTTTAGGCGTATTGTTTGAGGTAATTTGGGAAAATTCCTCCGAGCAGGAAAAATCAGAAATGCTCTCTACACTTGAGGACGGATTGAAATAGTATTAGGTTGGGGCAGCTCCTTTATGGGGCTGTTTTGTTTTTAACTTTCAGAAAACCTTATGAAGAACTTGTATCAAATATGGAATCCTTACTTAAATAGTAGACTCTGTTCTTGGTAGAACCTGTGTAGGAAAGGCCTAAAGAGGAAAGGAGTTTGGACGCGACTGATCTTGATTCAATTTGGAGAAAATCCTTAAACTGCTGATATGAAATTGTAGGCTGTAAAAGAAGCAAATAATCATGGAGGGCAATTAAATGGGCATCTTGAAAGAAACAGCGGCATTTTTCACAGATCCATTTCCCTTTTCTTTTCAAAGGAAGATAAGAACAATTTGGACAGTGTATCCCCTTCAAAATTTCCTCTTTTTTTATTCCATATCGCGCAAGAATATCTACTTCTTCTGGCTCATTTTTCTTTTTTATTAATCTGGTAAGTTTAGCTAAATCCTTTTCAGTAAGGGACTGGTGCCGATGGATTTTCTCCAGCAAATCTATCTTGGTAGCTAAATAATAGCTGTGAATTATTTTTTTACTGTCTCTAAATCGGTTATCCGCTTTAATGATAGTTTGAGGATTCGTAAATACAATGAAGCTTTCAATAGGAATGGAAGGAAATTTATTTACCTTTAACCATTGATTTAAAAGGTTTTCCTGTCTGCGAACTTGTACTAAAGGATTGTAGAAACCTTCTTCCTTTCCGTTTATTGTTCTGATAAATTGGTCAAAGTTGCTTTCAAAATGTATGGTACCTGCGATATTTTTAACTTCTAAAATTAATATAAAGTTTGTAGAAACTAACATAAAATCAATTTGAAAAATGAACTCATTAACCTTAAGCCTAACATTGTGAAGGATACGAAATTGTTTTTGATCCAAGCCTGACAAATGGAAGTTTAAAGATACTTCCCCTTTATGCCCTGCTGTCCTTTTTGCAAGATCTTCAATTATAATCGATCTTTTTGGATGAAATTCACGTATTCTTCTTAATAAAGCTTCCATTTGCAGCAATACTATAGGTTTATCAATGGGAATAATAATAGTTAAAGACCTCCTGATTTTATTTATACATTTAATTTTACCAGTATTTAGCATAATTCTTCATATATTTTTTTGATTAATCCAATAATAACAATTTTGGATCTGAGAACCTTTGTTTCAGATCCGCAGAGCCTATATTTAATCCAAATTTCCACTTAATTAATCCAAAAACATCATTTTTAAATCCTATCCAAAAATTCAATATTTTACCTTAACTAAATCAAAAAAAGAAAACCCATCGCCCAACCGAGCGACAGGTTCCCAATCATCAAAAATCATCAATCAAAAGTCAATCTCTCAACCGTCTCGCTATCCAGACGCTTGATCACTTCCGCAATCAGCTTCACTGCGTTCTCGTAATCATCACGATGTAGCATTGCTGCGTGGGAGTGGATGTAACGGGTAGCAATCGTTATGGACAAGGATGGAACACCCTGTGCAGTCATGTGGATCGCACCTGAGTCCGTACCGCCTCCTGCAACGGAATCGAACTGATATGGAATGTTCAGTTCATCTGCTACGCCTGTTACAAAGTCACGCAAGCCTTTGTGGGAGATCATGCTTGCATCATAAAGGATGATTTGCGGACCTTTGCCCATTTTGCTTAGTGCTTCTTTTTCGGTTACGCCTGGAGTGTCCCCAGCGATTCCAACGTCAACACCGAAGCCGATGTCAGGTTGAATCAGGTTAGCGGATGTTTTCGCACCGCGAAGTCCCACTTCCTCTTGCACCGTTCCTACACCGTAAACCACGTTTGGATGGTCTGCATCTTTCAAATGCTTCAATACATCAATAGCGATGGCACAGCCAATACGGTTATCCCATGCTTTTGCAAGAAGCATTTTTTCGTTGTTCATAACGGTGAATTCGAAGTATGGAACCACCTGGTCGCCAGGACGAACGCCCCATTCCTGTGCTTCTTCACGGCTGGATGCACCGATATCGATGAACATGTCCTTGATGTCAACCGGTTTCTTGCGCGCTTCTGGAGGCAGGATGTGTGGCGGCTTGGAACCGATGACACCTGTTACGTCACCTTTGCTCGTTACTATTGTGACACGCTGTGCCAGCATTACCTGGGACCACCAGCCACCAACTGTTTGGAAGCGCAGGAAACCGCGGTCATCAATGTTTGTTACCATGAAGCCGACTTCATCCAAGTGGCCGGCTACCATTACTTTCGGTCCGTCCGCTTTCCCGATTTTCTTCGCGATCAAGCTTCCCAATCCGTCTGTCATGACTTCATCTGCAAAAGGAGTTATGTATTTTCTCATTACATCGCGTGGTTCTTTTTCATTGCCTGGAATACCCTTTGCATCTGTTAAATCTTTTAGCATGGTCAATGTTTCATCTAATTTAGCCATTTATTTCGACCCCCTTAATTTCTCTCAAAGAATATTATACAGAAAACTCTTACTTATGTAAAAAACATTAGTATCCCTGCTGCTGCCTCTTATGATTCACTAGATTCTTCTCCATATACGCCTCTTCTACTTCTTTCCATGAAAAGCCCAGCATCTCCCCAAGCTCCACGTAGGTTGCAAATAGCACCTGAAACGGTTCCTCCTGCTTTTCGACCCGGAACAAGCTTATCAGATCGTAGAGTATTAAAAATTGATCTGTCAGCGATTCTGTTCTGGTCCCCACTTCACGTGGAATATCCTCCTTGTAGCCTAACGTCAATCCAACGGAAAGGAGAAAGTGAACCCCATCCACATATTCCTCGAGTATGACATTTCGTTCAGAAGCAGGCTTGACGCTCCAGAACTTGAAGCATCTTGTTTCGTTGGCCAGTTCCCCCAATTCAACAAGGAGCGCCAAGATCTTTTGGTCGACGAGATCTCTATTGTTCAGTCCGTGCTGTTCTTCTATTTTTGCATCAAGTTCCTTCTGCATCGTGTAAAGCTCTTTTAGTCCCATATGTACCGCCCTTATAAATATTTTTTAAATTAAAATGAAACCTTCTGCTCCACTAACCCGTATAAAAGGTATTTTATAATAAATTTTATGTTTTTGCGAAGGAGAAGCGAATATGTTTTTTATTATTCTCATCAGATTGGCATTGCTTGCACTCATTATTTTTATTATTTATTCGATTTTCAAGTATTTGCTCAATCCGAAACGGAAACTGGAGCTTGCACATGAGCAGAAGAACTTTTACCTGCTAGATCAGAAAAACAATGTACGCAAGAATTTCCTGCTTACCTATAAAGGAGTCATGTTTGAGGGCGAAAAGTATTTAGGGACAACCGAGAAATCATTTGAGGTCATTTCGATTTTCATCTGGCCGAAAAATCCGGAGAAGCTGGAGGGTTTGAAGAAGCAGGATTTTTCTTTCATTCAAAAGGAAGTCCGAAAGCAGTACCCGGACGCTATCATTGATTGGAAAAGTCCGATAAAAGAGTTTTTGAAGGAAAATTAAAAAGAGAGGATAGCATGGCTGCCCGGTCGAAATCGGCATCCTAGGCTATCCTCTTTTGTATTGCTTTTCTTTTTGAAAAAATTGCTCCCATTTCATTACTACTACCTTCTGTCTCATGATTAATAGCATCACTGTAAGGATTATCATTACACCAACCATGGCAGTTGGAGAGAACTCAGTGATGAATTGACCAAAAACAGTATAGATGATGGCAAGCGGGATATTGGTAAGTAGAGACGCTCTGGCATATTTTGAAAATGTCTTGGTAGTTTCAATCAGACAAAGGGAGAGAAGATGGAAATGGATGAAGGGGATGAGGCGCAGAACGGTGATTTGCCCTACTGAAAGGTTTCCTCTGTTGCCGAACCATCGTTCCTTCATGGCAAGGACCTTTCCAAATACCCTTGGCATCTGGTGGTAAAGAAAATAGAAGAAAAGACTGGAGAGCGTCAACCCCACTATGGAGTAGATGCTGCCGATCAAGCCTCCAAATAGGGCTCCGCCTGCAATACAGATAATGACTACCGGAATGAAAAGGACTTGTCTTACTATATGAAAGATAATAAAACCGAGAGAAGCCAGCCACCAATGAGTTTCAATGATGACAAATAATACGTTCAACTTTTCATCCATAAGGCTTCACCTCTCCTATTCTTGGATAAAGGAATAATATAGCTTATTCAAAAAAGGATCCATTATGTTAACACGATGAGAATATAGCTTAACAGTGCCACTTGCAGAATCGTAATGCAAGGTAGACCGTACTTGAAGGGAAAATGCTTCGTTTTATGCCGATAGGTTCTCATCCCCATCCACGCTCCCAATGCCCCTCCTATGAATGAAACGGTCCAGAGCTTGGATTCCGCGATTCTCCATTCATGATTGACCGCCCTTTTTTTATCCACTTTCATCAGTAGAAAAGCAAGGATATTTATTAGTATGTAAATAGTGATAAATAGTTCCATGTTCGACCTCCGCGCCTTTTTCTTGATTTCTTTATACTACACCGACTCTTGCAGAAAATAAAGAAAAGAGGCTATCTATAGAGATAGCCTCAATCAGTAAAATTATTTGTTCAAGCTGTTTTTTGCAGCTGTTGCAAATTCAGCAAATGCTTTTTCGTCAGTAACTGCTAGCTCAGCTAACATTTTACGGTTAACTTCGATACCAGCTAATTTCAAACCGTGCATTAGACGGCTGTAAGAAAGACCGTTCATGCGAGCCGCTGCGTTGATACGAGCGATCCAAAGCTTACGGAAGTCGCGTTTCTTTTGGCGACGATCGCGATAAGCGTACATTAGGGATTTCATTACTTGTTGGTTTGCAACTTTATATAAAGTGTGTTTAGAACCATAATAACCTTTAGCTAACTTAATGACTTTTTTACGACGTTGACGTGTTACTGTACCGCCTTTAACTCTTGGCATTATAAATACCTCCTAATTATTTATTACTTGATGTTGTCTAACATGTGACGGATGCGCTTGAAATCGCCTTTGCTAACTACAGCTGCTTTACGTAATTTACGTTTTTGCTTCTGAGATTTGTTAGCGAACAAGTGACTTGTGTAAGCATGAGAACGCTTCAGGCTTCCAGATCCAGTTTTCTTGAATCTTTTCGCTGATCCACGATGAGTTTTCATTTTAGGCATTGGAGTTCCTCCTCATATCATTACTTTTCGTTTTTGGGTGCTAGTACTAAGAACATGCTACGACCATCCATTTTCGGATGTGATTCGATTGTTGCCACTTCTGCACAAGCTGCTGAGAAACGGTCCAGCACTCGCTGACCAATTTCCTTATGAGTGATTGCACGGCCTTTGAATCGGATCGAAGCTTTCACTTTGTCCCCTTTTTCAAGGAACTTAATTGCATTACGAAGTTTCGTATTGAAATCATGCTCATCAATAGAAGGACTTAAACGAACTTCCTTAATGTTGATTACTTTTTGGTTTTTGCGCGCTTCTTTGTCTTTCTTCTGTTGTTCGAAACGGAACTTTCCGTAGTCCATGATTCGACATACAGGAGGTTTTGCAGTTGGCGCTACCATTACTAAGTCAAGGTTTGCACGTGCTGCGATTTCCAGCGCTTCCACCTTTGACTTGATTCCAAGCTGGTCTCCATTTTGACCGATTAGACGAACTTCACGGGCACGAATGCCATCGTTTACCATCATATCTTTGCTAATAATTAGCCACCTCCAAGGTTTTTTCCGAACACCGTTTGACGAACAATTACTCTGCAAACAAAAAAGTGTGGGTGCACATGACACCCACACTTTACGATTAAGTAAAAGATTGAAATCTTTCTCGTAAAACCTGCCAACTGCAAACATTTGCGTCAATCAGGTGAGAAGCGGGTGCTTCTTCTTGTTCTCAAACAAGTATTCAATTTGACCTTGTATAATATATCATTAATGATGATTGATTGTCAAGAATTCGTATCAAATGAAACAACGTTTTAAATGATATCAGATAAATTACAGTTATGCAATAGTTTTTTTCTGGTTAGTTGAAAATTAGAATTTCACATAAAATACCGCTGTTGATTTCCGCAATAGGCTTCGCTTTCCGCGGGGCGCTGGTGGAGCCTCCTCGGCTGCGCCTGTGGGGTCTCCACTCTAGCGCTATCTCCCGCAGGAGTCTTCGCCTATTGCTCCAATCAACAGCTGGAGAAGTTCTAAAATCAAAAATCAACTTTTTCTATCTCTTCGCTTCTTTCACGATCTCATCCACAAATTTCTCCAAGGAGACTGTTTCCGATTTCTGCTCTCCGTATTTGCGGACATTGACGTCGCGTTCTTGGATTTCATTGTCTCCGATTACGAGCATGTAAGGGATTTTCTGCATTTGTGCTTCACGGATTTTGTAGCCGATTTTCTCGTTTCTTTCGTCCATTTCCACACGCAGCCCTTTGGATTTCAGTAGATCCTGTACTTCTTTTGCATAGTCGAAGTGTGCGTCAGGTGATACAGGAATCACTTGAACTTGAACAGGTGCAAGCCAAGTTGGGAATGCGCCTTTGTACTCCTCGATCAGGAAGGCAACAAAGCGTTCCATTGTGGAAACGACTCCGCGGTGGATAACGACCGGACGGTGCTGTTTGCCGTCTTCCCCGACATAAGTCAGATCGAATTTCTCAGGCAATAGGAAGTCAAGCTGTACAGTGGAAAGTGTTTCCTCTTTTCCAAGGGCAGTACGGACCTGTACGTCCAATTTAGGACCGTAGAATGCCGCTTCGTCGATTGCTTCGAAGTAGTTCAAGCCTAGATCGTCCATTGCTTCTTTCAGCATGCCTTGTGCTTTTTCCCACATTGCATCGTCGTCAAAGTACTTTTCTTTGTTTTCCGGATCACGGTAGGAAAGACGGAAAGAATAGTCATCCAGGCCGAAATCTTTGTACACTTCAAGAACCAGGTTAACAACACGCTTCAGCTCATCCTTGATCTGGTCAGGGCGAACGAAGATGTGCGCATCATTCAGTGTCATTCCACGTACACGCTGCAGTCCTGCCAACGCTCCGGACATTTCATAGCGGTGCATTGTTCCAAGCTCCGCAATGCGGACTGGCAGCTGGCGATAGCTGTGAATGCTGTTTTTGTAGACCATCATATGGTGCGGACAGTTCATTGGACGGAGCACCAGCTGCTCGTTATCCATCTCCATCGGAGGGAACATGCCGTCCTGATAGTGGTCCCAGTGACCGGAAGTTTTATAAAGATCCACGCTGCCCATCACCGGAGTGTAAACGTGGTCATAGCCAAGAGAAACTTCTTTGTCCACAATATAACGCTCAATCACGCGGCGGATTGTAGCTCCTTTAGGCAGCCATAGCGGCAACCCTTGCCCAACCTTTTGAGAGTTGAAAAACAGGTCAAGCTCTTTTCCGATCTTACGGTGGTCACGCTCTTTTGCTTCTTCCAACAGGCGAAGATGCTCGTCAAGCTCCGCTTTTTTGAAGAAAGCAGTTCCGTAGATACGCTGCAGCATCTTGTTTTTGCTGTCGCCTCTCCAGTACGCTCCAGCGATGCTTAGGAGCTTGAACTCCTTGATTTTTCCAGTGGATGGTACATGAATCCCTCGGCATAGGTCAAAGAATTCGCCCTGCTCGTAGATGGAGATTGTTTCGCCTTCCGGAAGCTCACGAATCAACTCAAGCTTCAGCTCGTCATTCAATTCATCGTAGCGGCGCATTGCTTCTTCCCTGCTGACTTCCACCCGGACTACATCCAAGTTTTCACTTACAATCTTCTTCATTTCTTTTTCGATTTTCTGCAGATCATCCGGAGTCAAGGACTCTTCCATATCAATGTCATAGTAGAACCCATTTTCAATGACTGGTCCAATCCCAAGCTTCACATTGCCATATAGACGCTTGATCGCCTGTGCCATCAAGTGGGCAGTGCTGTGACGCATGATTCCCAGGGCTTCTTCCGTATCCTGGACAACAATGCTGATTTCTCCATCTGCTTCTATCGGGGAACGAAGGTCAATGAACTCTCCGTTAAATCTACCTGCAATTGCTTTCTTTTTCAGACCCGGGCTAATGGATGCAGCGATATCTTCTGTTGTCGTGCCACGCTCAAACTCCTTTACCGCTCCGTCTGGAAATGTGATTTTCAATAATTCCGACATCCCTGTCACCTCTTCTTTAGATTTTTTGAAAAAATAAAAAAACCCGTCCCCTATAAATAAGGGACGAGTTTAATATCCGTGTTTCCACCCAAGTTCCCATCTTTTAAAAATTGATAAAAAGACGGCTTCGTTTTCGATAACGGGGGATTTCCCCGTCAACAGCTACTTTTATTTTCGCTGCTGAAGTTTAGAGGCGGTAAATACTTTAACCGTAATAGGAAGCTTTCAGCCGGTGACTTCCCTCTCTTGAATTCGTGTCAAATGTACTCATGTCCTCATCATTACTTGTAGGCTATAAGGTTTAAAATTGATTATGTCTGTTATTATATTCTCCATATCAAGGAAAATCAAGTACACATCTTAATCAATTTTGCTTTTTTTTTGCCCAAAATAGTGATAAGGAAGAATTTCCGTTCTTTCCTCGAAAATATTCCGGATGGTTTCCACCAGCTGATGATCCGTATTGTCGGTATAAAGGAAGAGTTTTCTCGGTGCAATGGATACCAACGGGGCCAATACGACTGAATCGATATAGTAGGAATAGTTGTTGAAATGCGTTCGGTTCATGTATTTTATCAGTTGATTCTTCGTAATATGATTCAGGCTTTCATCGTAGAAATCAAATTGGTATTGGTAGACAAGATGGACTTCATTCAATTTGGAATCAGTAGCGTTCAACAGCTCCCGCAGCTGATGGATGAAGGTCTGGTATTCTTGTTCCAGCTTGTATTCATCTATTGCCGCCTCCAGATAGATCTGCAGGGTATCATAGTACTCTTTTAAACGGAAAGTCAAAAAGGAATCAAAAGAAAAGGAAACCGGCTCCATAAAAAAGCCATGGATGATGGAGTCAAGTTGTTTTTCCCTTTCCTGTATGGGAGGGAGATTGGGTATATCGCTTCTTTCCCCTTGAAGGATAGATTGCAAGATACATAGAATCTGCTCGTGCTCCTCTTCATCCTTGAAATAAAATATATTTTCCAAGGTAGATACAATATATGCTTTTTCCTTCACCTTTGTAATGAAGCTCTTTAATGCGGGTATGATTGCATGTTGGTAAAAAACGATATCCTTAGACTCCACTACAATTTTTTCTTTATGTAAAGAAAGGATTGAATCACCTTCTGGATTAGTCTCGAGTATTCGTAAAAACACTGTTTTTGCATCCAATTCATCGCGAAAGGAAATCTCAAACAAGTTTGTCCCCCCTTTGGTACACCTGATTCTATGTATATGGGAGGACGAGGGAAAAAATGATAACAAATATAAGGAACAAGAGGGGATTATTTTATATACAAGCCTCCCCCTCTTCGCGGAGGTGGAGAACTTCGCTAAACAAAAGCGGCAAAGTCTCCCACCAATACTTTCAGATGCTTCGGTAGAATCTTTATTTTGGATGGGGTGCTGAAATTACACTCCCCGTCACAATCTATTTCCTGTGTTGGGGTAGCCTCAATTTCAATTTCCCTTGCCTGGAAATAGATCAGATCCTCGTTTGCTTCTGCAGGAAATTGCTGCTGAATTTTTGATTGCATCCATGTCCATAAGTGGGTGAGGGATGTTTGTTTGACAATAAGGACATCTAGTACCCCGTCCTGTACATGACTTTCCGGGAAGAAGGACTGGAATCCCCCTACATAGGAGCCATTTCCGATCAGAAGCATCATCGCTTCTCCATCGTAGCTTGTCGTATCACTCTTTACTTTAAGCTGAAAGGGTTCACTATCAAAAACCGTCTGGCCGGCACTGATATAATACGAAAGCTTTCCAAGCAGTTGTTTATTTTGGGTATCCATATTATCCGAAACCTTTGATATCAGGCCGATTCCCCAAAAATTAAGAAAGTATTGCTTCTCACATTTTCCTACATCGACGAGCTCCATTCTCTTTTCCACAATCTGTTCCGCAGCAAGGACCGGGTCCTGGTTCATCCCGATGGTCCTGGAAAAATCATTGCAGGTGCCACCCGGAATAATGGCAAAAGCAGGGCGATCCTTCAGCTTGCAAATGGCGTTAATCAGCTCATAGATGGTTCCGTCCCCACCTGCGCCAATGATAAGGTCGACCTTTCCTTCTAGGTCGGAAACTATCTTTGCTCCATCCCCTGCTTCCTTGGTTACACAAACTTCCACATCTTTAAACGCTTTCTGCAGCTTTTCTTTAATCACATCCATCGACTCCACGAGCTTTCGCTTCCCGGCGTTCGGGTTTAAAATAAGTGCCACTTTTTCCACTATCGTTCCTCCTTTCGACATGAAATTTTCGTGCATTTATTTTACCATACCCAATAATTAGATGAATAACGTGAGAAGGTGCAATCTTCATAGAAAAAATACAGACGAAAAGCCGCGCAACACTCAGAAAAACCGAGTGCACGCGGCTATGTGGTTCTAGTTATCAAGCTTCAACTTCCTGTTTTTCAATTTTGCAAGTCGTTCTGCGAGCTTCTGTTTGTCCTGTTCCTGTACTTCCTGGTAGCTTTCAGCGTTCTCCTCTGCAGGGTCCGACTCGCTTACAAAGCGGTTTCGTACCTGCTTCTCTTTCGAAGCGGAGGCAGATTTTTTCGTCGTTTTCGTATCGGCCCAGTTTTGATACTGGCGATGTTCCTCTTTTGCAAGCTCCATCGCAGCGCTCACTGTTTTGACCTGCTTGCGGGCCCAGTGGCTTGCTATTTTCTCCACATATTTGCGGTTCAGCTTCATGTCCGTTTTCAACAGAACGTAGTACAGCAATACGTTTGTAACCCCAGGGGTGAGCTGTTGCTTGAACATGACGTCCTCGACAATGCGCAAATCCGAGACTGACGGCTCCGCCCCTCCCGAGAGATCTGTAAGCATCGCTTTAGGCGATACATTTTCAAGTTGCTGGATCAACTGCTCCTCCTTGGATGAAGGATTTTTATCGGTAAACTGTTTAAGATTGGCCGGCTGGGTTTTCTCAACCAAGGAGGGAAGTGTATTGTGGTACTCCAATTGGTACCAGTCACGTGCCGCTTTTCTTAATTTCTCCAGATTGATCATATCGTCTTCATCAATGACATTCATCATCAGATCCTTCATCGTTATTGGATCGATCTGATAGATAAAGGCGAGCTTCTGAATGGCTTGCTTCACTTTTGATGTGATTGCTTTCTTTGGAATTACCACATCCGAAAGACCGGCATAGAACAACTCGAAATCAAATTCACTTTTTCCGACTTCCGGCTCCTGACCGACTTTACGTCCTATCCACTCTTTATCTTCTGATAGCTGCAGTTCTTCCATCGTTTCCTCATTCGCTGCATAGGCGATATTTTCTGCTTGGACAGATTGGAAAACGTCACTGAATTGACGGGTGATCTGGGTGTAATCCGCATCCGGAATCGCCTCATCTGAAAAATACTTCTTTACGCTCAAGTATTTTGTCTTACCGAGTCGATTGTAGAGGTAGATGGTCAGCATAGGCTCGGAAAAGAAGGCATCAGGAGAAAGGGGAGGCTGAAGCTCATAGATGAACGTCCGGGAATGCTCGTCCTCCTTCACCCAGGTCTTCAACAGTCCGATTCCTTCCAGCTTGATCCGTTCCTGATGGATGTCCTTTAAATTGCATTGCATCGTTGTCATGATGCCGTGATGGGTCGTCACTTCCCCCCATAGCCGATCCTGGTCCAATTCACTCCAAAGCGTCATGAACAGGCTGAACCCCCTGTAGCCAAGAAGAGGCTGATAAAGCATGGTCAATATTTTCCGATCAAATGATTGAAGTACCCCGCTGGCACGGACCATATAGCGGTCAACAGGGACCAGTTCTTTCCAATGCCGTTCAGACATAACACATTCAAACCTTTCTGTAACTATAAGTGATCAATGATAAAACAGAGAGGCTGATATTTCTCCTCTCTGTTTTGCTAATTATGCGATATTATTTCCGCTCTTTTTCTATTATCTCTTTTAATTCATCAAGGAAAACATTGATATCTTTAAATTGGCGGTAAACCGATGCAAACCTTACATAGGCAACCTCGTCAATTTTGGAAAGGCGCTCCATTACCATCTCGCCCACTATATCGCTCTTCACTTCTGATATGCCGATATTGCGGAGTTCCTTTTCCACTTCGATGACAATGTCCTCTAGCACTTTGAGCGCTACCGGTCTTTTTTCGCAGGCTTTTATCAGGCCACGCAGCACCTTTTCCCTACTGAATTCTTCTCTGATCCCTTCTTTTTTCACCACGATCAAAGGCATCTCTTCCACCTTTTCAAAAGTGGTAAAGCGATAGGAGCAGGACTCACACTCTCTTCGTCTACGAATAGAGCGCCCTTCCTCCACTGGTCTGGAATCCAATACCTTGGTGCCATTATGTTGACAAGCTGGACATTTCATAAGGGTTTCAGCTCCATTTCCTTATCGTATTTTTATCTTTCCGAATTTAAACCCGAACCTGTATAGTTGAGAGATTTATTAAGTTCCTGGTACATATGCAGGACCAGTTTGCGACTGAAGCCGAAATCTGTCGGCAGAATGGCAGAATCCGTTGTAACGGAAAAGTCGATCGCCGTTTCAAATGGCCTCACCGAAATCACTGTCACGACCATGAAGGCCTTTTTTCCTTTGTTCACCTGTACCGCTATTTCTCCGTGTTCCTCTGAAACGGATTTGACTGAAAACCCGTCCATCTTTTGGAACATTTCCTGGAGGGCTTTCATGGCATTTTTGTTGGATACCTTGTAATAATGGCTTCGCAATGCTGCATCAATATGATTTTCCCTTGTCTCCGTATGAGTGGATAAAAGGTTTTTTAATTTTTGAATAGCTCCCACGATAATTTGACAACCCCTTAGATTTACTACGTTCTATATAAAAGAAATGATATGTAGGAAAAAAGATATAATAAAAAGAGGTGCATATTATACACCTCTTACCATTTTAATCGATTTAGATATAATTTTAAAGTGCTTTCGCTTTGTTTACTTGAACAGGACCCATTCCACGTGGAAGTTCGATTGTTTCACGAGTCTGAGCATTTAAAGCTTCAGCAATGTAATCTGCAGAAATGTTAGGATCCAACTCACCGCATGTATAAACGTCAATGCTTGCATATCCGTGTTCCGGGAAGCTGTGAATAGTTAAATGTGATTCAGAGATGATGACAACTCCGCTGACTCCTTGTGGTGCAAACTTATGGAATGCAACCTCGCGAACCTCAGCGCCGGATTTCAACGCAGCATCAACAAAAGTTTTTTCAATGTAATCCATATCATTCAACTTATCAAAATCGCAACCCCATAATTCTGAAATAACGTGACGACCTACTGTTTCCATCTCACGTTCCCCCTTTAACATTTTTTAGAATACATGAATTCCTCAAAGGTGAAGATTGATTATTGTATTACTACCACGGGGGAAAGTTAGTCCAGAGAGGTCCTAACCCTTTAAGTAGCCACATAACCGTTTCAAGAAGTTCACGAAAAATAGTATACTGTTTTTATATTAGTTTTGCAACATACATTTCATATTTTTTTGTTATCAAAAATAGAAAGAATTCATCCTCCCTATTCTTCCAACGCAAAAAAGCGGCTAACATGGGATGTTAACCGCTTTCACATTTTTTCAGTTCATACTATGTGAAATATTATCCAGCCATTACTTCTTTCGCTTCCACCATTTTCTCCGCTACATAATGAACCAGGTCCACAACACGGCAGGAGTAGCCCCACTCGTTGTCATACCAAGCCAATACTTTCACCTTAGTTTCCCCCATTACCATAGTGGATAGACCATCGATCACTGCCGAGTGTGGATTGGTATTGAAATCGACTGACACTAGAGGCTCCATGGTTATACCCAGGATGCCGTCCATGGATCCGACTGCAGCTGTTTGGAAAGCATTGTTTATATCATCCACTGTTACAGGCTGCTTTAAGTCCACAACCAAGTCTACCAGCGAGACATTCGGTGTAGGTACACGTAATGCCATCCCATGAAGTTTGCCCTTCAGATGAGGCAATACAAGGGACAATGCTTTCGCTGCACCGGTCGACGTCGGGATGATGGACTGGCCGCACGCTCTCGCACGTCTCAGGTCCTTATGAGGATTATCGATGTTTTTCTGATCATTCGTATAAGCATGGACCGTCGTCATCAGGCCATTTTCAATTCCGAACTGCTCATCGAGGACTTTCACAACAGGTGCCAAGCAGTTCGTCGTACAAGATGCATTTGAAATGACATAATGCTGATCCAAATCCAAGGCTTTTTCATTTACACCCATTACGATGGTTACATCCTCTTCTTTACCAGGCGCAGTGAGAATCACTCGCTTTGCCCCTGCATGCAGATGAAGTGCCGCTTTATCGCGTGCATTGAATTTCCCTGTCGCTTCAATTACGATATCAATATTCATTTCCTTCCAAGGCAATTCTTCCGGATTACGGTTATTGACCAATTGAATGCGCTTACCATTTACAATAAGAGCGTTGTCCTCCGCGTAGACATCCGCATCGAAACGCCCATGATTTGTGTCATACTTAATTAAATGAGCTAACGTTTCGGCTGGATAGCTCGCATTGATTGCAACAATATTCAAACCTTCCTCTTGGATGGCACGTCTAAATACCATTCTTCCAATACGTCCAAAACCATTAATTGCAACCCTTGCCTTCATGCAAATTCCCCATTTCTGTATATATGTTATACTTATGTTATGATTACTTGCAATTAGTATAACATATTTAATTTGATTATGTCATGAAAAAATTTAAAAAAGGGCATATCCCTATTTTTGGATAGCCCATTTCTTCAATATAGTATGTAGCTGTTCTTTTGTTTCTTCTATTGATCCGTTGTTTTGTATAACTTCATTAGCTAGATCCACTTTTTCCCGGAGCGGCATTTGTGAGGAGATTCTGGCCATGGCATCCTCGCGGGATAAATCATTTCTTCTCATCAGCCTATCAAGTTGCACCTCTTCATCCACATAGACAAGCAAAGTCTTTTCTACCAGATGGGTGAGCTTGCTTTCAAACAGCAGTGGAATATCCATGACAACCGTTTGATATCCTCTATTTAGATACTCCTTCGTCTCTTCCTTCATTCTGTTACGTATACTTGGATGCATGATGGAATTTAAACGCTCTCTTTTTTCTTTGTTTTCAAAAATGAGTTTCCCTAGCTTTACCCGGTCCAGAGATCTGTCCTCCTGCAAAATGCCTTCTCCAAACTCTGAAACTAATTTTTCATAGGTTTCCTCACCAACTTCCACCACTTCGCGGGCTACTACATCTGCATCAACAATCGGCAGTCCACATTCCTTCAGCATTGAAGCTACCGTACTTTTACCACTGGCTATACCGCCGGTCAGTCCAATAATCATCGGCCAGTCCAACTCCTCTCTAATGGAAGAGGCTTCTGTGGGAACAGATAGCCTCAAATCTTGATAATCCCGATAATAATAAGTAAAACACCTGGCAAAAAAGAAAATTTGTTCATCCAAGATACTCCGGAAAAGATTCTTCCAAGCTTTATGCCAGTGATAACAAATAAGGAACTCATCATCGCTACAGAAACAGCCATCATCCACGGGGAATATCCTAACAACGCAGCACCTATCCCCGCTCCGAATGCGTCAAGCGATAATGCAATCCCCAGGAAGAATGCCTCCAGTCCAGTGATGGACCCTGATTTGTCAAAATCCGCTTCTGTCGGCTTCCTCAAAATATTGATGACGACTCCCAAAGACTTGATTTCCAGATTGAATAAGATTTTCTCTCCAATCAGTGTTGGATCCTTAGACGCATTCGACTTGAAAAACTGATACAGCACCCAGACTCCAAGAAGAATGAGAATCGCTCCTCCTATACTCTCTGCGTAGACAGGAGAAAGGAACGTTGTAAGTATCGTGCCAACAAACATCGCCAGCAAAAGTGAAACAGCAGAGCAGCATGCAATGATACTGATCGATTTGAGCGGCATATGCATTTTTCTGAGGCCGTATGTCAAACCGACACTGAAACTGTCCAGACTGACAGCAAATGCTAAAAGAATAAGTGAGATGTATGGAATCATAAAGAGCTCCTCCCTAACTATCACTGAGATAGTATATGGCAGGAGCCCATTCGATGTGTTTTTCCGGACGTGAGAATTATCTTTCTTTCGGCTGGCAGATCGGACATGTATGGGTCCCTCTTCCTGCTACGACTGATTTTTCTATTTCGGATCCACACTTTTTGCAGGTTTCCCCTTTTCTACCGTACACAAACAGTTCAAGCTGGAACATGCCGATCTGACCTTGGGAATTGACGTAGGAGCGGATGGTACTCCCGCCCTTTTCTACCGCTTCCTGGAGCGTGAGGATAATTTCCTTCTGCAATATTTCAAGTTCCTGATCTGATAGAGTGTTGGCCAACCGTTCAGGGTGTACTCCTGCACGAAAAAGGGCTTCATCCACATATATATTGCCAAGTCCCACTACCACGGTCTGGTCAAGCAGGACCGCTTTTATATTCCGGTTCTTCCTGGAGAGGCTTGCCTTGAAGCCTGCGAGGCTGAATTCTTCGTCAAAAGGTTCCGGTCCAAGGCTTGCAAGCGACTTCGCCTTCAGCTCATCCCCTTTTCTGTAAAGGTGGAGCGTTCCGAACTTCCTCACGTCCTGGTAGCGGAGCTCTGTTCCGTCCTCAAAATGGAAGAACACATGGGTATGCTTATTGGAAGGTTCATCCTTTTGATAAAGTCCATATTTGCCTTCCATACGAAGATGAGAAACCATGCAATAGTCATCCAGATAGAAAAGAAGGAATTTCCCCCTACGACCTATCGTCTGGATGGTCTGCCCCACAAGCATATGCTCAAACATGGCGACATCATCCGGCTCCTTCACCATTTTTGGCCAAAGAACCCTTACCGCTTCAATCTTCTTTCCCTGTACCAGCTGTAGAAGTGTTTTTCTGACGGTTTCAACCTCTGGAAGTTCTGGCATAAAAACACCTCCTTACATCATTTCGCATCGTACCAGGTGGAGCCGTAGGAGTAGTCGACCTTCAACGGAACGGTCAGCTCCAGTGCTTGCTCCATCACTTCCGGTACGATTTTCTTCAATTTTTCTATTTCTTCTTTCGGAGCTTCAAAAACAAGTTCATCATGCACCTGCAGCAGCACTTTCGCCTGCATGTTTTCTTTTTCCAATCTCATCGACATTTCGATCATCGCCTTCTTGATGATGTCTGCTGCACTGCCCTGGATTGGGGTGTTCATCGCTGTTCTCTCAGCAAAGCTTCTAAGATTGAAGTTGCTGCTTGTGATCTCCGGCAAATAGCGGCGACGGTGAAGCAGGGTCGTTACATAGCCCTTATCCTTTGCTTCGAGTACCACGTCATCCATATACTGCTTGACTCCCGGGAAGCTCTCCAGATAGCGGTCAATGAACTGCTTTGCTTCTTTGCGCGTGATATCCAGACTTTGCGATAAACCATAGTCGCTGATTCCATAGACAATACCGAAGTTGACCGCCTTCGCCTGGCGTCTCATATTGGAAGTAACTTTATCCTCTGTAACATGAAACACATCCATGGCGGTTTTCGTATGAATATCTGCATCTTCCCTGAATGCTTCAATCAGCTTTTCATCATTGGCAATATGGGCAAGGACCCTTAACTCAATCTGGGAATAGTCCGCCGCAAAAATGACCCAATCCTTATGTGACGGAATGAATGCTTCCCTGATTCTCCTGCCTTCCTCCAGACGGACCGGAATATTCTGGAGATTTGGATCAATGGAGCTTAATCTTCCAGTTTGGGTTAGCGCCTGATTGAAGCGTGTATGGATTTTATTGGTGTCTTCATGCACAACCTTCAACAAGCCTTCGATATAGGTTGATTTCAATTTTCCCAATTGACGATAGAGAAGGATCTGCCGGATGACCTCATGCTTGTCCGCCAGCTTTTCAAGTACATCGGCTGAAGTGGAGTATCCTGTTTTCGTTTTCTTCACCGGTGGAAGTCCAAGCTTTTCAAAAAGAATGACACCAAGCTGCTTTGGCGAGTTGATGTTGAACTTTTCACCGGCAAGCTCAAATATGTTCTCTTCAATCTTCTCTAGTTTTTCTGATAAGTCGTGTCCCATATCCTCCAGGCGGGTTTTATCAACTTTAATACCGAGCGCTTCCATTTCCGCAAGTACAAGTGTCAATGGCATTTCGAGTTCCTCAAACAACTCAAGCTGTTCGTTATCTTTCAATTCATGGATAAAAGACTCCTTCATCTCCTGCATCGCAAACGTTTTGCGAACAAGATGCTGAGATACCGTCCCTTGATCCGGCACTGCCCGTTTTGCACCCTTGCCATAGACCGCTTCATCCGTCTCAATCTGATGATACCCTTTCTTCCGTGCAATCTCCGCAAGATCCGTTGAGGTATCGGACGGGTTAACGATGTAGGATGCGATAATAAAATCAAAATCTATCCCGTTCAGCTCGATTCCCTGCCATTTCAGTGCCACGATTGCCCGTTTGGCGTCAAAGACGGTCTTCTTTTTTGTGGAATCTGCTGCAAAGTCTTTAAATTCGTCTGACTTTAGTGCCACTTCAGTCGGAATGAAGAAGTTGCCCTTTTCATTCACTAGTGCGAACCCTTGTATGTCTGCCCGGTGGTAGTTTTCCTCCAGGACCTCTACCATGAAGAAGTTCTCTTTTGCAAAATGGTCGGCAGTCAACTCTTCCACTACATCAAACGTAATGTCCGTTAAGTCCTCCGTAACTGTTTCCCCTTCGTCCCCCATCTTTTCCAATAAGGAGTTGAAGCTCAGTTCCTTGAATATCGAGATGACTTTCTTCTTATCAAAACCTTCATAGATAAGTTCATCCACCTGCAGTTCAACTGGCGCTTCCGTCATGATCGTCGCAAGCTCCTTGCTCATGATTGCCTGCTCCTTGTTCTCCTCCAGCTTCTCCTTCAGCTTTTTCCCGCTGACCTGATCGATGGATTCCAGGAGCTTTTCAATGGTGCCAAATTCCTTCAACAGCTTAATTGCCGTCTTTTCCCCGACTCCCGGAACCCCAGGGATGTTATCGGAGGAATCACCCATCAAGCCCTTCATATCAATAATCTGATCCACATTCAAGCCATACTTCTCTTCAATGAAGGCAGGTGTATAGGAGTCAACATCCGTAATCCCTTTTTTCGTGATATCCACCGTTATCTTATCGGTTGCAAGCTGAGTCAAATCCTTGTCACCGGAAATGATCTTTACGGTAAAATCATCGTTGGCTGCCTGGCGGGCAAGGGTTCCGATAATATCATCCGCCTCGTATTCCGGCAGTTCATAGCGTTTAATATTATAGGCATCCAATAACTCTCTTAAAAAGGAGAATTGCTCGGAAAGCTCAGGTGGGGTCTTTTGTCTTCCACCCTTGTATTCCCCGAATGTTTTATGTCGGAAGGTTGTTTTTCCTGCATCAAAGGCCACAAGCATATGTGTCGGTTTTTCTTCCTCCAAGATCCTCATCAGCATCATTGTGAATCCGTAAATCGCATTTGTATGTATACCCTTTTCATTGCTTAAGAGGGGCAGCGCAAAAAATGCGCGATATGCAATGCTGTTTCCATCGATCAGGACTAATTTGTTTGCCATGTGAATTCCTCCTTCTTCCTTTTATGGTCTATGTAAATACTTCTTTCAAAAATATAAAAAGCCGCAATCTCCCTCTCTATTTTATCATGGATAAGAACAGAAAGAAAAATTGCGGCATTATTGATTTTTTCTTACTCCATATAGCCCATTAGGAGTCGTGCATATGGGGAACTTGACGGTAGTACGATCACCGTTTCACCGTTGATGGTTTTCTTATAGGACTCGAGTGTACGGTATAGCTCGTAGAACTCGGGATCCTTCGAGAAGGTGTCATTGTATATTTTCGCTGCTTCCCCTTCTCCTGTTCCACGGATGACATCTGCGTCCGCTTCCGCTTTTGCAAGAATTTCACGAACCTCTTTATCTGTGTTGGCAATGATGATGTTTTTATCGGCATCCCCTTTGGATAGGTAGTCCTGAGCAGTGGACTCACGCTCGGAAATCATGCGGGTAAAGACGGATTGTTCATTTTCCGGAGGCAGATCCGTTTGCCTCATTCTTACATCCGTTACAACAATCCCGTAACCGTCTTTTGCAAGAAGCTCATTGACTCTTTCCGTTACACGGTCATTCAGGCTTCCCCTTGACGACTTCTCATCATTGACAATCTCATCATAATCTAATTGACCAAGCTCCGTTCTGACGACTGAAAATACAAACTCGGACATTTTCGTTTCTGCATTGATAATATTCGCAAGGCTGTCAATCATCATTCTCGGATCTTCCACACGCCATACGACATAGTTATCAATGAGCATCCGTTTCTTATCTTTTGTATTGATTTCCGCTCCAGCTTCATCATAGAGCATCTGGTATTTCGGGACGGTCGCAACCGTCTGCACGAATGGCACCTTGAAGTTGAGTCCTGGTTCATCTACTATTTTCACTACTTCCCCAAACTGCCTGACTACCTTATATTCACCTTCTTTTACCACAAATACATTCGCAAGGCCAACTCCCAGAAGGACGATTAGGAGAACCGCTATTAATCCGCCCCTGACCATTTTCCTCCACTCATAGGTAGGTTTACGCCCCTCTAAATCTATGATGTTCTGATCACTCATTTGTCCCACTTCCTTCCTGCGTTGTTGGAGGCTTAGGAGTTGTGCCCGTCGTTTCCGTTCTCTCCATTGGACGAATCGGGAAGTACTTCATCGTATTGCCATCATCATTCATGATATATATCTCTGCGTACGGAAGGACTTCTTCCATTGTCTCTAGGATCAATCGTTTTCTAGTCAGCTCAGGTGCATTTACATATTCCGCATACAGGGAATTGAACCTGGCAACATCTCCACGTGCCTGCTCGACTCGGGCTGCCTTTTCCCCTTCCGCCCTTGAGATGATAGCTTCCATTTCCCCTTGTGCTTCATTCATTTTTTGGTTTCGGTAGCGTTCGGCTTCATTTCTTTTGGTATTCATCGTTTCCCGGGCATCAGTAACATTGGTAAATGCTTTACGAACCTCCGCATTCGGTAGCTCCACATCCTGCAGCTTGACCGCAGTTACCGAAATACCAACGTCATACTTTTCCATAAGTGAGGTTAATAGATCAAAAACCTCCACTTCGATCTGGCCTTTCCCTGATGTTAATGCTTCATCGATTTGCGAGCTTCCGATGATACTTCTTAAAGAAGCGGATGTTGCGTTATAAAGGACCGCTTGCGGGTCGTCCGAATTATATAGGTATTTACCCGGGTTGGTTATCTTCCACATGACGACCATGTCTGCCAGGACGATATTTTCATCTCCGGTTATCATTTTTGTATCACTGGTGAATTCTACAACTTCTCCATTCTTTTCCTCATAGCCGAACTGTAAGCTGAATGTCTCTTTTGACAGCTTTTCCACAGTCTGGATCGGCCAAGGCATCTTGAAGTGCAGACCCGGTTCACTTATTCCCTCTTCCACTTTCCCGAAGGTCTGGATGACAGCCTGTTCGGATTGATCGACTGTGTACCATGAACTGAAAGCCACTATTCCAAGCATGACAGCCAGCACCACAAGAAAAACAGTTGTATAAATGCGCTTTAAACTCATCACTGTTGTCTTCTCCCCTTTTTTTGTTCTCAGTGATTAATACGTTCAAGTTACAGGAAAGTTTCTTTTTTTACAGAGGTTTTTCATTTTCATAGGCTCTTTTCCTAAAGACTGTTGTTTTAAGCATAGGTAGCTGGACTAAAGATGAAATGTGGACAGTAAACGCCCTGTTGGTCTCCGTTCCAGACGTTCGCTTTCCGCGGGGCGATGCTTGAGCCTCCTCGGCATAGCCTGCGGGGTCTCAAGTCAACCGCTATCTCCCGCAGGACAAGGAAGGCTCCGGCAGCGATACATCGCACGCAGAAAATGCTTGCATTTTCAAGGAGTCTCACGCCTTGCACTCCAACCAACAGGGGTGACTCTATGTATAATACTTGCCTTTTAAAGCTTTGAAAATTGGGCATTGTCTCATCTTTTCATTTCAGCGGAGCAAATAATATCAAAAAAACTGAGTTGATTGTAGCGGAGGACACTTGACTCCTGCGGGAAAGTAAAGGGCATGGGAGACCCCACAGGCGAAGCCGAGGAGGCTCCCATCCGTTCCCGGGGAATCTTGTGTCCCTCGCTGCAATCAACGGTTTCATTTAAAGATTGCACCTTATCTAAAAAGCAACAATGATTGCGAAAACATCCTATTCATAAAAAAAGAAGGCGAGAACAGAGGTGTTCTCGCCTGCCAAAATTGGCTCCTTGGATGAAGGGGTTTTCAATAGTAATAGTAACAGAGGTTTGTTAAGCAGTAATGGAAGAAATGTAAAGCTATTGTAAATCTTTGTTTTCTTTGGACAATTTCACCTTAAATGTTGTCCCGCTGTTCACTTTACTTTCAACTGTAATACTGCCGTGGTGCGCTTCCACCAGGTGTTTGACAATTGCCAGCCCTAACCCTGTACCCCCGGAATTTCTGCTCCGCGCTTTATCTACCCTATAAAAGCGCTCGAAAATTCGGGGTATCTCCTCTTCATCCATTCCAATTCCTGAATCTGAAACGGTTATTTCTACCTTGTCACCTGCATCCTGGACTATCACGCTCACTTTGCCGCCGGACGGGGTATAGGCTAATGCATTATTGATTAGATTAATGAATATCTGTTTCACTCGAGGGTTATCGCCAAAAATGAACAAGTCCCTTTTTGCTTTCACCAGCTCAAGATCAATTTCTTTCCCTTTTGCTTTCGCTTCAAGAATGATAAGGATATCTTCCAATAAGTGATGAATATCCACATAATCCATATTCAGTTTGAAGCCTTGCCTTTCTATTTTGGAAAGATCCAACAAGTCCTCTATCAATGACTGAAGTCTCTCACTCTCTTTTAAAATGATGGAAAGGAAGTACTGCATTGTCTCTTTGTCGTTCATCGCTCCATCCAGGAGAGTCTCCGAAAACCCCTTAATGGAAGTGATCGGTGTCTTCAATTCATGAGATACGTTAGCCACGAAGTCCTTTCTCATCTGCTCCAATTTTTTCAGCTCTGAGATATCATGGAAAACGAGCACAATCCCTTTCCACTCATCATTAAAACCGATGATAGGTGCCCCGTAAACCTCAAAATGCTTTCGTTCAATTTTAAGGGGAAGCACAAGCTGCTTTCTTACACGGACCTCGGTCATGAAAATCTCTTCCACCAGCTCCACTACTTCCTTATGCTCCAAGGCTTCGTAGTATAAGCGGTATAAATAGTCGGATTGCTCTACATGAAAGGTTTCCTTATAAGCACGATTGATCAGATTCACATAACCTCTTCCATCAATCAATATCAAGCCGCTTCCCATATTTTCAATTAATGTGCTGAGTCGATCCTGTTGCATTTCCTGCGCTTTTGTCATGTCCTGCAGGTTTCTTGCAAGCACATTGATCGATTGGCTGAGCATCCCTGTCTCGTCCACGTGCTCCTCGTAGGTTCTCGCTTTATAATTACCTTTGGCAAGCTCCATTGCCACTTTTGTTGCCGATTCAATCGGTCTCGTATATTGGGCTGTAATTCTGACCCCCAGTAAAAGAATGACAACAAGTGCAGCACCGAGACTTGCAATCAATAGTCCCCAGATTTGTTGATTGACCCTGTGGAGGGATTCTACAGGCGTGCTTAAAACCACAAAGCCAGCGCGTTCACCATCTCTCATCAAGGAAGCACCATAATAGTACATTTCATCATTTCGTTCATAATAGATACGTTGCTTGTCTTTGTTTTTTTCAATGATCTGCTGCAGCACATCCTGATGGGAATCCTCTTCTGGTTGTACACTGCCATCCGTATCATACTGAATGGTGCCATCCAGATCTGTGATACTGATTCTCGCAGATAACGTCTTTCCGATATCCTCGAGGTGTTTTTGAAGCGCAGGCGTGATTGTTTCTTCCTCTTCCACTAAAAGCGTGACGAGGTTGGTTTCTTTCTCAAGACGCTGATTGAATGTATTAAGATAAAAACTCTTAAAAAGCTGTCCCAATAAAAGCCCCAACCCGACAAGAACGACAATAATGAGCGTAATTAAAGCAAAAAGCAGACGGGAACGAAACCTACTCATCTAATTTCGGTTCCTCAAGCTTGTAACCTAACCCTCTTATTGTCTTTATATATGTAGGTTTTTTTGTATCTTTTTCGATTTTCTCCCGCAAGTGGCTGATATGCACGTCCACAATCCTGGTGTCCCCGGCAAAATCGTAGTTCCAAACTGCACTTAACAGCTGATCCCGGGTCAAAACCCTGCCTTTATTTTTTGCTAAATAGACAAGAAGCTCAAATTCCTTAGGAGTCAATTCTATACGTTCATTTTGGAAGTACGCTTCATAATGCTCCGGCAATATCTTTATTTCCCCGATGACTATCTTTTCGGAAGGATCCTCATCCTTCATGTTGTCCTCATGACCTGACAAAAGCTGTGTCCTTCTCAGGATAGCCTTTACACGGGCGACCACTTCTCTTGGACTGAAAGGTTTTGTCATATAATCATCAGCACCTAGTTCGAGACCCAACACCTTATCAAATTCATCATCTTTTGCGGTAAGCATCAAAATGGGAGTGTTTATTTTTCGTTGCCTAAGTTCCTTGCACACCTCTATACCATCCATTTTTGGAAGCATCAAGTCCAGAACAATCATATCAAATTGCTCATCAGCTGCTTTATTAAGCCCTTTCTCCCCATCCATCGCAACTGACACATCAAATCCTGCCTGCTGCAAGTTATATTGCAATAAAGTTACAATGGACTGCTCATCGTCAACGATCAAAATCTTTTTACTCATCTTGTTCCTCCACCAATTGTTTTGGAAAGCCCCTATTCATCCATGAATATCTATCTATGTATTTACAATACCATCATACACCTTAAATTATTTCTTCACAATAAATAGAAAAAAGAGCCCAAATGAGCTCTTTTTAGAAGTTATCCATTGCACTGCTTTCCATAGATTCCAATCGATGAGGAGGACAGACGGTTATTGTTCCTTTTGCTACCGTTTCTTCCTTTTCGTTTGTCCCAAGGACCGTCATTTCAATGGTGTGCTTATCTTCGTTCACATCAACAATCTCAAATTGAAATTGAATCGTTGCATAATGGTAAACAGGCTTTGGAAAGGATAGCTGTTGTTCTACCACATGGCTTCCCGGGCCTGGCAAATACTTTGAAACTGCAGAGGTGATGATTCCAGTTAACATGATACTAGGAACAATCGGCTTCTTAAATGGTGTCTGAGATGCATAGTCATGCTGAATGTACAATGGATTGGCATCATTGGTCAATCCCAGATACAGAAGCAGATCCTTGTCTTCAATCTTTTCGGTTAGAGCGAGCTTTTCACCCACTTGAATTTCTTCGAGTCTTCTTCCAAGTTTTCTCTTTTTACCAAGTAACATTGTGACACCTCCAATTGTGAAAGCGATTACATCATCTTGCGAAAAAATTCGGGGATATTCTCCCCGAACCTACTCACTATTATGATAATACTTTCATTACGCTTTTAACAGATTCTACTGATTTCGCAAGGGCAGAGCTTTCTTCCTCGGTCAACTCAAGCTCGATGATCTTCTCGATTCCACCAGCACCAAGGATGGTAGGAACTCCAAGGTAGATACCTTCATGTCCATATTCTCCTTCAAGGTATGCGATGGAAGGAAGTACACGACGCTGGTCTTTAAGGATGGCTTCCACCATTTCCACCATGGATGCAGCTGGGGCGTAGTATGCACTACCGTTACCTAAAAGGTTAACTATCTCTCCGCCGCCTTTTCTTGTTCTTTCCACGATGGCATCCAGACGATCTTGCGGAAGCAGAGTTTGAAGCGGGATACCTCCAGCATAGGAATAGCGCACCAATGGCACCATATCATCCCCATGTCCGCCTAGAACAAAACCTGTAATGTCCTTTACTGACAAGTTAAGCTCCTGGGAAACGAATGTACGGAAACGGGCTGTATCAAGCACACCCGATTGACCGATTACACGGTTTTTCGGGAAGCCGGACTCTTGGAATACTGTGTAAGTCATTGCATCAACAGGATTGGTCAATACGATGATAAAGCATTCTGGTGAATACTTTACGATTTCTCTCGTTACACTTTTCATGATGTTTTGGTTTGTTGTAACTAGGTCATCACGGCTCATCCCAGGCTTACGCGCAATACCCGCTGTAATGACTACGATGTCGGAGTCTGCAGTGTCTGTGTAGTTGGATGTACCAGTAATATTTGCATCAAATCCTTGTACCGGACCAGCTTCCAGCATATCCAAAGCTTTACCTTTAGTAGGGTTCTCCATTTGTGGAATATCTACTAATACCACATCTGCAAGCTCTTTTTGTGCCAGTAAAAACGCTGTAGTGGCACCTGTGAAACCTCCACCGATTACGGAAACCTTTTTACGCCTCATTGTCATGAACTATTCCTCCCAGCCCAAAGTGTTTATGTTGAAGCTAAGCATCCAGCCTCACAATCTATTACATATTTTTAATTAATTCTTCTCCGAACTCAGAGCATTTAACTTCTGTCGCGCCATCCATCAGACGTGCAAAGTCATATGTTACCACTTTGGAAGAGATGGATTTTTCCATTGCATCCATTACCAATTTCGCAGCTTCTGTCCAACCAAGGTGCTCAAGCATCAGTACACCTGAAAGGATAACGGAAGATGGGTTCACTTTGTCCAGACCAGCATATTTAGGAGCCGTTCCATGAGTAGCTTCGAAAATCGCATGTCCTGTTTCATAGTTGATGTTTGCTCCAGGAGCAATACCTATTCCACCAACCTGTGCAGCCAATGCATCAGAGATATAGTCTCCATTCAGGTTCATGGTAGCAACTACATCAAATTCTTTTGGACGAGTAAGGATCTGTTGCAAGAAGATATCTGCAATGGAATCCTTCACAAGAATCTTTCCTTCTGCTTCTGCAGCTTCCTGTGCTTTATTTGCAGCGTCTTTTCCTTCCGATTCAGCAATACGGTCGTATTGAGCCCAAGTAAATACTTTATCGCCGAATTCTTTTTCAGCCAGTTCATAACCCCAGTTCTTGAAAGCACCCTCTGTATACTTCATGATGTTTCCTTTGTGTACCAAAGTTAAAGATTTACGGCCATGCTCAATTGCATAGTTGATTGCAGCACGAACCAGGCGGGAAGTACCTTCCTGAGAAACAGGCTTGATTCCGATACCGGAAGTTTCAGGGAAGCGGATTTTGTTTACTCCCATTTCATTTTGAAGGAAGTTGATAAGCTTTTCCACTTCTGCAGAACCTTTTGCATACTCGATGCCAGCGTAGATGTCTTCTGTATTTTCACGGAAGATGACCATATCCGTATCTTCAGGGCGTTTTACAGGTGAAGGCACCCCTTGGAAATAGCGAACCGGGCGAAGGCATGTGAAAAGATCCAATTCTTGACGCAAGGCTACGTTTAGAGAACGGATTCCTCCACCAACAGGAGTTGTTAAAGGTCCTTTGATCGCAATTATGTATTCACGGATTACATCCAATGTTTCTGCAGGTAACCACTCACCAGTTTGGTTGAATGCTTTTTCGCCCGCCAACACTTCTTTCCAAACGATTTCTTTTTCACCATTGTATGCTTTTTGCACAGCCGCTTCTAAAACCTTTGATGCTGCTGACCAGATATCAGGGCCGATTCCGTCACCTTCGATAAATGGGATAACCGGGTTGTTTGGTACATTAAGTACACCATTTGTTACTGTAATTTTAGTTCCTTGAGTCACGGTAAAATACCTCCTATGATAGTTGAAATTTAGGGAGGAAGTTATGAGGCCCTCCCTTACCTTGAAAGTAATAAATTATCTTTGCTCTAATGGTACATAATCTTGCTTTCCAGGTCCAGTATAATCCGCACGAGGACGAATTAGGCGGTTGTTGGAATACTGCTCCAAGATATGCGCCAACCATCCGGATACACGGCTAACTGCGAAAATTGGTGTGAAAAGATCATGATCGATACCTAAAGAGTGGTACATGGATGCAGAGTAGAAGTCCACGTTTGGCGGAAGCGGTTTTTCGGAAGTTACAACTTCTTCCACTTTTACAGAAATTTCATACCATTTCGGTTCCCCGGTCAATCCAGCAAGCTTTTCGGACATGGCACGAAGATGCTTGGCACGCGGATCGCCTTGACGGTATACGCGGTGACCGAAGCCCATGATCTTTTCTTTATTTGCCAATTTTTCACGAATATAGCTTTCTGCATTTTTCACTTCCCCGATTTCGGAAAGCATTTTCATAACTGCTTCGTTGGCTCCACCGTGAAGTGGTCCTTTTAAAGCGCCGATTGCTGCCGTAACACCTGAATACACATCAGATAGAGTGGCTACACAAACACGTGCTGTAAAGGTGGAAGCATTCAGTTCATGATCCGCATGAAGTACAAGCGCTTTATTGAATGCTTCTACCGCAATCTCGGATGGCTCATCGCCAGTTAGCATGTATAGGAAGTTTGCCGCGAAACCTAAATCGGTTCTTGGGGCAATGGGATCCAATCCTTTACGGATTCTTGAGAACGCTGTCACAATTGTCGGCATTTTAGCCTGTAGACGTACCGCTTTGTGGTAGTTGGCGTCCTGGTCCATATTGTCAGCTTCATCGTCATATAAACCTAATAGTGAAACGGCTGTGCGCAATGCCGCCATTGGATGTACTTTCTCGATCGGGTATGTTTTGAAGTGGTTGATAACCTCTTGTGGAAGGGCAGCTTCTTCCGCCAGTTCCTTTTTTAGAGCGTCCAACTCCTCTTTTTTCGGCAATTTCTGATGCCATAAAAGGTAGATTACCTCTTCAAAACTGGCGTGGTCTGCTAAATCATCAATATTGTAACCAACATACGTCAGCGTATCATCAATGATGGAACTGATTGCCGATGTTGTTGCTACAACTCCCTCTAGACCTTTTGTGGTTGTCATATAAAACCTCTCCTTTACGTAAAGTTTCCCCATATCCTTATCTACTTCCGCCTATTGAACGCTTGCTCACCATAATGATTGTAAACATCCTTGTTAATAAATACACATTTTTTCTGCATTAGATTAACAAGCATATATAATTCTATCAAAATAAGAAAATGCTTACATTTCCATTCAAAAAAATAAGCGCCATAACCATTTCAATCATGGGATGTGCGCGCACTTCCAGGCGAACAAAATAAGAGTAACCCATAGGAAGGATGTGTCCTTGTCCCTATTATAAACAATTATCTGAACTTTGTGAATGAAAAGAACAAAACTACTCAAAAAAATATTATTACGAAAAAACAATTTGTGAAAATTATCCTTATGTAAAGTACTCTACCGCCTTCATGGCCAAATAGGCAATTCCGGCACCTATCAATGGCCCTACTGCAACCCCCTGGAATAGCGCCACTGCGAGAATGGTCCCAAAAACAAGAGCAGTTGTGATGTGGGGATCATTTGCAAGCAGCGTCAATCCACTTTTCGCAATCAGTGCCACAGCTATGCCAGCGCCAAGGGCAATCCATGCATAGGAGGATTTGACGGCCTCCTGCAGCTGTTTGAATCCTATATCACCAGTAGCAATCGGTACAAGTACAGCTATCGTGATGATCGTTACTCCCCAATTGATGCCTTTTGATTGAAGATAGGGGAATATCTTATTATCCAATCCAATAGCTTTAATAACGAGCAGTACACCGACTGCAAACATAAGCGAGGGATTTTTCGCAATAAATCCAATCGCAAGTAGAATGACCAAAAATAAAGTAGCTTGACTTAACATTCTTTCCATCCTTCCAAAAGACCAGAGCCTATTTCCATCCTAACATAAAAAAAACCAATGAAAAAGATTTGGAACCAGGCAATGTCTATTATTTGAAAACATTTATCTTTCCAAAGAATTTCAAAGGCTGTAAAATATGGATAAAGAGAGTGTTGGTAAATAAAGGAGTGTTGCGGTTGAATTGGAATTACGTTCATATTGTATTTAGAAGCTTGCTTGTTATCCTAATTGCCATTTTAGGATTACTTTCCTTTTATTATCTTTTTTCCATTGCCTATCCATTCATCATCGCTTTAGCTTTAGCTTTCCTAATTAACCCCCTTGTGAACATCATCGAAAAAAGAGGAAAGATACCTAGGAGCTTTGCCGTTTTCATTTCATTGATGGCCGTCTTTGCCATCGTCGCCGGTGTTGTCACACTGTTGATTGTGGAGATTGTTTCCGGTACTGAATATTTGGCCAAGGTGGTACCTGGCCATTTTGAAACGTTGGTTGTATTTGTCGAGCAATTCATCGTAACCAAGGTTCTTCCTTTTTTCAATGAAATAACCACGATGTTTCACAGTCTTGAAGAAGGGCAGCAGCAGTCCGTCCTTACAAACATAGAGAATATGGGTGCAAGCATTGCTACTACTGTCGGAGAATTCATCCAGTCATTCCTGCAAAACCTCCCGAAATTGATTACATGGATTCCAAGCTTTGCTACCGTGCTTATCTTTTCCCTACTCGCCACATTTTTTATAAGCAAGGACTGGTATCGCCATCAACATAGATTAAAAAGAATCATTCCTGCAAAAGGGCAAGAAAGCCTTACAAAGGTTTTTCTCAGCCTGCAAAAAGCATTCATTGGATTTCTTCGTGCTCAAGCGACACTAATTTCCATCACTACAGTCATTGTGCTGATAGGATTATTGATTCTGCGGGTGGAATACGCCATTACAGTTGCATTGATTATAGGGTTGGTCGATCTTATTCCATACCTCGGGACCGGATTGATCTTTGTACCTTGGATTATTTTCCTGGCCATAAGCGGCAATCTTCCACTTGCCATTGGACTTGGCGTTCTGTACCTTATTGTGATTGTGCAGCGACAGCTGATGGAGCCAAAAATCCTCTCATCGAGTATCGGACTGGACCCTTTGGCTACCCTGGTATCTTTATTTATCGGATTTCAGCTTATCGGATTCCTCGGACTCCTTGTAGGACCGGTCACAGTGGTAATTTTCAATACTCTGTACAAAGCTGGTGTCTTCAATGAAATCTATGCATTTATCATTGGCAGAAATAGAACCGTCTAAAAAAGAGGCTGTCCCGAAAATGTCGGAACAGCCTCTTTTCCATTATTTGAATAGATTAGCGATTGATTGAAAAAGCTCTCGGAAGAAATCAGCAACTCCCTGCCAGAATCCCGGATTGCCTATTACATTTTCCACTCGATCTTTGATTTGCTTTGAAATATCCTCCAGCTGCTGCTTTACACCATCAAAGTTGATGTCAAGCTCCCGCATTTTATCAAACAAGTCGATAAGCAGCTGTCGGTCTTCCTCACTTAACTGAATTTCAAGTTTTTGTAATTGCTCCTCAACGATTTTCTCAATGTCTTCCTTTGTAGCCGGATCCTGCTCTGCAATCTGCTTTTTGATTTCTGTCAGCAGTTCACTTACTTTTTCCTGATCCATGCCTTCTTTTTCTGCAAGATTGGTAGCAAGGCTAAGCTCCTCATTGGCTACCTCCATGCGATCCTTGTCCAGAACCTCGCCGCTTACTTCATATGCTTTATAGATTCCCACAAGGGCGGAATGGCCGCTCACCTTTACAGGAGAGACTACGATAACCTCAGCGTCCTCGATTCCCGCTGTCAATAGTGCATTGGCGTACATATCATTTGTTACTTCTGTAATGTTTTTTGGAGTTTCCCTTTTGATTGCAAGGCCTTCTCCTTTTTCTTTTCTCGTAATTTTAGCAGAAGAGAACATTCTCGCATTTCGATCTTCCCCATCGATATACTTTACCAGGTCTTCACCTGTTACTGTGATTTCCTCCACCATTTCCGGATCCTTCACATTTAAGAGCTCCCGGACCTCCTGCTTCTGTTCCTCTGAAAGTGAACCGCCATATACAACAATCGGCAGGCCGAACTTTTCATTGATGCTGTCTTTTTCTTTGTCGCCATTAGCGGCTAAGGCCGTCCCTGTAAAGCTTAAACCTGTCAATACTAATGTAAAAACTAGCAAGACTTTCAATAAGTGCTTCATTCGTTTATCCCCCGTGTTTTTTACAAATTTTTCAATTCTATCTGTCTCATATATTAGCATGAATTTTCATAAAGGCAAGGGTTTCCCAATGCCTTTCATTCTTTCTATCTTCTGTTGATGATGGTAAATTGCCCCTTGTCCATTCTATTCCGGATTCCTCGGATGATGAATGGCTTCACGATATTTCTGGTAGCAGGAATCAGCAGTAAGAATCCAATGGAATCCGAAATGAATCCCGGAGTAAGCAGGAGGACACCACCAACCAATATGCATATTCCATCAATAATCACATCGCCGGGCATTTGCCCATAGCTCATTTTTTGCTGGGCATTTCTTAATGCTTCGAGTCCTTGATATTTTGCCAACCATGCGCCAAGGATACCCGTCAGAATAATCAGGAGTATAGTAAGCCATGGTCCAATATATTGGCCAATTGAAATCAGTAGCCAGATTTCGAGTGCAGGTACAACTATTATTAAAGCCAAAAGTATTCTGAACACAGAGGTCATCCCCAATCGTAAAAAAAGCTTGATTTAATCATAGAAACCGCAGGCTCCTATTTTACAATTATACCAAATGGAACAGGATAACTCTAATTTTAGGAGAAAAGGTGCAGGATAGCCCTGGTTTAATAGTGCCCACCCGCTAAAGATTTTTCTGTGTAGCTAGAATGTATCATGTATCTGACTAATATTGTCCGTTGATTTCCGCTCCAGACACTTGCTTTCCGCGGGGAGAGAGGGGAGCCTCCTGATATGAACAAAACTGTCAAGGAGACTGCTCCAAACCCATTTTTTATCCGCCTTTAAGAAACGAAGCATTTACGCTTCTTTTTA